>DASXXV010000058.1:0-9755 GCA_036502905.1 Occallatibacter sp. | reverse complement strand
GCTGAAACGGCCGTTGGGCGAACGCGTGAAAGTGATACTGCTGGCGGCCTGCTCGATTGACCTCTCCATGTCAGGTGGGAGCAGGTCGAGGTCCTCAAAGTGTGACTGACCATCCGTGCCGGTATAGCATCTGACAAACGCCATGGGCATTCCTCCTGGGGTCCCAGTGTAGGCAGCGAAGTCCATAGGGTCGTGCCCCCTATTGTCGCGCGGATTGTCCAGGCACACAACGGCCAGCACACCCTCCGGGGGGCATGCCCGGGCGTGCCGGCGTTGGCTCCCGGAGGCCGCAGTGCGACCCACACGGAAAGTACTCTTTATTAGATCGAGCGGTTTCAGCCGGAAGGCATCAATGTCCGAATGTCGGGCGGAAAGCCGTCCTACTCGCATGTCGTGACGGTGACGCGCAGATTGAACGCACCTTCCAGAAACCTCGACCGGTGACTGAAGGCGGCCGGCGCCATCTGGGCCGCCGTTGTCAAGACCAAACGGCAGCGGCAAAATTGTTTACACCGTAGGGCAACTGACCCGCGATGTCGACGGCAACTGCATCAGCAAAGGCGACATGCGGGCCGGTATTTAGTTGCGGTCACCGCCTGAGCTCTTGTTGCGATCGCGACAGTTGGACAGCATCGACCAACCAATCTCCTTTTGAGAGAACGTCCTCAATCGGCGCTGCTACTGAACCTGTCTGGCCACGTACTCGGATCAGGCTTGCGGGCCGCCGCGCTGGGGCCCGACATCAGTCACGGCTTTGTTGGCGAATTAGGGTCTGAGCGCAATTCGAAATTCGCAATCTTCGGCTCTGCGACATGAGCGGGCCGCCCGTGGGACCTGGTTGAAGAGGGGGGTCACTTTGCTTCGGGACCTGCGGTCCCGACTTCCGGCTGGGCCCGAGTCGCACCTAGGCCACTGTATTTCGCGGAACATCCTTGAACGGCTTGTCCGTGTCGCCGGTCCGTTCGCGCGGCATCTTCAGCACGCGTTCGCTGATGATGTTGCGCTGGATCTCGTCCGTGCCGCCGGCGATCGAGCTGGCCGGCACCGACACCAGGATCTCCGCCAGCAACCCGCTCATCGGGCTGTCGTCGCCGGTCAGCAGCGCATCCAGCCCCAGCAGCGATGTATGCACGCGCGCCGCTGCGCGGGCGATGATGCTGGACGCCAGCTTGCCGAGGGAGCCCTCCGGGCCCTGCGGCCGCCCTTGCTCCTGCGCCGTTCGGGCGCGGCGAGCGGTCCATTCCGCGGCCTTCGACATCGCCAGGACCTTGGCGATCTCCTGCCGCATCACCGGATCGTTGATCCTCCCGGTCGCCTGCGCCCGCTCAAGAATCAGATCGACGCGGCCCGCACGCTGCGGATACCACTTGTAGGGCTCCATCGTCGTGCGAATTTCCTCCCGCTCCTCCTCATAGATGCGGCCCGGCTTGTCGGAGGGGATTGCCCAGCTGCGCAGCCCGTCGGCGCCGCGGCGTTCATGCATCAGCGTCGTCGTCGTCACCGCCCAGCCGTTGCCGACCTCGGAGACGAGGAACTCGGGCTCGACCTTGGCGTCCGTAAGAAACACCTGGTTGAAGGATGCATAGCCGTTCATCTGCCGCAATGGCTGCACCGTCACACCCGGCTGCTTCATATCGAGGATGAAATACGACAGGCCCCGGTGCTTCGGTTCGTCCCAATCGGTGCGCGCCAGCAACAATCCCCAATGCGCCTTGTGTGCGCTGGTGGTCCACACCTTCTGCCCGTTGACGACCCATTGATTGCCCCGGAACTCGGCGCGCGTCACCGCACCGGCGACGTCGGATCCGCTGCCCGGTTCACTGAACAACTGGCACCAGATATCCTCGCCGGTCAGAATGCGCAGCAGGAACTTCTCCTTCTGCCAATCGGTGCCGTGCGCGAGAATGGTTGCGGCGGCGAGGGTGCGGATCCCCACCTTAGCAACACCGATCGCGCCGATGCGCTTGAATTCCTCCTCGACCACCGGCACCAGGCCGACCGGAAGATCGCGGCCGTACCAGCGCGACGGCCAATGCGGGACGCCCCACCCGGACTCGGCCAGTTTGAGACGCCATTCCATCAGCCCATAGTCCGGGTTCCAGTTCGCGTCCAGCCAGGCACGGGCTTCGGTGCGGACGGTGTCTTCGTTGATTTCGGTCATTTGCTCGCCCTCAGGCCGGCCAGTTCTGTAGCATCAGTTCGCGGTGATAGTTGGCATCACCCAGCAACACCTCGGAGCCTTTTGCCCGCTTGAACCAGAGATGCGTGTCATTGTCCCAGGTGAAGCCAATGCCGCCATGAATCTGCACCGCGTGAATGGCGGTTTGCATATACGCATCGCTGGCATAAGCCTTGGCCAGATGCGCGTTGGCCGCCGCGTCACCATCCCCGTCATCCAATGAGGCCGCGGCGTAATAGGCGGCCGATTTGGCCAGTTCCACCTCCAGCAGCATATCGGCCTGCTTGTGCTTCATCGACTGGAACGAAGAGATCGGCTTACCGAACTGCATGCGCATCATCGCATAGGCCAGCGCATCCTCCCGCAGCCTGTCGGCCCCACCAACCATTTCGTTAGCCAGACAGACCGCGGCCTCGACCATCGTGCGGGCGAACGGGGTCGCCGCGCCGCCGGCCGCACCGAGCGGGCGGGCCGCTACCCGGTTGAACTCGAGGCGGGCGAATTTGCGCGTCGGGTCCATCGATTTCAGGGCCTGGCGGGTCAGCCCGGAGGCATTGCCGTCGACGGTGAACAATGACAGGCCCTGCCCCGCGCGGGCGAGAACGACGATCAAGTCGGCGGTGTGGCCGTCGACGACATAACTCTTGCGCCCGTTCAGCACGATTCCGCCGCTTTCGGCGGTCGCGGTCAGCGCCGTGCCTTTGGCGTCCCAGCGCCCGTTGTCCTCGACCCAGGCCAAGGTCGCGGTCGTCTCGCCGGCGGCGATGCCCGGCAGCAACGCCTGCTTTTCCGCCTCGGTGCCGGCATTCATGATGGCGCCGGCGGCCAGCACCGCCATCGCAAAATACGGTGCGCAGAGCAGGGCGCGCCCCATCTCCTCCAGCACAATGCATTGATCGCCAAAGCTAAACCCGTAGCCGCCATAGGCTTCGGGAATGCGGATCGCCGTCAGGCCGAGCGCGGTGTTGATCGCGCGCCAGCCGTCGCGTTCGTAGCCGTGATCGGTTTCCATCAATCGCCGCACTTCCTTTGTCGGCGAACGGTCTGCCAACAAGCGGCGCAGGTTGGAGCGGAACTCTTCCTGCTCGCTCGAAAAACTGAACTTCACCGATCTCTCCCGCCTGCGTGTCAGGTTCGAAACGGGCGGCTCTTTCCGCCCGCTCATTGTCGAGATGGCCGTATCGACCCCGAAATTCCTGACGTGCTCCTCATAGGCCGTCAACATGGTAATCGCGGAAGAGCGCGTATTCCTATAGCGCTCAAGAACCCGAGCAACTCGAGACGATGTCACGCCGGTATCTGCGACAGATGTCCGCCGATATCCTGTCGCTTAACGCCCTGCTGCGGGTGCCCTGGAACGGGCATGACGGTGTTCGACGGTCGAAGGGCGCGAATCCCGATGGGAGAGATCCGCTGCTTGCGTCACGACGCCCCGGTGTGCCGATAATCGTCGACTCGGCCGGGGACACGGGTAGCTATAGCCGGTCGATCTGTTCGTCGACATTATCCGGGTACTTGCCAGGACGCATGCACTGCCCAGGTTTCGCGGCGGCGATTTCTATCCCCAAGTGAGCAAAGACGCACTGCGTCGCCTGCGGCCGACAAGCCCATGACGCATTGGACCTCATCATGCCGGGGGATTCCTCGACTCCCTACTACGCAGCGATCCCAACGATGGCGCGGCGCGCTGATTTGGTTTCGACGCGAGCGAAATGGGGCTTTATCATGAGCAATGATTTCCGCAGTCACATCCCTTGGCTCCAACCTCCAGGCGTTTAGCGGGGAAAAGCCATGAGCAAGCAAGCACAAAAAGAGGCCGACACCGACTTGGTTCGGCTGTGGGAAGACCATATCCGGCATGAGTTTGAGACCCGCAGCACTGAGGACACGCTCGATACGATGGTGGAGAATGCCTACGTAGATCATGTGCCCGTCCTCACTGGCGGCAGCGGCAAAGTTGAGTTGCGAGAGTTCTACGCAACGCATTTCATCCCGCGAATGCCGCCCGACATGGAGATGGTCCCGATCTCCCGGACTATCGGGAGGGATCAGCTTGTCGATGAAATGGTCATCAAATTTACTCACAGTGTCGAAATGGACTGGATGCTACCGGGTATCCCGCCGACTGGTCTGCCGGTGGAGGTCGCCCTGGTCGTCATCGTCCGATTCCGGGATGGGAAATTGGCCCACGAGCACATTTATTGGGACCAAGCCTCAGTATTGGCACAACTCGGGCTGGTCGATCCGCAAAAGTTCCCCATCGGGGGCGTCGAAAGCGCCAGAAAAGTGCTCGACCCTGCCCTCCCGAGCAACGCGCTAATTCAACGAGTGATCAAGTAGCGGACCATTTCGGGAATCCCAGATATCGAGTAAGGGGCACTGCACCTGCCCACTGCGTTCACCCGGAGTTCCCCGCCCGACTCCCTTGGGAGTACCATCTTTGCAGGACGATCATGCGCCGCCCCACATGGACCGGCACCGCAACCCCGGTAAGCCGCCCTGGCACGCACGCGCGAAAGATATTCGTCGTCGAGCCCTCGTTCGGCGAGCAGTTCCTCGACATCGCGGGAGCTCAGGGTGAACCGGAGATAAAGCCAGATCGCGTGCTGGATGATCTCGGGCGGGTAGCGATGGCGGCGATCTGAGCGGAGTCATGCCGACGTCATATCCCATCCGGCCCTGGCTCCCGACCCGGTTTACGAGACAATGCCGGTACGCGCATTCCTGGCGAAAGTCGAGAGGAGTGCGATTCAGCAAGCCTCATCGGTTCTGGCAGTCAACTCACGCGCAAGCGCTGCAGCAATCGGCTGGCCTGTGGCCAGCTCGATATAGAGGAACTGGCCGGCTGGATTGATCTCCAAGAAAACGTATTCGCCTTCGGATGTGAGACGGAGGTCGGCCGCTCCGTAAGTGAGGCCCATGGCCCCCATGAGGGCGAAAAGGTGCTGCCGGACAGATTTGGGAAGTTGGTGGGGCGCATAGGTTGCGTTCAGGTTCATTCTGACATCGTCGGGATAGTCCGCCCCGCGCACATCTGCCGCCGCAGCAAATATGGTATCGCCGATGATGATGACCCGAATATCGGCGACTGCATCTACATAACGCTGAAAAATAACAGGGGCAATCCGGATATGCTCTACGAATTCCTCCTCATTCGGGCGGAGGCGCCGTGTTTCTCGCCAGAGATCTGGTAACGCGATGAACTGCTTGTAGATCACCGCGCCTGAATGGCGCTGCCAGAACTCCCGCGCCGCATCCGGGTCGCTGGTCATGAGCGTGTCTGGAATGGTCAGGCCGATGCGCTGTGCGACGGTAAGCTGCCAGGGTTTATGGTTCGCAGCGCTGTCGCGTCCGGGCTGATTGATCCAGGTAACCTCGAGTGACTGATACAGGCCTTGGAAAGCCGTCGTCGCCTCCGAAAGAGCGAAGCGCTGATGGCCCGGGTCCTTCACCTGAGGCGGCAGAATGAAAGCCTGCGGTCGCCGCCACCACACCGCATGGATCGTTGAAAGGTCGAGGTCGGCTATTCCAGGCCGACGCAGCCAAAAGCGTTTGCACCCGCATTGAAACTCCATCGAGAGCGTCATGCGCGTAGGGTATTCGGCGAGGTCGAGCAGCTCGGTGTCGGTGTGTCCTCTGGCCGCCAGCGCTTCCAGGACAGCCCGCGCATGGATATCGGCTAATGCCGAAATGATCAGCACGGTCATGGTTTCGTTCTCACGTACAGCTTAAAATTTTTCGAACCCGGCTCTGAAAAGGACACGGGCCGCTGGCGCCACGGTCAGAAGTCGTTACTGGGGGGATGGCCCGGGAAGGTGCCGTCCTGAGGTGGAGGTTTCGGACGGTCGACGAATCCTGTGTGGGCGTCCTGCCATACCGTAAATGGGCCGAGGCCCCACCCGCCGAACGGCTGGATTGCGGCCATGGTGGCTGCGCCAACATGATGCGGCGTTGCCAAGGCGAATGGCGCCATGGCTGTCGCCGCCTGGACCTGATTGATGACGCCGGGATCGGGTATCGTCTCCACAAGGGTGTCGACCACCCCGGTGCCGGGCCCACGCAGATCCGCAATCGGCGGGGTGCCCGGCTGGTCGAAGTAGGCAATTGTCGGGTGCCAGTCCAGATAAGGGAGAGTATGCGGTCGATCGAACCCGGCGATGGTGATGAAATCAATGTCCGGGTTGGTGAAAGCTGTTCCTAAGGCCCCTGTTGTCGCAGACGAGGCATTCTTTACCGCCTCAGGAAGACTTGCCTCATCCACTTCCACCTGAACGATGGTCTGTCCAATAGAGCGGGCTATGACGGTGTGGCTTTTTACGGCGGCAACATCCAATGTCATCGCCTGGCCGTTCGGCGCATTGAGGACGAACTTCCCTGGTTCCTTTGCCCGCGAGAGCACCCCTGTGACGGTCACGGTGTCTGCCGCCGCCGGGGCCTCGTTCAGAAGATCTCGAAAAGATTGATCATTTTCCGGCATCGTTTCATTCCCCATGTTGATTTTTACGACCGATCACGAATTCCACGGCCTCGTTTCAATTACAACACAATGTAACATGACTTGGACCAGCGTCAAGGATATTGTCCGGCTGTGGTGCAGCTCCGCCCTGAGGAGATCGGCAGCTCAATCTCCGTGCCTTGCGCGTGGAACGCGGCGATATCGCATTGCCTTTGTGCGGCTCGCCTCGGGGCGTTTCCAGCGCGGCATGAAATTGGAGAACATCCGCACCGGTTGCCAGATGTCGGTGCAGGCGCCGATCTTTTTCCTGGCCCGCGAGCGCAACCTCGCCGAGGAGGCCTGGCCTGGCGACATCATCGGCATCCCCAACCACGACAGCCTGCGGATCGGCGACACCCTAACCGAAGGCGAGGCGGTGCGCATTGCCGAAATCCCCAGTTCGCGTGTTCTCACCCGGCGCTAGGCGGCCCTTTCAACACCTGGCACCCGCGAGTTGACAATGGATTCGCCGGGGCGCATCATCCGCTCGTTCAACGCGTTAGCCAGAGCGCGATGAACTGATGACATCGAGAACAGTTAGAAGTTTATACAAGGGAGTCTGCAAGATGCCAAATATTACGCATGACGAAATCGTCCAGAGATTTCTGCAGTCTGGATCGGTAGACTTCAACGCACTCGGCAAGTTTGTTGCTGAACATGGGGCACAGATTGCCGCTTCAGGCAGCGGAGATTACGGGGTCAGGATTGGCCACTACAATCTTCTGGCGTGTTTTAATAATCGCACGCCTCCGTTAAACCAGGTCCTCACTGGTGCCAGTGGGATTGCGTCCGAGGTGACCGGCGGCTAATATGTCGTGTGGGTTATTAGTCCAACGCTTCGCTGCCGCCTCTCTTCTGCGCCTTCTCTGGGTCTTTCAGTTGGGCGTGGCTCACTGACATGCGACGATGCGGCTGGCGGGGGTACCAGGACATCGGCGGGTATCGTCGGGATACTCGCCGATGTACGCCAGAGTCCCCACTTTAACCGCGATTTGCCTATACCGACGAAAATAACGCGGCTATTGACATAATCAGACAATGTTCCACGCAGGACTAATCTCATGTCAATAACGGGTCGAGCGTGCCGTACCGAGACGAGCCTGTTCAGCAACCATGGACAATTGCCGTCTCCAGTGTGGCCGCAGGAAGACTTGGCTCGTCGGTTGTGCTTAGCCTTAACTGTTGCGAAGCGTGTGATCAAATTTTTGGGGAAAGACGGTTATTTTGAGGAGGATCTACCGGAAGAGGGCTTCGGTGCTGACAAGCCGCTGGCTGAAACGGCGATGCTTCTTTATGTTGCTGCTGCGGTTACAGGGCATGCGCGTATAAAAGAGCAGGTCAATGAGCTCTCGTTTCTTTTGGCACCCTTCGCAAGGTCCCACCGCACGGCCTGCGCGATTGCACTCAATCCGACCATCTGCTTTCAACTAGCGATGCCGCACATACTCTCGGGTCAACTCGGGCTGCAGGATACTCACTTTGACCGAGTGCTTGCCCTTAGTGCCGAATCTCAGTCACACGCCGGCAGAGAAGTCGTGCCCCACCGGGCGCTCGAAGAATTGTGGCTCAAATCACTGTGGAGCAACACGCCTCCAGGAGCAGAGTTTCAACACGCCGCGTTGAATTCGGTACTGAACCACCCGATTGATCTGTTCTGGGGTACTCGTGAGGACGCGTACGCCCATACCCATACTTTTATGTACTTTTTGGATTTTGGTTACTCGCGCCGACCATTACCCCGGCCGCAGCTTCAAATCCTTGGCGAATCATCCGGGCTGTTGGCACGCAGCCTCCTACTTGAAGACTTCGATTTGACCGCTGAAGTTTTAATGGCATGGCCCTTCACCGCCGCTCCTTGGACTCCCGCGGCTAACTTTGGGTTTCGGGTGCTCACGGATTTCGAAGACAGGTTAGGATACCTTTCCGCGGGAAACGGCGTCCCCGAGAAGTTTTATCGACTGACCGGTACCGAAAGAACGAAATACGCGCTCGCTACCACCTACCACACTGTCTATGTCATGGGCATGCTTTGCGCGTTGGCGCTGCGGCCCGGTAACGCTCCGGCAAATCAGATCTCCGGTAAACTCGCGCCTGCGGGACTTATCGACGAACTGTTTAGTATGATCCCCAGTGCCGACACTCCTTGGCAACACACATTTGGCCAGCTTGAACCTGTCGAACGGCGGGCCTTAGGACCGTTCCTATTGGACATGGCTCTTCTCAGAAGCGGTCGAATTCACGATTTCTCCGCCCTCGGCAGGTTGCTAAATATTGCCGTCCAGCATGGCCTCGCCAATACGCCCCTCTGTGCCCAAGCCGTAGAACTCCTTCAGCGGATTGCCGTTTGCGCCGATCGTCGCCTCGATTGACGTCTGAGGTGATCTCGCTCATGAGACGAGTCGCAGCATCAAACATTTTCCAACATCATGCACTTCTTCCGACTTGCCAGTTTTGCGGAGGCGATCTGACTGAGGTCTACGGCAGCGATGTATTCTGTTGCATTAGACCTGGTCCGATTCGACGCTGGTGTTGAGGTTGAGCCGAGCTCAATAAATTAACGAAAAGGGAAGCGTCCCCAGATAGCAGCGAATGCTGCAAAGATTAAAAGCTGCGCACAACGGACTAAAACGTGAGTAAGACAACTTGAATTTCCTGAATATAATGTGATCAATAGAGATTTGTAGTTAGCATCCGGAGAGTGCCGCGGTTGGGACGACTCAGGCGGGTTGGGGTTTGGACTGCTTCCAATGCCAGGGCAATAGCTCGTGCAGTTTGGCGGCCGGGTGATCGTTAATTCGGCGGAGCACGTTGGCGAGCCAAGCCCTCATGACGCGGCCCGGTGATACCTGAAAGGGTGTGGAGACCAACAGCCAAGGCGATTTCGAGATCCCGATCAAAGCGACCGGCGCGCCCGGTTGGCATTTCATCGATCTCTATCCCGGCATCTACAAGGGTGTCGAGACACGACCGAACAACTTTCGTATTCCGCAGCTAACCTATGCGCAGGACCATCCAGGCGAGGATCTGCCCGCCTTCCACTTTGCCTTTGAGGTGACGCCGAGCGGCTTTCGTGCCGAGCTT
>DASXXV010000057.1:0-10275 GCA_036502905.1 Occallatibacter sp. | reverse complement strand
TGCGCTCGGCAGCAAGCCTGCGCGCGGCAGCAAGCGTGCGCGCGGCAGCAAGCCTTTAATTTATTTCTTTTTCTTCCCGTAGACCATATCCCCGGTCAGGGTGCTCTGGTAATACCCAGTCGGCTTCTTCTGCTTTTTGGGAGCCAGGTAGGAATACGTAGTGGTGTTCTTCTTCGCCTTGTGCTTGCCCAGCGCGTAGGCGCTCTGGCCCAATCCGGCGAACGCCCAGATCAATGCCACTATGGCGATCAACACTCGCATGCTCAAGACCATCATCTCTCCTCAGCCTGATTCGCCATCGTGTCATCTGCTCGCCCGGCGGGCATTGATGCTGAGCAATGAGGTATGCTTTTTTTCCATCGGCGGCGACCGCCGGCCGGCTACCGGCTTTGATCCGCCGGCTGCCTGGTTCGTTTCACGGCCAGGCCCCGGATTTGGCCCGAAAATCCGTCCGCCCGCCGAACCTCGTCGATACACAATTTGATGATCCCAACCTCGGCCTGCTGAGTCTAATGATGTCGGGCCAGAGCGTGATGCTCTCCCCGTCTTCGCAAGGAGAGGCAAACCATGAAGAAAGTTTTCCCCGGAATGCACTTCGTCCGGACCGGAACAGCAGCTCTGGCCGTCATCCTGATCCTGGCCGCGGGCTGCAGGAATCAACCAGCGGCGCGGACCGACGAGCAGATGGCCGCCGACGTCCAGGCCCGGATCAGCGGCGAAAAGGCCCTTTCCGGTCAGAACATCCAGGTGAGCGTCACCAACGGAATCGCCACCCTGAGCGGAACCGCCTCCGACGAGGCCTCGCGCGCGCTGGCTGGAAATGACAGTGGGACTGTGCAGGGCGTCAAGACGGTGGTGAACAACCTGATCGTTCAACCGGCCCCCCAGGCCGCCGCATCGGTCGCCAACCCGGCGCCGCAGCCGGCCCCGCCTGCCCAGCCCGTCCATGCTGCCTCTCCCCCTCACGAAACGACCCGGGACAAGCATCATCGTCCCGACCGCGCTCCCGATCGCAACGCGGATCGCCCCCAGGTAGCGCAAGCCGGCCCCGCCCCTGTGCCGGATCCACCGCCGGTTCAGGCGGTCGCTCCCAATCCGGTTCCCCAGGCGCCGCCGCCTCCACCGGCCCCGCCCAAACCGGTGATCAAGCAGGTAACATTGCCTGCCGGAACCGTAATTCCCGTTCGCCTCACCGAGACCCTCGACAGCAAGACCGCCCAGCCCAATGACGTGTTTCACGGTTCGCTGGCCGGAGACCTGGGCACCCAGGGTGTCATCGCCGTCCCTCACCGCTCGCCGGTGATGGGACGCGTCGTTGACGCCCGCGAGGCGGCCCACTTCAAGGGCTCCGCGCTGTTGAGCATCGAGCTAACCGAACTCACCGTGGGCGGCAAAAGCCTGACTCTGGTTACCGACACGTTCAGCAAGGAGACCGAGGGACGCGGCAAGAACACCGCCGAAAAGGCGGGCGGCGGCGCGGCCCTGGGCGCCATCATCGGCGCCCTTGCCGGCGGAGGCAAGGGCGCAGCCATAGGTGGCTTGGCCGGCGGCGCCGCAGGTACCGGCGTCAATGCCGCCACCCGTGGGGAACAGGCCGTCATTCCCACCGAGACGCTCATCAACTTCCGTCTGCAATCGCCCCTTACCATCACGGTCACCATTCCGCCCACAGACCAGGACAATGGGGAGGTGAAAGATCCGCAACTGCAGCGCCGCTGAGTTGCGAAACTGGGGAAAGGGCCGCCGACCAATTGCCCTGGTTGGCTGCCCACCCGTCCCTCTGGCGAACCTTGCCGCTGGCATGCCAAAATTTCTTAACGGGAGTTGAAATCGATGAAACCTGCAAAGCTGTTGTTGCTCGCCGGCGATTTTGTTGAAGACTACGAGATCATGGTCCCTTTTCAGGCATTGCAAATGGTGGGTCACACCGTCGATGCGGTCTGTCCGGGCAAAAAGAAGGGCGACCAGGTGCGCACCGCCGTCCACGACTTCGAAGGCGACCAAACCTACTCCGAAAAACGCGGTCACAACTTTACCCTCAACGCCACATTCGATGAGGTCCGCGCCGAGGAATACGACGCCCTGGTGGTCCCCGGCGGCCGCGCCCCCGAGTATCTTCGCCTCAACCAGCAAGTGCTCGACATCGTGCGTCACTTCGACAAGGCAGGCAAGCCCATCGCGGCTCTCTGCCATGGTCCGCAGATTCTCGCCGCCGCAGGCATTCTCAAGGGCCGGCGCGTCAATTGTTATCCGGCCTGCTCGCCGGAAGTAGGCCTGGCCGGTGGAACCTACGTGCAGGTCGCAATCACAGATGCCGTTGTCGACGGCAATTTGGTCACCGGTCCGGCGTGGCCCGCCCACCCCGCATGGCTGGCGAAATTCCTGCAAGTGGTGGAAGCCCACATGACCGCGCCCGCCATGGCCTGATTGATCTTCAGGATAGCGAGCGGATTTCGGCCCCGGTCGCGCGCACCCTGCGCAACGGCAACGCCGTCGCCGCGTTGAATACCTGCTGGACCTCGGCCAGAATCGAGAGCGCAATCGAAGCCGACGTGTCGGCTCCCAGGTCGATGCCTGTGGGCGCGTGCAGTTGATCCAGCCAGCTCTCGATTTGATCGGCCTCCGCCGTCACGCCCCGCAGCCGCGCAGCCTCGGCCAGGGCCTCGTGCGTGCGGCGCTGCGGACCCAGCACGCCGACGTAGGCGTACGGAAACTGCAGCGCATCATCCATAAGCGCCGCCAGGATATGCGAATCCTGTTCGAAGCTGTGCGTCATCAGGACGGCCGCATCGCTGCGCAGGAGAGGAAGAGATTTGCCCCAAGCATTCGGCAAATCGCTCATCGTTAAAACCCGGATTTCATCGGCCGCCGCAAACCGGTTGGCCGTGGTCAGGTGCGAACGGCCATCCGCAACCACCACAAACCAGCCCAGCTCGCGCGCCAGTTTCAGCAGCGGCTTCGCATCGTCGCCCGCGCCAAAAATCCAAAGACCCGGCCGCGCAGCGCGATAGTCCGCCCAGGCGCGAGTCGGCACGCCATCCATCTGGATCTGGCAGTCGACCGATCTACGCTCCGCCCATCCCTGCTCCGCCAGTTCCGCAAGCCGAATGTCAGTTCCAGCATTGTCGTTCGTGGGCAGCCCCGCCGCAGCGGGCAGCCCCCCAAAAGCCCTCTCCCCAATCCGTGGACCTTCCAGAATGGTCGCAATCGCCAGCGGCTGGCGCACATCCCACGCAGCCTTCAGCGCATGCAGAAGCCGGCTCGCGGTCTTCCGCCGCTCCAGCAGGATATACACAACCCCGCCGCAGCCCGAGCCATAAGGAAGATCGCCGTCGTCATCCAGAGTGGAGTAGCGCTCCACCACCGGCCCATTCGAAGTAAGCCACCATGCCCGTTGCGCGACTTCCGCCTCCAGGCATCCTCCGCTCACCGTCCCCGCGCGCCGCCCGTCCTGCGCCAGCAGCATGCGTGCGCCCGGCCGCCGATAGCTCGATCCCTCAACCGCTACGACCGTGGCAAGCACATAGTCCGCGCCCGCGTTTTCGAGTTCATTCCACAGGGGCAGGATGTGTTCCAGATCGGTCATTGATTGCGCGTCAGGCTTCCACTATTTTAGACCGCAGCAGGTCTTCGATGCGCACCGGAAGCTCGCGCACGCGGACGCCGGTGGCGTGATAGACCGCCTCGGTAATCGCCGGGGCCACGCCCGCCAATCCGATCTCTCCTACGCCGCGCGCCCCATATTCGCCCATCGCCGGATCCGGATGATCGAGGAAAGTTACGTCAATGTCCGGCGCGTCCGCGCACGTCGCAACCATGTAATCGGCCAGGCTGCCGTTGATCGGCTGTCCGGTGCGCTCATCGTGAATGGTCTCTTCCAGCAGGCCCATCCCCACGCCCATCACCACCGCTCCCATCACCTGGTTAGCTGCCGCCTTGGGGTTCACAATCCGGCCCACGTCGATCACCGAAACCACCCGGCTCACGCGCAGTCGCGCAATCTCCGGCTCCCACTCCACTTCCACAAACGCCGCGCCATAGGAGTGCAGCGACAGCCCCTTCGCCTTGGGATCCTCCCACGTTGCCGCCGATTTGCCCTCGGCGCTCAGCCCGCTGATCCGCGCCATCTGCAGAATGTCCGCAAACTGCGTACCGTCATTCGGCGACTGGCCCCTCTTGTGCAGCCGGCCCCCGCTGTACGCAATGGTCTCGAGCGATGCCTGGTGATACGGCGACCCTGCCGTTGCCGTAGCCACTGCCTGCAGTTTCTTGATCGCCCCATCCGCGCCCGCTGCGATTGCGCTCAGCACCGAACCGGTCACCAGCGATCCACCCGAGAAAGGTCCTTCCGGCAGCGCGCTGTCGCCCAGGATTACATCGATGCGATCGAGCGGCACCCCGGTCTTCTCGTGCAGCACTTGCGCAAAAACCGTGTAGGTGCCCGTCCCGATGTCCTGCGTGGCGCAGCGCACGCACAGGCGCCCGTTCGCGCAGAACTCCACCGTGGCGGTGCAGGGAAGCCGCATGGCGATCCAGCTCGCGCAACCCAGGCCCCAGCCCAGGACCTTGCCATCCTTTCGCATCGAGCCCACGCCGGCCGTCCGCTTTTCCCATCCGAACTTTTTCGCGCCGGTCTCCAGGCACTCCTTCAAGTGCCGCGACGAGAACGGCATGTTGTTGCTCTCATCCTTTTCGGGGTCGTTCAGAAGACGAAGCTGCAGCGGATCGATCTTCAGCTCGTCGGCCAGCTCGTTCATGGCACTCTCGAGTCCGAACAACCCCGGAACCGCCCCCGGCCCCCGCATCCAGATCGGCGCGCCCAGGTGACGCCGCACCAAACCGCCCGTCACTTCAAGGTTGGCGACGCTGTACAGATAGGGTGTCGCCTCCCCGCATCCCTCGTCGAAATCGTCGAGTTGTGACGTGACGTTCACGTAATCGTGGCGCAAGGCCAGCAGTTTGCCTTCCTTGGTCGCGCCCAGTTGCACGCGCTGTTCCGTGCGCGGGCGGTATCCCACGCTGGAAAACATCATGCGCCGCGTCAGAGTAAGCTTCACCGGCCGGTCCAGGCGCTTCGCAGCCACCGCGGCCATCGCGCTGTGCGGCCAGGGAAATTTCCCCCCGAAACCCGATCCAAGAAACTTGGTGATGACGCGAACATTCTCCACCGGAATCCCGAGAATCTGCGCCATCACCATGCGCTGGTTCACCACGCCCTGGCACGTTTCGTACATCGTCAGGCGTTCGCCATTCCACATCGCCACCGTGGAGTGCAGTTCGATGGGGTTATGCGTCTCGCAGGGCGTAACGTAGGTCGCGTCCAGGTGTACAGCCGCCGATTGCAAATTCGCATCCGGATCGCCGCGCTTTGACACCGATTTCCGCGCGCCCTTGTAATCGTCCAGGCGGGTGCGCAGGCTGGCTTTCGCGGGCTCATAGCGAACGTTCACTGCGGCAGCCGCGGCCGTAGCCTGCTCGAAGGTCTCCGCCACCACCACCGCCACGTACTGGCCCCAGTAACGAACAACATCGTCCTCAAAAACCGTACGGGTCTCGCAGTTATTCACGCTCGGGTCGCCCGGCACGGTTCGATACAGAGGGCCGATGTTGCCGTGGTGCAGAATCAGCAGCACGCCGGGCATTCGTTCGGCGGCGCCGGTATCCAGGCTTTGAATTTTCCCGCTGGCGATCGCTGCTGTAACCGGCACCGCGTACGCCATCCGCTCGAAATGGGCATCCCCGGGATAATCGGCGGCCCCCGTCGTCTTCAGCGGTCCGTCAATGCGCGGCGTGGGATTGCCGATGATCGACGCCAGGCCGGAAATCGATGTCGTGCTCATACGTTCCTTTCTTTCTAACCGCTACCGCTCCTTGTTCTCCGATTGTGTAAAAAGAATGCTGTCATCCTGACCCTGACCCTGAGCTTGAGAAGGGCAAGGGGAGTCGAAGGATCTGCAGTTCCGGGCCCAGCCAATCGCAAAACGACTGCCTTCGTTCTCACGCCTCCATCACGGTCGACTTCAGCAGGTCCTCAATCCGAATCGGCAGCTCCCGCACGCGCACGCCCGTTGCGTGATACACGGCTTCCGTAATGGCAGGCGCTACACCCGCCATGCCGATCTCGCCGATTCCGCGCGCCCCGTATTCGTTCACGATCAGGTCGGGATAGTCGAGGAACGTGACATCCAGGTCCGGCAGGTCCGCGCACGTGGGCACAATGTAATCGGCAAAATTGTTATTGATGGGCTGCCCGGTGCGCGGATCGTGGATGGTCTCTTCGAACAGGCTCATCCCCACCCCCATCACTGCCGCGCCCAGAATCTGGTTCGTTCCCGCTCCCTTGTTCAGAATGCGCCCGCAGTCGAAAATCGAAAAAATACGGCTTACGCGCAGCCGCGCGATGTCCGGTTCCCACTCCACCTCGGCGAAGTGGCAGCCGAAAGAATGCAGTGAGTATTCCTTCGCCTTCGGATCCTCCATCGACGGGAATGTCTTGCCCATCGCCGTGATCCCGCTCAGGTTCGCCATGCGCAGCACTTCTTCAAATGGAATCCCGTTGGCGCTCAGGTTGGCGCTCGCCGGATAGGAAACCCCCACCATCCGCGCCTGCTCGGCGGCTTGCTTGGCTATGATGCGGCCCTGCGCCACCGTCAGCGAGTCGGGATGCGCGCCATGGAATGGAGAATTGGGCAGCATCGTCGCGATGTTAATCAGGCGCGACACCGCCTGGTTCACCGCCATGGTCGTCGCCGGAGTCACCGCACTGGTCACCATCGATCCGCCGGAAGTGGGGCCGTCCGGCAAGGAAGTATCGCCCAGGAATACATCGATCTTGTCCAGCGCCACGCCCGTCTTGGCATGCACCACCTGCGCAAAAATGGTGTACGTTCCGGTGCCGATATCCTGCGTGGCGCAGCGCACGCACACGCGCCCGTTCTGGCAAAGCTCTACGCTGGCGCTGCAGGGAATGCGCGCCGCCGCCCACGATGCGCCGCCCACGCCCCAGCCGATGATCTTGCCGTCGCGCTTCATCGAGCCCACCTGCGGAGTGCGGTTCTTCCACCCCATCTTTTCCGCCCCCGTCTGGTAGCACTCCTTCAAATGCCGCGAGGAGAAGGGCAGATTCTTTCCCTCATCCCGCTCGGCGTCATTCTTGAGCCGCAGTTCCACCGGGTCCATCTTCAGCTTGTCCGCCAGTTCATTCATGGCTGACTCCAGCGCGAACAGCCCCGGCACTGCACCCGGGCCGCGCATCGGCGCCGGCGCTCCCACGTTTCGCCGCACCATCGCGGTCGTCACTTCCAGATTCGGGCAGCTATATAGAAACGGCGTCTGCTCCCCGCAATGCTCGACGAAGTCATCCAGTTGCGACGTCTCGGTGTAGAAGTCGTGCCGGATCGCGGTGAGCTTGCCCTCCTCGGTCGCGCCCAGCCGGATGCGTTGCTGGGTGCGCGGCCGGTGCCCGGTGTTGGAGAACATCATGCGCCGGTCCACGCTGATCTTCACCGGCCGGTTCAGCTTGCGCGCCGCCACCCCTGCCAGCGTTGACTGCGGCCACGGAAACAGCTTTCCTCCGAACCCCGATCCGATAAAACGTGAAATCACGCGCACATTCTCGCGCGGCACGCCCAGCACTTCCGACATCACGGTGCGATGGTTTACCACCCCCTGCGAGCTCTCGTACAGCGTGTAGTTCTCTCCGTCCCACACCGCCACCGTGCCGTGCATCTCCATCGGGTTGTGAGTCTCGACCGGCGTGACATACGTCTGGTCCACTGAAACCGGCGCTTCGGTCAGCGCCTTGTCCGGATCGCCGCGCCGCCAGCTGCTCTCCGGCTTGCCTTCAAAACCCTCGGCAAGATCCGTACGTACATCCGGCTTTTCGGCGTCGTACTCCACCTTCACCGCCCGCGCCGCCGCCTTGGCCTGCTCCAGCGTCTCCGCCACCACTACGGCAACGAACTGGCCCCAGTAGTAGATCTTGTCGTCTTCAAACGGAGGCCGCGATTCGCTGATCGTGCCGTCCTCCTGGTGGGGAAAAAACCGGTACGCGCCTTCCATGTTGCCGTGATGCAGCACCAGCAGCACTCCCGGCATCTTCTCGGCCGCCGACGCGTCCAGCGATCGGATCCGCCCTTTGCCGATCCTGCTCTGCACCGCCACCGCGTGCGCCAGATTGGGAAAAGAATGATCCACCGCGTAACGCGCCGAGCCGGTGGTCTTTAACGCCCCGTCGATGCGCGGGACCTTTGCGCCCAGAATGTCGGCGCCCTGGGGAAGATTGGCCGTTGCCATGCGATATCCCTCCAAGAACGATGTCACCCTGAAACCTGGCCGAAGGGCTTGCGTTTCAGGATTCCGGCTCTTGTTCCACGTGCTTGCGTTATGCCGTTGCGAGTTTCAACGTGCGAACGAGGCAACGCTTGGCTAATTCCACCTTGAATGCATTATCGGTGCGCGGCCGGGCTTCTTTCAGCGCCGCCTCCGCCGCCGTCTTGAAATGCGCCGCATCCACCGCCTTGCCCATCAGGGCGGCTTCCGCTTCGTGCGAGCGCCACGGCTTCGTGCCCACTCCGCCCATCGCCACCCGGACATAGCGGATGTGCCCGCTTTCCACTTTCGCCACCACCGCCGCAGAGGCCAGCGCGAACTCGTAGCTGGCGCGGTCGCGCAGCTTCAGGTACACGCTCTTCGCGCCCGCCGGCGGCTTGGGCAGATCGACATACGTGACCAGTTCTCCCGGCTCCAGCCCATTCTCGATATGCGGTGTATTGCCGGGCAGCTTGTGGAACTCGGCAAAAGGAATGGTGCGCTTGCCCTTCGGCCCCTCCACCAGGATGGTGGCTTCCAGCGCTGCCATGGCCACGCACATGTCCGAGGGATGCGTCGCGATGCACTGCTCGCTCGTGCCCAGGATGGCATGGGTGCGATGGAACCCCTCCAGCGCCGCGCAGCCCGAACCCGGCGTGCGCTTGTTGCACCCGTACCCGCCCGGCGTCCCTGCATCCGGCTCGCGGAAATACACGCACCGTGTACGCTGCAGCAGGTTGCCTCCGGTGGTCGCCATGTTGCGCAACTGCGGCGAAGCTCCCGACAGGATCGCCTGCGACAGCACCGCATAATCCTTCTGCACATCGGCATTCCACGCCAGGTCGGAATTGCGCACCATGGCGCCGATTCTCAACCCTCCATTGGGGAGCCGCTCCACCTTGTCCAGAGGCAGGAGATTGATATCGACCAGCGCCTTGGGCTGTTCCACATTGAGCTTCATCAGGTCCACCAGCGTCGTTCCGCCGGCGATGAACTTGGCGCCATTCGCCGCGCCCAGGGCCTTTTCGATACTTGCCGCCTTGACGTAGTTAAAGGTCTGCATAATCGATCTCCTCCGTCAGCACCCACGCAACAATCCCCGTCCCTCGAGACCGTGGCGCTATGCCCGCGTCTGCCGCACCTGGCGGACTGCGGCAACAATGTTGGTGTACGCGCCGCACCGGCAGATATTGCCTGCCATGGCGTGCTTGATGTCCTCGTCCGACGGTCCCACCGGCTCCTTCAGAAGCGCCACCGCGCTCATAATCTGCCCGCTCGTGCAGTAGCCGCACTGGTACCCATCGTGCTGTACAAATGCCGCCTGCATGGGGTGCAGGTTGTCGGGCTGGCCCACGCCTTCAATGGTCGTAATCTCGTCGCCCTCATGCATCAGCGCGAACGACAGGCAGCTATTCACCCGCCGGCCGTTCACGTGTACCGTGCAGGCCCCGCACTGGCCGTGATCGCAACCCTTTTTGGTGCCGGTCAGGTGGATCCGCTCGCGCAGCGTGTCCAGTAGCGTTGCCCGCGGGTCGAGATCCTGCAGCTTGTATTCCTTGCCGTTCACGCGCAGCGTAAGAGTGCCGCTGCCCGCCTCGTTATCAGCGGGTGCACGTTCTATCGCCGGAGCGGCCTGCACCAGCGGCGGAGCCCCTGCCAGGAACCCCGCGGCGCCCAGTCCCGACAGGAACGAACGCCGGCTGAACCCGCCCTTTTCCGGCTGAAGCGGCTCCAGATCCACCGTCTGCTGGTCGGGCGCAAGCTCCTCCATGGATTCCGTCTGGGCGTGCGGTCGCAGATGCTTGGAGCACAGGTCGGATACGTCTGCCACAGTGACCTCCTTGGCCGGAGAATTCTCCGCAATGACCGTTATTTGATGCCGCCTGGGGAACCGTCGCAGTCCCTGCGCGGCTTGGGGAAGGCAGGGACGAGGACCGGCTTCGAGCGGCGTGGCGCGTTGCTGAT
>DASXXV010000056.1:0-13552 GCA_036502905.1 Occallatibacter sp. | reverse complement strand
CCGCGCACAATCTCGCAATCCGGTGACATCGGTTGAGGTAACGAAGCATGCTTCCACTCAAGTTTCCGGAGTTCCAGCAAGGTGCCGAAAGCAGTAGCATCGGCAGCTTCGGCGGCCTTCTGAATCGCTTCGTCAGCGCTGGCGAACTTCGATGCAGTGCCCTGCAGCGCATCTTTGAAGTAGGGCAGAAAAACTCCCTGGGGATCGGGGCATCCCGGAGTGCTGGCTCGTTTCGTCTGCATTCGTTTTAGCAGAAATGGAATTACCTTGTCGGCTATCTCCCGCGCCTGCTTCTCCGCGGCGTGAGGCGCCGTGAACTGGCCCGAAGTGCCTTGCAAAGCTATGTGATAGTAATCCAGAAATGCGCCATGATCTGCGGCGAATTCCAGGTGCTGGTGCTCATCCAGGCGGGGAGACGGTTGCGCAGTACGCAGCAGGAGTACTTCCACCCGGCGGTTGCATTGGCGTTCTGCATCGGTTCGCGCTCCTGGCACAGCCGGCTTCCGGGCGCCCCGACCCACGACTGACCAGCGCAGTGCGTTCAGCTTTGGCTGGTTCACGGCCTGGATTTTGCAAGCTAAATTTTCCAGAATCGAATCCGCCCGCTTTTCACTCAGGTACTGCAGGAAACCAGGATCTGAGCGTTCGCGTGCCTGGTCGTCGTCGGTATGTCCTACCACTACGACCTGGGTGACCGGCGCGACATTCGGAGCTCCGGAGTAACTGCTGATGATCGCGGTTGCGAGCGCGGCGAGCTTAGCCTGCTGGTTGGGCGGGGTAGTCCGCAGATCATCGCTGTACTTCGAGAATCCGCGGATCACACTGGGTTGATCGATGGGGCATCGGCCGGTTGGGACTTTGCTTCCATTAACCGGGACCTCCATCTCGGACTCCGTGGTCGTCGATGGGGGACGGATTCCGCTCAGCTTAACGAGCCGCGCGCGGGTTTTCGCACCGAGCTTTCCGGTTGGACGGAATCCCTGTTCCCCCTGAAACTTTCGAAGAGCTCTCCTGGTTGGGACGGAAAGGATGCCATTCTCGGCGATGCCGAACGAAGAGACTCGATTCAGCGCCTTCTGCAACCATCGGACTTTCGGATTTCCAGCACTCTCTCCCGGCGCAGGCAAAACGCAACCCAATACTCTCGACTCGATATCCTCCTCCTCTTGCAGCAGGCGATCGAAGCGACCTTCGTCTTCGAGTTCCTGTTCCAACTGCCTCATAAGAGGATCGAGTTTAGGCTGCGTCAACGTAGGCGGACCCCGCGATTAAACATTTTGGCAGATATTCATCTCTGGCTGCGAACCCAGCGCGGGCTGTGGAGTCAGCCCGCGCCGGCGGCCAGCTTGCTGGTTCAAACTTCGAATTCATATTCGCGGGCCGGAGCGCGTCGTGGAGCTACTCCTGCCTTCTGCTTGCCGTTGGATCTCACCGGGGTGGGCTGGCTCTGGTCCCACGGCAATACGCGGTGTGATCCCGTCCGCTTGCTGAGGCCCATGGCCTGCGCACTGGTGAGCCACTCTTCGGACTGCTCGGCGATTTCCAGCAGCAGTGTTTCAAATTGCGAGCGCGTGGTCTGCAGGATATGCGGCTGCGCCAGCCAGCGCAGGACTTCACGTCCCGTAACTCCCATGCGCTGACGTGGTGAAGTGACCAGGCGTTCATTGAAGTAGCGGATCAAGACTTCTTCCACCACGTCCCACGCATTGTCGGCGCCAAACAGGCGCTTGACATCGTCGGAGTCGAGTATGTTGAACGCTTCCTCGAGCAGTTGCATGACCTCGACGCGGAGCACGTTCAGATGGCCGAAGGACAACCACTTCAGGTTGTTGCGAAGGTCGAGGCCGGCTCTGCGCACAATGGCAATGGAACCAAAGCTGGGGTCATAGGCGCGTTCGCGAATCACATCGGAAATGCGCTTGTCACGCCAGAAGAGGGTTACCTGATGAACGAAGTGAGAGAAAAGCTTGTGAAAATCGTCGTTCGCGCGGGAGCCAGTGGGAACCGGTGCTCCGCCGTATCCGAAGATACGCTTATAGGCAGCCAGGCGATCGTTCTTGGTATAGCGCAACACGTCGCGACGATCGAATTGGTACAACGTGAATGCACCGGGCCCAGCGGACAGCCGCACGGTCCCCGCCTTGAACAACTCCTGCAACTTCTGGACCACGCGGAACACGCCGATCTTCTCATGCTGCCAGAGATAGTAGACATCTCCGACGGCCATGATTCGTTCCGCCGTAATGGTCTCGTCGTAAGGCTCCACTCCCTGCGGAATGCGGGTGACGCCAAAGTCCTTGGCAGCCTCCGGACCTACTCCGGCAAGGGCAGCCAAGCCCTTGTCTGGAGGGGCAGGCGCTTTGGAGTCCGCGTCGACCACGGAAGCCAGCATGTCATCGATCTGCTTGTTGATCGCATCGGCGAGCTGCGGGTTGGTAATCAGGTCCGATGAAAGCCTGCTGGCTACCTGTCCCCGCAGTGCGGCTATACGGTCATATAAGCTTTGATACTCTTTTTCTGTCGCCATGGCTGACTCTCCTTACCTACAGACCACCATGCTTCTCTGCTCTCAGTTGAATTACGAGTCTGACTGCTAACTCAGGCGAGGAAGTCTGGTTGCTTGATTTTTTGTGCCAAACGGTACGTCTCATGCAGCGAATCCGCCAATAGCCGGAGCGCGCGTTGTACTCGCGGGGTGCGATAACCAGGCGGCAAACCCTTGAGCGGCTGCTGGGGCAGAATTGCGGCATGCACGAAGCCGTGAAGATTCTTGATCACGAGCTTCAAGGTTTCGATAGCGTCTTTGCCGGAATCCTGCAACTGGGCAGGAAGTTCCTTGGACACAGCGGTGTCGATCCAATCCAGCAACTCGGCGACGAACATGGACGACTCCGCACCGATGCTTGTAAAGTCGAGCAGAATCGTCTGCCGCTCGGCCGCGCCCAGGAACACCGAATCCATGGCAAACTCCGCGTCCTTTACCGCCCCTGCCACTACATCCAGGGAGCGCGACAGCAGCACCAGCTGCGTGCCGAAGAATGGTTCCGCAGTGCCGGCTCCGCTGCGGGCGAAGTATGCCTTCTGGGTATTCCAGCTGTTGCTCAGCCCGATCACGTAGTCCACCAGGACGATGTAGTTGGTGAGATTTTGCTCGTCCGAGATGGTGGTGACAAAGCTGCGCTTCAGGCCGAACCTGTCGCGAAGTGTACCCAGCTGCCCGCCCGCTCTTTCGGGATCGGTGGGTAACGGCGATCCCAGCAGAAGCGAGAACAACTGGTCCACCCGGGGAATGCGCGGTCCACCCTCGATCCCCAGATCGTTTACCAGTTCCGTGAAGAGTGATCGGACCATGCCCCTCATCGAATCCAGGTCTTCTTGCTCCAGCGTAGGCAGCAACGCATACAGCCCATCCAGCAACGGCAGGGACTGGTCCAGCGCAACCTTGGCACGCGTGTAAATGCTGGCCTGGGCCCCGGTGATCGCGCCCATGTCCGTCTGCACCGTATAGGTGCGCGGTGTCCAGGTAGACTCCGTGTGCCCCTCGACCTCCTTCAGCGTGAAGGATTGATTGAGGGCGAGGATGAATGACTTGGGATCGTTGACCTTGGTTCGCCAGCTCAGGACATCGCGGATTGCGTTCTCAGCCATTTTGCCGATGGGAGCGATTCCCGAACCCCCGCCGGCGGAAGGAGGGCGCGAGACTACCTCCGAAGGAACTTCCTCGGTCAGTACCGGATATGCCTGGAGATCGATTTCCGCCTCTTGGGCCGTTCCCGGCACAGCAGCCATGCGGCTCGCTGTTGCGGGAGCAATTGGTACCGCTCCGACCGAGGCGGTACCCCCAAAGTTATTCGTTATGGTTGCAGCTCCATTAGCCATTGCCGGTCTCCTTTCGATCCCTGCGTCTCATCCCAACTCGTTACTGAAACTCCCTCACCATTTCGGAAGTTTGCATGGCCAGATTGAATGTCGAGCCTGGGGAAGGCAGCGCCGGCGTGCCGACGGCCTGCATGGCTGTTTGGATCTGGCTTTTTGAAACCGCTGACTGTTGTGTTCCGACCTGGATGATCAGGTCATCCGCCGTGTAGATCTGAATCGAGTAAAAGCCATTGGCGTCGGTGAGGCCTGCGGCAACCAGACAGTTCGCGTAATTGAGCACCTGAACCAGCTGCTGTGGAACAGCCTGCCCGGCGTCGTCTCTTACGTACCCGGTCAATGTCGCTGGAGCCGTCGTGGTGGTGCGAAATTTCACCAGCACCGGGACGCTGGATGTCTGGCCGGCAAAGATCCTGAGCGGCAGCCGTCCGTTGGCGGGATACACGGGCGTTACCGGCTGGGAGCCATAAGTGGGCGGAGCCTGGCAGAACAGGATATAGGTCCCCGGGGCCAGATTCCGGAAATACACCGCGCTGCCGTCGGTGGTTGTCTGCTGCTGGGAAAAACTCGCATCCCCTTCGAGCAGCAGCAGGTATTGCATTCCCGCGAAGTTGCGGATGTCGGTTTTGTATGGGTCGCCTGCCAGCGCGCTCGATATTTGCGAGATCACCTCGATATCGCTGCCCTTCTTCTTGTAGGAGAAGTACATGTCCGAGCAACTCTGCCCGGCTCCCACGAAAGCCGAAATGGGAGAACTTGAGGCCAGCATGTAATTACATCCTGCAATGCTGATCTCCTGCGGCGCCGAGAAGGTGTACATCCCCGGGTTCAGTTTGAAACCCGAACATCCGCTGTCTCCGGTTTGCTTGCAAGCGACGAAATCCTGGCCCTGCACCGCGCTGATCGCCACCTTCGATATGTACTGTTTCCCCTGTCCGCAACAGTCGTCTCCTTCCAGGTAAGAGAAGCAACGCACGTGCGCGGCGGGAGGCCTCAGGATCAGCTTCATCGAGGTTTCCATCCCAGGCTTGACGCGGCCTTGGAATGTTTTGGGCGTGGCGTTTGCCGGAGCGGCTTGAACCAGAGCCGGTTGGGCAGGGGCCGCCGGGGCAGGGGCCGCTGGGGCAGGGGCCGCTGGGGCAGGGGCGACCTGGGCAGGGGCCACCTGGGCAGGGGCCACTTGGGCAGGGGCGACTTGGGCGGGGGCCACTTCGGCAGGGGCCACTTGCGCAGGGGCCACTTGGTCTGAAGGAGTCGCCAGGTTCGCAGGGGCCTCCGCATCAGGACCCGTTCTCGGACGAACAAAGTGCTCCACGTCCCTTCCCGCGTCCACTGCAGCCCTTCTCGTCCTGCCAGGACGCTCTTCCGAGATGGTCCTTCCTTCGCGACGACGGATGTCCACTTCTGTCCCGGGTGGACCCTGTGGACCCTGCGGTCCCTGTGGTCCTACTGGACCCTGTGGTCCCTGCGGTCCCTGTGGTCCTACTGCACCCTGTGGTCCTACTGCACCCTGTGGTCCTGCTGGACCCTGTGGTCCTGCTGGACCCTGTGGTCCTACTGGTCCTGGGGGTCCCGGGGGGCCTGCGGGCGGTTGCACCACCGGCACCGTGCTCCCTCTCTTGAATTCCGTGAACTCCCGGTCGCCGGGAGCCTTCACATAATACTGATCGAGAATCTCTGCTCCCTCAGCGATGTTGGCTGAAAGGGCCACCTGGATCACACCTGATTCGACGGATGAATACAGGATCGATCGCCCGTCGAAAGATGGTGCCGCAGCTGCGACGTTCCAATTCTCGTCGATCAACTGAGGCGCGACGCTGCGCAAAAGATTTGCATCGAGCGGGGCTCGATTACCGCTGACTGCATCTTCGAGTTCGAAGAACAAGCGCAGCTGCCCGCGGCAGGAGTCCCCTTTCGCCCGCAGGGCATCTTTGCCTGAAACGGCTTTTGCAAGACTGGTGAGAGCTGCCTGCTGGAGGTTGCCCAGGTCCTCATGCCTGGCCGCTCCAAGCAGCAGGTCGCTGATGCCTTTGTTCACTTTCGGGTCACGGATCACGCGCTTGGCTGCCGTGATCAAATCGCTGCATGGATCGCACGAACTCACCGAGGTCACGGCGTGCACAACAAGTGTCTTGGGGGTAGATACGGGCGACAACCCCAACTGAATATCGCCCGCGTAAGCCACCGTGTAGTCATAAGAGCCGGGCTCCAGACTTGACGTGCCGAGAGTTGCCCTGAACTTGCCCTGCGCATCAGTCATAACAGGACCGGCCGGCACCATGGGATCGGCAAGCAGCGGCGATGTAAGCGCAATCGAGATTAGCGCATTGGGGATCGGATCGCCCGACAACTGAACCAATTCTCCCGATATGGTCGCTTCGTCTCCGATTTGGATTGCCGGAGAATGCAAATTTTGGAACTTCGTCACCACCATATCCGCCATATTGTCCTCCTCTGAGCTGTCTTCTCGACATTCGTTGATGAGAGCGGCATCCGTGCCCTTCTTAGCGGACGAACGCCTGAGTTGCCTCTGCTCTCCCTGTGCGCGTCCGATGCTCAACGCGTTGACTGCTAATGGAACGAATTCCTGCAACGCCAGTCAGGTGACCCGCTCATATCCCACATCTTCCGCCGAAGATCTGGAGACGATCTTCTGACCAATATTTGTCGTTCTTACCGAAACCGATGTGGCTCCCGCATGCTCGGCAATCTCCTGCCAGCAACGTGCCAGGGATGCACTCACGTACTCCATCGCGGGCCGGCACTCGTCGACGCCGTGCTTGATGCTGGTAGCCCACCCGGGCCATTCGCCCCGCCGCTCGCCCGCCAGGCGCACTAATTGCCTGAGCTTCTCGTAGGACACCAGGTTGGAAGCGAACTGACGCTCAATGCGCTGAAAACCATCCTGAGCAACGGTCAAGGTTCGCCGCGCCCGGTCGAGGTCGAGGGGATGATTGACGGCCCGCCGCGCATTCAACGCCGCCTTGCGGCACTCGTGCAGCGAACCCATCATCTCCAGGACCTCCTCTTCGAATCCATCCGCGAATGCCGACCCATCTTTGGTGGGTTTATCGCCCGCGGTCACCTGAAGGGCATTCACGGAGTCATGCAACTTCTGCAGTCCCACCAGCAAATCGCGAAATGTCGTTTCCAGCGCCATTGGATTACCCGCTCGCTAACGCTCTGTAAAAGTTCTTTGCCAGGACTTCGGGCCGGGCGTGGCGACGATCCAGGGCGAGCCGGACGGCACCGATCAGAAACCGCTCCGGAATGATTCCCGGATCCACGCCGGCGGCCAGCCGCTGTGCCGCTTCCTCAATCATCTGCTGCTCTTTGTTGCCGAAATTCAGAACCTTGGCCACGCTGCGATTCCCCAGGGAAGGATACGGCTGATAGCACATGGCATCGACAGCCACGGGACAAGCTTCAGAGAACGACTTCAGCATGGCCGGCGGAATGCTCCCCGACCCCGGGTTGGGATAGATGCGACGCCAGGCCTGTCCATACTGTTTCGATTCCGATTCGAATCCCATGCGGCGCAGCAGCTCCGTGTTGATCAGCATGCGCAAATAGGGCGTGGGATGCGGGCCTCTGGAGCTGTAGTGAACCACGGTTTTCGGTCCCCGGGCCAGAATGTCCATCAGCGAGCCGGCGATGCAGGGGCCGCCCAGCAGCATGCCGCTCATGTCGGCAAACATTTCGCGGTTCCAGCGCACCCAGGTGCGTGCGACCTGGCGGCTGGCACCGGCCTTCAGCAAATGCCTGCCGAGTTTTCTGGGAATGTCCCGGTTGAGTCCGAGATCGTTTTGCAAGTTGTGCGAGATCTCGTGCAACACCGCGCCCAGGGTCCATGGATTTTTCATTCGATGGAGAGGAAGCTGCACCAGCGGAAAAGGGTTGAGCTGCTTGCCCAGCCTTTGCAGCGGAACTCCGCGACGAAACGTTGCCGGCGAAAATCCAGTCGCCATATAAGAGAACGGCGGCGGAGAAGGAATGGGCCGGGCCACTCCGATCCCCAGGTAATAGGCGCGATAACAGTCGAGCCCAATGCGGTCACAACTGAGGAGCCACTTGGCGTAGCGAGTCTGCCGCTGACCAAAGAGCTCGAAATAGAAGTCCCAGATCTTCTCGATCCCGCGCACCCACTGGTGGGCGCGTTCTTTCTTGCGCATGAGGTCTTGCAGGCGGGCAGTCGAAGGCTCCTGGATGGTTGCCGCGCCCGCCTTGCGAACCTGACCCGACATGCGCAACAGGCCGCTGCGCAGGCCGTTGATGAGCTTGTTGACGGCTTGAAGATGTCCGGCGGTGGGCGCTTCCGCTCCCCCACCGAACTCGTCGGGCAGGAAGGGACGCAGGGCCGCGGCATGGCGAGTTACGTTAATCGATTGGGCTCGGAGCCAGGGCGCCATCACGGAGGCCGGTCCGCTTGCGGCTGGTGGCCGCGGAGAGGAAGCCGGTTCCTCCGTGATTGCCTTCGACACCGATTCGATCAGCGTTGCCATGGTAGTTCCTCAAACCCGCGTCTCTACCTGATTACCTGTCCACAGCACCGGCAGTAAGCCGGAGTGGGAGCCGGAGCCGAGTGGGTTGCCGGTGTTCCGCACGAGGGGCAAGCTGAACACGAGCAGCGGCCGCCGACCACCTGTCCGTAGCGCACGCCGGGAGAGCCACCCGGAACCATTGGACCCGATGCCGCACGCGGCACACCCCTGGGAGCCGAGTAACCCGGCGCAGCGCCGCGTGGCGCCTGACCGTAGCGGTACCCGCGCTGACCCCTGCCGTACCACCGCCGCCCGCGACCATAGCGCCAGTGCGGACGCCCATGCATTTGGTGGAATCTGCGCTCCAGGTGATTGTGGCGGCGAAGCGCTTGCCTGCGATGCCCCGGCGTGCCAAGCACATTCCGTGCCTGCCTGGCGAGGGTGCGGACAGCGGTTCGCGGTGTAATGCGGCGCCCGTGCGCGGCCTGGCGGGCGATGCTGCCCACGGTGCGGCGAGCGATGGCGGGCAGGGTCTTCAGCAAATGCCGCGAGCGCGGTTTGCGGTGCAACATTCTGGCCACCTTCCCGATGCTCCTGGTCAGGTGGGGTGAGGCCTTGGTGACAGCACGCGCGATCTTGGGGAGACTCTTCCTGAGCAAGGGGCCCGCCGCCCTGGCGACCACCGGAAGCAGCTTGCTGGCAGCCATGCCGATCAGGGGCAGGAAGTGCTCGGCCGCTTCGTCTTCCGACTCCGCTTCGGAAGCCAGTTGGCCGAGGTGCTCCATCATGGCGTCGGGATAGATTTTGCGGATGGGGTTGAGCTCTTCCTCGCCCTCGACTTCGTCTTCGAATTCCCCCTCGCCCTCTTCTTCGCCCTCACCCTCGCCGAGGAGGCTGCCGGCGATGTTACCGATGGCTCCCAGCCAGCCTTCACCTTCGAGACTGGATTCGTCTTCGAATTCGTCTTCGAATTCCCCCTCGCCCTCTTCTTCGCCCTCACCCTCGCCGAGGAGGCTGCTGGCGATGTTGCCGATTGCGCCGAGCCAGCCTTCGCCTTCCGGACTGGATTCGTCCTCTAGCTCCTCTTCGAACTCTTCCTCCAGCTCACTCTCGTACTCATAGGCCATGATGATTCCTCCTGCGAAAAGTCGTCGAACTGCGAAAAGTAATCGAACTTTTCCAGCCTCGGTTGGTGGTTAGCGCATCGCCTTGCGGCGGCGCTGGAGACGCCGTCCGAGAACCTGGCGGCGGGGGCGCTTGTAGGCACGGCTGACCTTGAGGTTGCGCGCGATGGCTGCGGTGCAGGCCTTGGGGCTCTTCAGGACGCGGCGGGCGTGTTTGGCGGTGGCACTGATGGCGCGCTTGCGGGTGATGGGAACGCCCTTGGCCGCTTGCCGTCTCAGATCTTTCACGGCCCTGCGAACGATGGTGGGCAGCGCGCGGACCGCCCGGCGGGTTCTGCGGCGCTTGCGCAGGATGCGCGAAATAAGCGCGGTGAATTTCACGACCGCAGGCAGGTGGCGCCGCAGTGCACGCCGGTCGCGGGGAGAGATCACGGTGACGGTGGCAGCGCCCACCATGGCTTCGGCTTCGCCCTCGTGCGCTTCCCGGGCGGCGGCGTCGGCCATCATCTCGGCCACGGCTTCATTGTGGGTCAGCTCGTGAGAGGCAATTTCGTGAACCATTTCCTGTTCGCCCTCACCCTCAGTTTCGCCTTCGACTTCGAATTCGCTTTCGTCTTCGAATTCGCCCTCGACCTCGCCTTCGCCGAGCAGGGAGCTAGCGATGTTGCCGATGGCGCCGAGCCAGCCTTCACCCTCGCCGTACTCGTCTTCTTCCTCGAATTCGTCTTCGCCTTCGATTTCGCCCTCGACTTCGCCCTCGACTTCTTCTTCGCCCTCACCCTCGCCCAGGAGACTGCTGGCTATGTTGCCGATGGCGCCGAGCCAGCCCTCACCTTCCAGGCTCGATTCCTCTTCGCCTTCACCGAACTCGTCTTCCAGTTCCAGCTCAAGTTCGCCTTCATGCATATCCGCCATTGTCTTAACCTCCTCAGGATTGATGACGACACGAGCAAAGGTAAGCCGAACGGCAAAGCGTTTCCAGTCACACTTTATGGTGAGCAGTTATGTGGTCACCGGGACCGGTTTCGCTTGAATGAGCGACCCACCGCACTCCGACCTGCGGCTAACGCCGGAGAGATGAAGAGTAGAGTTCTGCCTGCTGGTTTCAGGAGTGCTCGTGACGTTCGAGGCTCGGCGGGCGATGCGGGCAGAAGCGGAAGGGGAATCCCATGGGACATCCGAAATTTGGGGCAAGGGCCTGGGAGGCACGTGCAAAGTGATCACGCTGTTGCTGATCGGCGGCGCGGATCCCCTTGAGTATTTTCAGTTCAAGCGGGCGGAGAATCGACAGTTCTCCCCAGGCATTCTCTTGGTGCAAGATGCCCGAGGCGGACATCCCGTTTAGACCTTGCGTACCTGGGCGGAGATCCGGTGTTGGTGGTCGACGAACTCAGGCAAGTGGAAGACCTGTCGCTCGGGCCTCAACGCGCAAAATTCCGCTCAGGATGACAACTTTCTATATGGTGCGAACTTAAGGAAGACGTCGCGAGGATGGGGCACGGGAGGGTGTTTTTCCGATATGGAAGTGCACGGGACGGGAAACGGATCAGGAGCGTGCGGTGGAGTTTCGGGGGCGATTTCTTCGCCTGGGGTTCGCCTTTCTGGAGCTTGTTTTTCTACGCAAGTGGATGCAGAGCAGCAGGTTAGATCGTCTTCGGTCTGGATTTGGCTGGAATTTAAATTTGCGGCGATTTGAGGTTCGGGGGCGGCTGGGGGAAGCGGCTCATCGGGGGTGCGCGGCGGCGCGGCAGCGGGCGATGGCTCTGCAGGGAGCGGCGGCTCTGCAGGGAGCGATGGCTCTGCAGCGGGCGGCGGCTCTGCAGGGAGCGGTGGCGCGGCAGGAAGCGGCGGCGCGGCAGCGGGCGGCGGCGCAGTTGTGCGCGCGGGCGCAGTAGTGCGCGCGGGCGGAGTAGCTTTCTCCTGCCGGAACATGCTGGCGGAGGCGCGTGCGGCAGAGATCCAGATGGCGCCCAGTTCGTCGATGATGGCGCCCACCATCATGCCGTGCACCACGCAGGCCAGGAAGTCGCGCACATTCTCGGGGCTGCTGAGAGGAGGCATCGCATAGCGATAGGCTTCGTTGCCGCGCAGCCTGACGGAGACCGGATTGGTGTCGCAGGCCTGGGCTTTTTGATAGGCGCGGTACCAGGCCTGGATGCAGCGGTTGATGGCGGGACAATCGTAGGCAGGGTGGAGGTCCAGGTTGTCCATGGGCTCTAAGGGCCAGGGCAGGCCGTTCTTTCGCATGCATTCCCTCCCGGGAGGCTGATTTCGGGGATTCTGATTTGAGTGTGCGCGTGGGGAGGGAATTAATGTGCAACGAAGGCGGGATGTAAGTTGACTTTTGATGGAGGCCTAAATGAAGAGGCCGGTTGACTGATGGGTGCGCGCTATTTGCCCAAGCTGCTGTCAAAGAAATCCGCGATCAACCGGACCTCCCCGCCGCGGATGGAAATGGAGCGGTTGCAGGATGGAGCAGCGTGGTCAGATGCCCAGCTTGCGCACTTCCTCGTTGTAGTACTTGCGGTAGAGGATCTCCCACTCCTGCGAGCCTTCGAGGATGATCTTGCGCTGCGAGGCGATCTTCTGGCGGGCGGCGGTATCGATGCGCGCTTCCTCATTGAGGAGGTTCTCGAGGGCCTTGCGCGCCTCCTGGCGGATGGTGTTGCGGTCTTCGAGGAATCCGACTTCGCTAATGTCAGCCAGGCTGTCGGCCACGGTGTGAGCCAGCTTGTTGAGCTTGTCGCGGCTGATCCTCATAGCACCGCCTTGTACTTGCGCGTCAACTCGCCCTTCACCTTCTTGAACATTTCGGCGTATTGCGCGCCCGACTTGCGCATCTCCTCGGAGTACGCTTCGAGGATGACGCGCACCTCCTCGTTGATGCGGTCCTCAAGCGACAACTCCTCAGTCAGGGCACCGACGACGCGCTCCTCTGTCACCTTCAAGTTGCTGGTGGTGATCAGTTTGGCATCGGCGAGGTGTTTGACCGTACGGCGGCCAAGGTAACCAATGTATTCGCGGGAGAAAATCATGGACTAATGGTCAGAATAGCGCAGAGCGCTGGGGTCTGTACAATGCCTGAGCTGGTACGCGCAGTTCGCGTCCCAGGTCTCAAAATCGAGATGTTCACCCCACGGAAGAAATACCTTTCCGCGGGGACCGCGAACATGGGGGACGCGGAATCCGGAAGAAGATTCCGGTCCCGTTGTCAGCTACGGTGGGGGCAGGTTTTGGTGTTGATGCACTCGTCGGCCAGGCGCAGCCGCTCGACGGGGCGGCCGCCAACCAGGTGCTCTGCGACGATCTCGGCGGCATCTTCGGGCTTCACGGAGCCGTACCAGACCGCATCGGGATAAACGACCACTGTGGGCCCGTGTTCGCATTGATCGAGACACAGGGATTTGTTGATGCGAACGCGGTCGGTGAGGCCGGCCGCCTTGGTGAACAGCTGCAACTGGGTGTGCAGTTCGCTCTTTCCGTCGATGGTGCACGAGGGACGCGGCGCGCCCGCGGGGCGGACGTTATGGCAGACGAAAACATGATGCAGGAATGGCGGCAAACGCGATATCCTCCGCTACCAGACTAACCGCTGGGGGCCGGCGAAAAAGGTTTCCACAAACATGCCTTGGGGCCCGCCCCCATCTGCGAAAATGATTTCTTGACTATGAGCAAGGACAATCTGCTTCCGCTGAAAGACGACATGGTGGCCTTTATCGAAGGTCACGGGCTGCGCCGTCTACCCGGGTATGTAACGGAGGATATTCCTTCCATTCTCTGGGAGGACCACGGCAATTCCGACGCGTGGAAAGATTTCGTGGAGATGGCCAAGCACGTGGGCGCGCCGTTCATAACCTTCAGCGAAATGACACTGGAGCGCGAAGAGCTCGAGGCCATGATTGAAGAAGCCGGGGAGATGAACTTCCCCGACGAGGAAGCCAGCGAGCTGGTGGAAGCGCAATGGCTGCGCAAGTACTCCGGCATGCTGGGCTATATCCAACTCGGGTTCGTGTACCAGGGGTTCGTTTTTCTGCACGAAACCACCACCGAGTGGTACGAGCGCTACCAGTC
>DASXXV010000055.1:0-13346 GCA_036502905.1 Occallatibacter sp. | reverse complement strand
AACCCGGTGCCGAGATAGATCATGACATCGCACGGCAAGTTCTTCTCGCGGAACGTTCGCGCTTCCGCAAGGATCTCCTCAGGAGCATCCAGAGTGCGATGCGATTGCTGATATCCGAATGACCACAGGGGCGGCATCTCGGGGACGCCGGTGATTCCGGCATATTCAGCCAGGATATCGGCCGGCTGATCTGCTCCTGTAACAAAGACGTCCACCGGGAGCGCGGTAGCCTTGTCGAACGCTCGCACCCTTCCCCGCTTACCACTAAGGTCGAAGCTTCCCAGCGGAGCATGTACGAACAGGCCCCATCCTTCGGTTCCTATCAGGAATTGAATCGGAACCCTTGCGCCGTGGGTGCCAAGTTGAAATCCGCCTTGGCCGCTGACCATCGAGTCGAAATGGCCGCGGCGATCGAATTGCGGACCGCCTTGCCCCAGTCCCAGCAGGTGTCCGCCCGAGATGTTGAACAACAAGTCGGCTGAATCGTCTTCAAAGGTGAGTTCCTGGATCAATCGGCCAGTGTCGCTTGTGATTCGGATACTCAGCGGATGCGAAGCGACCGAAACAAGCAACTTTCCTGATCTGAAGGAACGAGGAGGAGGCAAAGGTTGAGTCAGCACCAGCGGACCACTCCCTTGCTGGTCCTTCAACGCGCCATCCGCTTCCAGAAGCTGAGTCCTGCCGTCCAGCACCGGCAGGATGGTGATGCGAACCGTACGCGCGCTCACCGTCGACAGATGAACCTCGACCCGCGTGGATTGAATCAGAAGCGACGACTCGGTCGCCTCCACACCTTCAGGGTCCATCATCGCCATCGCTCCGGCGAACAACAAGCCTTTCAGAGCATCCCTGCGGTTGACTCGATCCTGCATGTGTGCGCCCGCTCCGCTCTAATCGATGTCGCGCCTCAGGCGCGCTACCTACAGTTGATACAAATGGCTGTTATTGAGTTTGCGCATTGCCTTCCACAAGTTTGAAGCGGTATTGCTCACGCTCCTTTTGTGACTCCTCTGCCCGCAGGGAAGCCAGACGTTTCAATAACTCCGGGATCTCGTGATTCGGATCCTTGCGGCGCATTGCCTGGATCAGGTGATACAACGCGCCCTGATCCCTGGGATCAATCTCCAGCGCTTTCCGGCATTGCGCGGCGGCCTCGCCATACTGTCCCGATTGCAGGTAGAGTTTCGCCAGCACGCCGTGAGCAGGGCCAAGCGCCGGCCGAAGCGCAACAGCCTTTTTCGCCGAACGCAGAGCCTTTTCAAAATCGGCAGAACCAGGTTCGGCGCCCTCTTGCGCAAGAACATCGGCTTGAACATAGAGAAGCACGGGATCGTCCGGATTGTGTGCCAGCTTATTCTCCACTCCGGCAAGCGCCTGCGGCAGATCGGTGCCCTGCGCCGCGGCCAACCCCTGCGCAGCCGCGCTCAGCGACTGACCGGGATCAAGCTCATACGCTTTTTCAAAGTCGGACTGGGCCTTCTCATAGTCGGCAAGCTGCACGTAGAGCACACCGCGCGCGAAGTACAGAGGCGCCGCCTTTGGCTGTAAATTGATACCGTCGTTCACCGCGTCGATTCCCACCTGGAATGACTGGTGCGTCGCTGAGAGTGCCGCGAAACTTACGTAGAGATTTACGTTTTCGGGCTCGAGCAGGATCGCCTGGCGCAAGGCATCTACTGCTTTTTCGGTGTCGTGAAGGTCCTCGTAGGCCGCCGACGCAAGCTCCAGTGCAAGTCCGTCCTGCTTCGCTCCCAGCAGCGGCTCCAGTGTGGCGAGGGCCTGTTCGGGCCGATGCGCCATCAATTGCACCGCGGCCAGCACCTGGCGTTCGCGCGCATCCCCTGGATTGAGCGCCATGCACTTCTGAAACACCTCATCTGCTTTTTCAAAGCGCTTCAGCTTCACTAGGCAGGAGCCATAGGCGTGCAGGGCCGGCGGCTTCGATTCGAATAGTGCGGTGGCTCTTTCGAAGTGAATCGCTGCTTCCGCGCAGTCTCCCTTCTGATACTCGAGCACGGCGAGCATGCCATGGCTGGTCAGATCGTTGGGACGGAGCCGCAGAAGGTGCTCAAGAAGCGGAATGGCGCCCGGATCGCCCCCATCGTAACCGAGCTGTGCTGCCTTTTCGAGAGCGGGGATGTAATCCGGAAATAGCTTGAGTGCGCGGCGGAACGCACTCAGCGCCTCGGCGTTTCTGCCCTGACCCTCGTATGCAACCCCTTGCATGGTCCAGAGCTGTGCGCTCGGCGGAGACGTCTTCAGAGCCTCGCGAACCAGTCCCAGCGCCGTGTCAAACTGCCGGTCCCGCAGTGCCGCCGCGATTTGGTCCTCGCGCGTCTGCGCCAGTGCGCCGGAGAGTAATAGGACCGGAATTAAGAGGCAAATCGACTTTGGCAGCGAAAACATGGGTAATGCTCGGGTGAAACACTGGCGGTCAGTAATCCGGCCAATCGATGTTAACGCACTGCGCCATTGAAGGTGGGCAAACAAAAAACTAGGCCGGCGACTCGAATCAGGTCACCGGCCTCGCCTGTTATGCAGGCCCGCGATGGTTGTCAGAACGAAACTCTGCCGCCGATCTGCCAGAACCTCGGTTCGTGCGAGCCCCTTGCTGCGCCGAAACTTCCGTCGGGAATGTTCGTGTCCACGTTGGCATAGTTGGCACGGTTGAACAGGTTGAAGAATTCGAATCGAATCTGGAAGTTCACGCGTTCCGTGATGCGCGTGTCTTTGTAGACATTGGTATTTGTCTCAAAGAAATTCGGCCCGCGGAACTGCTGCGGCTTCTCGTTGCCTTCGCTGCCAAAAGCAGGAGTTGCGAAATTGCTCTTTGGAATGGCCCCGACCAACCATGCACTGTTCTTGTGTAACTGGCTGTAGCTGGTCGCGTCTGGATAATCGAGGTTGTTACCATCCGCGTTGTAATCGCCGCTGCCGGTCGCGTAGCCCACCGCCGGGTTGGAAGCCGACGGGCACGGGCTTGCAGTCGTCCCGGGGTTTTGACACACCGGTATATACGAGTTGAAGTTCTCGGCGGTGAGCGGGTATCCCGATTGGAAAACGGTTGTGCCGCTCAGGCCCCATCCTCCCGTGATCATGCCAATGGCTCCGTTGCCGTCCTTCAAGCCTTTAATACTGTAGTTCCAGCTCAGCGAGAAGCGGTTGGGCACGTCGAAGATGGAAGGGCCGTAGTACTTGCTTTGGTCATAGGGAGTTGGATACGCCAGTCCGTTGTCTTTGGAACTGGAGCGCGTGTAAGAAGCATCCAGGAATCCGCGCGAGAAGCGGCCCCTGACATCGAAGAACACGCCGTTGTAGTTCGCCCATCGATCATTATCGGCATAGCTGATGGATCCGAAGCTCGGATTCAATCGAGTCGGCGTCCGGCTCTCGTGCAGAATCAAGTCTCCGGGCTGGACGTTGATGTCCACCCCATAGGAGACAAGGCCGATGGCATTGCCATTGCTGGCCATGTCGTAGGAGTGTGACCCGCTGTACCCGACGGTCGCTGCGAGAACCCGCGTCAACCTTCGCTGCACGCTAAGAGACCAGATATTGGCCTTTGGCGATTTCAGCAGCGGATTGATGCCGCCGATTGCGAAGTTGGCTCCGGGAACTCCACCCTGGGCGTTCAGACCGCCCGGGAAGGTTGGGAACGTGAACCCGAATGGAGGCTTGTTGCTGTTGCCCAGGACAAAAATGGGAGGATTGTCGGCGCCTGCGAAAAACACGGGCGACACCAGGCCCGGTGGATTACCTCGGAACTCCTCCTGCACATTGGCCGAGGTCAGCCAGTTCATGTAGATTCCGAAGCCGCCCCGCACCGCCCAGCTGCCGTTCCCGGTCGGATCCCAGGCGAAACCAGCTCTGGGGCTCCAAAGATTATCGACGGAATGAAGCAAAGCGTTGTGGGTGGGCTTTGCGTATCCGTTTGCAATCTGCTCCTGCTGGGTATTCCCCGTGCCGAGATAGAAGTTTCCGAACACCGTCGCTGCGCTCTTTGACCACGGATTGCCGCTGTCGTCGTAACGCAGACCCAGTGTGAGGGTGAGATTCTTGCGGGTTTTCCAGGTGTCTTCCACAAACAAGCCAAATGTCCGTGCGGCGGCGTCCCAGTTCCAAAGCTGCTGGTGACCGGTCGCCGGGTTGTACATTACGCCGTTCTCGTTGGTGGGTGCATCCTGGGCAAGTTTAAGCAGGTCGTCGAAGGCGAATTTGGGTTGCGACCACGGGCCCTGGAACGGCTCCACGTCGTCGCCATACCAGCCCTCGTAGCCGAACCTCATGGTGTGCGTACCCCGCACGTGGGTCAGCACGTCGCGCCAGTGCCAGTTGTGCTGGATGAAGTCGCCTTGCGCAAAACCTACGCCGTACGCCTGCCCGCCATCGGCATTGATGCCGTTCACTGAAATGGACGGCACCGTGTAGTCCTTCGCGCCGCTGCCCAGCACGCCCTCCACGCGGCTCTGTCCGGCCGTGGCCTCGTTCAGGGTATTGGCCGAGAACGTGTGCGTCCAGGCCGCCTGCCCGGCAATCTGCCATGTATTGTTCAGGGCCGAGAACTGGGGCATCGGCGACGCCGCGCCGGTTTCCAGCAGGGTCCGGAACAGGCTGACATAGATGCGTTCCTTCTTGAATCCCTGATCGATGCGGGCGAAGTACTGGGTCCCGTTGCGGATTTGCGTGGCGCCGAACGAGCCTACGTCGATCATGGGCAGATCGCATGGCACCCCGTTGCCTCCCGCGCCGCTGCCGCAAGCCTTGCCAAACACGTCCGCCGCCGTCTGCTGCACCTTGGTTCCGCTCACGCCGGAGGGCAGGTAGGTACTGAGAACGTGCGTGCCCACGCTGTTGGGATAAGTGGTGGATGCAAATTGGATGAACTCGGGGGAGGCAAAAGTCACCGATCCGCCCGCGCTGGCCGAAGAACGCAACGGCTCAACCGCGAAGTAGAAGAAGCTGTTGTGGTGCGGAACGATCGGACCGCCGATGGAGAAATCCATGTTGTTGGAGTGGAACGGCTGGTAGGGATAGCCGACAAAGTGCTGGCTGGCAAACATGCCCTGGTAGTTGAACCAGTCCGAAGCCGAGCCATGGAACTGGTCGGTGCCTGATTTGGTGGTGAAGATGGTCTGCAGCCCCGCAGCGCGGCTGTGCTCCACCGAGAACGTGTTCACCTGAACGCTGGTTTCCTGGATGGATTCCGGCTGTGGAGTCAGGTTCAGCACGCCCTGGCGAATGCCGCTGGTCACGTCCAGACCATCGATCACATACTGGTTGTTGTTCTGTCCCTGGCCGTTGGCGCTGGCGTCCACCTGCTCCTCTGTGGAGTAGTTGTCCACGCCCGACGCGGGGCTGCCCGAGGTGCTGGTGCCCAGGCCCGACACGCCGGGCGCCATGGTCACCAGCGTGACTAGATTGCGCCCGATGATGGGGAGTTGGGCGACGCCCTCGTTTTCCAGCGTCAACTCGGTGCGGCTATCCGCCGTATCCACGATGGGAGCCTCCGTGGTGACCACCACCGATTCCGTCGAGGAGCCGACTTTGAGCGAAATGGGAACGTTGAGGTTCTGCTCGGTGAGAAGGGTGACGTTCGACTCGGTCTTTCCAAACCCGCCGGCTTCTACGGTGATCCTGTAGTTGCCGGGAGCCAGGCTCACAAATCGATAATTGCCTGAAGCGTCGGTGGTCGCGATCTTGGTGACGCCGGTCCCGACGTTCACCAGGTGGACGGATGCCTTGGCTACGCCTGCACCGCTCTGGTCCTCCACGATTCCCTGGATGTTGGCTGTGAACTGAGCCAGCAGGGGAACTGTGGCAAAAGACAAAAGCGCGCAGAGAAACGCTGAACTGCAGAGTCTCCTGAATTGAACCATGGATGCCTCCAGGGAAGTATTCTTTTTTGGCCCGGATTGCTCCTGGGGATCTGCTTTTACTGTCTGGACGGAGCGAACGCAAAACCGAGAAAACGTTTGCTGGCGTTCCCTTATAGGCCTCCCCCACGCCCCTTGTCAAGCACATTTTCACTGCATAAATAGTGGGTAAGTTAGTAAAACCCTTTACTTTATCGATTCCAGCCCTTGTTTGGCACAATCCCCGCCCCCTCCCGGATGGTCACCAGCCGATTGGGGGAAATCGCCTTGTATTGCTCATGCAGTCCACTCGGCCAGAAAACGTCTACGGCCGCCTCCCCCGCGCTACCAAGCCCAAAGTGCAGACGAGGGTCGTTGCAGGAGTAGTAACTCGACTGGCTCAGCACGGCCTGCGCCTGAACCTTGCCCGAATAGCGAACCAGCACCCGCGCGCCGATCGCGCTGCGATTTGACTTCACCCCTTCCAGCTTGATCTTCAGCCAGTTCTGATCGCCCTTGATGTCATTCCGAAGAAGCGAAGGAGGCTCGTTCATATTAACGATCAACACATCCAGGTCCCCGTCGTTGTCGAAGTCGCCGAACGCACATCCGCGGCTGCTGTGGGGTGTGGTAATGCCATCGCCCGCCTGGGTCTCGATCTCCTCGAACGTCCCGTTGCCCAGGTTCCGGAACAGCACTCGCGGAGTTTTGTAGGGAAACTGCGGAAGCTTGCGCTCCACCTCGGGATAAACACCGCCGGTGACGAACAGCAGGTCTGGGTTTCCATCGTTGTCCAGATCCACCATTCCTGCGCCCCAACTCGTAAACCGGGTTTCCACGCCTACCTTTGACGCGCGCGTCAACTCGTCGAAGTTACCTTTGCCGTCGTTTCGGTACAAGCCGCACGTGTCGAAGATGAAGTGGGTCGTGAACAGGTCCAGGTGACCATCAAGATTGTAGTCGCCAATGCCCACGCCCATTCCAGCCTGTTCCATGCCGTCGTCGCTGAGTGCTACGCCCCGCGTTACTCCCTCCTCGCGGAAGGTCCCGTCATGGTTATTCATGAACAGCAGGCTGGGCGTGGAGTCGCAGGCCACGAATATGTCGGGCCAGCCGTCTTCGTCGAAGTCGGCGGTAACCACCGTCATCCCGTAACTTTCGGTTGCGCCGCCGATTCCGGCCTGCTGGGTGACCTCGGTAAACGTGCCGTCGCCATTGTTGCGATAGAGCAGGTGCTTGCCCGGGGGGAGTCCGCGCGGGCCGCAGTTGACGGGAACGCCTTTCCAGTTGCAGGTGGACTTCTCTCCCGGCACGGGTGCATGTTCGAACGAGAAGCGGATGTAATTCGAGACAAACAGATCAAGATGCCCGTCGCGGTTGTAATCCAGGAACGCGCACCCCGCGCCCCACCGCGGCGGGCCAGGCTGCCACAGGCCGGCTTCCTTGGTCACATCTGTGAATGTACCGTTGCCATTGTTCCGAAATAGCCGGTTTTGCCCGAAGTACGTGCAGAAGATGTCGTCGAACCCGTCGTTGTTGTAGTCGCCGATGCACACTCCGTTTGCCCAGCCCGCCAATTTCAGACCTGCCTTGTCCGTCACATCGGTAAAAGTGCCGTCGCGGTTGTTCTTGTATAGCCGGTTGGTCGCTTCCGGCGGCGCTCCTTCCAGCCGGGTACCTGAGAGCAGGAAAATATCCATCCAGCCGTCGTTGTCGTAATCGATAAATGCGCACCCGCACCCATTGGCCTCCAGAATGTACTTCTTCGAGTCAACGCTGCCGTAGATCACGGGAGCACGCAAACCTGCCTCACGTGCAACATCGGTGAAACGCGCATTGAAAGGCTTTCCCGAAGGGGCGGGCTTCGGCTGGGCCTTCATCTCCCGCGTGGCGACTCCCTGGGCCTGGCCAAGAAGCCGCTGCGCGGCTGCGCAAATCGAGAACCATACGAGGGAACGGCGAGTAATGGTCATTCGGAAATTCGAGTAAACGCTTCCCATTATCTTCGCCAACCCCAACCGCGTAAAGCTCCGCCGTGCCTCTCGCCCCCTGGCGTTGACGCCTAATTGGGTCGCGCGTCCGGCGTAACCACCAGCTTGTAGCGGTTCCGTTCGGCTTCCTGCCGGGTTGCGTCCTGGCGTGCTTTCGCCAGCCGCTTCAGCAGGTCCGGGATCTCGGACTGTTCTCCGCTTCGGCGGAGCGCAAGCACCAGGTGATACAACGCTGTCTGGTCTTCGGGAGTTCGATCCAGGACCATGCGGCATTCCTTTGCCGCCGCCGCGTTTTGGTCCGAGTCGAGGTAGAACTTCGCCAGCACATTGTGCGCCGACGTCAGCGACGGGTCCAGCGATACGGCTTTCTTGGCGGAACTCATGCCCCGTTCAAAATCCGGCGAGCCTGCATCGGGCGCCGTCTGTGAGAGGATCGCCGCCTGCAAATACCACAGGAACGCATCGCCGGGATTCTTCTCCAGCTTGGCCTTTATGGTCGCCAATGCCTTGTTGGGATCACTCTGGTTTCTCTCCTCGGCCACCATTCCCTCGGCAGCCCCGCTCAGGGACTGGTGCGGATCGAGTTGTTCCGCTTTCGCGAAGTCGGCCTCCGCCTTGTCATAATCGGCCATCTGGACATACAGCACCCCGCGGGCAAGGTAGAGCGCGGCCGCAGCGGGCTGAACCGTTAGCCCCGCATTGATCATCTCGACTCCTGCCTGAAACGACTGGTGACTCATCGCAATGTCCGCGAAATCGACGTAAAGGGCCGTATCGCGCGGTTCTTTGACAATCGCCTCGCGCAGAATTCTTACCGCGCCAGGCGTATTCTGGTTCGCTTCATAGACGGCCGCAGCCAACTGCATTGTGGTCACGTCAGGGTTCGCGCTGAGCAGCGGCTGCAATGAGGCGAGCGCGTTCTTCGGTTGTCCTGCGTTTAACTGGACCGCCGCCAGCGCGCGCCGCGCGCGTGGATCATCCCCCTGGGTTTTCAACAACTCCTCAAAAACCTGGATCGCCTGCTCGGTGTGTTTCAGCTTCAACAGGCAGGCGCCGTATTCCTGTAATGCCCCCGGCTGCGAATCCATCACCGGCCGGGCAGCCGAAAAATGGTTGATCGCCTTGCCGCAATCGCCGCCGTGGTAGGCCAGGTCCGCCAGCATGGCGTGGCTGGTGGCGTCCTCCGGATGCAAACGGAGAATGTGTTCCAGCAGGGGCATGGCAGCCGCGCTGCCTGCCTGGTACTCCAGTTGAGCTGCTCCTTTCAGAGCCGCCATGTAATCCGGCGAAATCTTCAATGCCGCCTGGTACGAATGGAGCGCCGCCTCCCGGTCTCCTTTTCCCGAATACGCCAGCCCCTGGAGCATCCATAACTGTGCATTCCCGGGAGACCCCTTCAGGGCCGGATCCAGCAAGCCCAACGCCTTGTCGAATTCACGATTGCGGAGCGCTGACGTGATCTCAGAAATGGGGCTGTTGGTCTGCCCTGCGACGACGCCCAGATTCGCCGCCAGCATAACGGCCGCCAAAACCGACATAAACCACGACATACTCCCCTTACGCTGGACCCTCCAGGCGGGTTTCTTATCTATACGAAGGATCCGCACTCCAACAGCATAGTAGGGAAGCCGCGTTCGGATTTGGCTGAACTCGCCGGGGATGGAAAACGGATCCATCCTTTCAGTTTCCGGTTGGTCTGTTTCTCCCCACCCGGAATGGAACTCTCGGAGGTGCATATAAACAAACAATCAGGCTCGCGGCGGTAACGCACGGCTCCCGATCGGCCGGGCGCCTTCGTCCGTTTCAAGAAAGGCGAGCCAGGAGGGCTCGCAAGTGAATATTTCGTGAAGTTCCGGCTCGGTCAAAACCATGCACGCCGTGGACAGCGCATCCGATTCGGCGGCGGTGTCGGCCAGAACCCATGCCCGCCTTTGACGCAATGCCGGCCGCCCGGTCCTCGGGTCCAGGAGGTGCTCTCCCTTGACGGCCAGCCCTGACCCGCTCAGGGAAGCATGCTTCAGAAAGAACCTGTGCTTTGAATCGTCCTCTCCCAGTCCGCAAGACCAACCCGGCATGTCGTTCGGTGGATCTCCCGCCAGGATGCTGCTGCCTCCAGAGACCAGCAAAAATGAGCAACAGTCCCACTCGCGCAACATTTTCCCCATCCGGTCAAGCGCGAAGCCCTTTCCAATGGCGCCCAGATCGAATTGGAGCTGGCCGCTCAGGCAGCGAATGGAAAATTCCTCGGGCACTAGATCCCACTGCGGCAAGGACACCTGGGTTTGCAGCGCGGCGGGCGTGGCGCAAAATGCTCGCCCCGTGACCAGTTCCATTTCCCTTGCGATTTCCAGGCACACAAACGCCGGTTCGCTTACGCGCATTTTTTCGCCGGGCGCCAGCAAAGCCAGGTTCGCAATGTCACTGTTGGGCCGGAAACGGCTCAAGTGCGATTCCAGCTGTTCCAAAAGGTCAAACGCGGCTTGGGCCGCCTGCGCGGCGTACTTGCCTTCCTCATTGGCGATGCGTACCTGGAAGTACGTCGCCATTGCCCGGTGATTGAATTGATGGATGTCAGCCATGCTGATTCATTTCCGGGCGGGCGACCACAACAGGATGAGCACGCCCGGCCGAACTCCGAAGAATTCGGGACGAAAGTCGCGGAATCGATCTGCGTATTGCTCGGCAGCCTCGGTTGAAGTGATATAAAAATCCGCTTCTCCCACCTGCTGACCCGGCTGCCAGAACCCGACTTGGGTAAAGTGCCGCAAATACCATGGCAGGGGCCACGGGTCCGAAGCAATGACCGCGATACGTGGGGCCTTTATCGCATTCTGGCTGGCCAGTTCATCGATTTCCGGAGGAAGTCCGAGCAGGTCCTCCGAGGTGTGCGCATAAGCGTACGGATTCATTTCGTCTGCAGGTTGCTTGAATACGCGCTGCCGCGTGTCGTGGGCGATGCACGCGGCAGCCAAAGTTCCCAGAATGCCAAAAGCTGGAATGGCTGCGCGCACATTCAAGCTTTTTGCGGCGACGCGCCAGAGCGACTCCACCGCTCGCCCAGCGAACAACGCGATCGGCACCCAGAAATTCAGGGCCAGCCAAGGCGTTTTGTAGGGAATGAGGCTATAGATTCCGCTAAGAAACAACGCATAGTAGGCCAGAAATCCAAAGGCTGAAGGGTCTCGTTTTCTGATGGTCAGGAAGACGCCGAAGCAGGCCAGGGCCAACAGCAGTCCACCCGACCAGCCGTTTGTAAGAAGCTGGCCGTAATACCAAAAGGGCTTTTGGTGACCTTCGCCGCCGGCCCGCGCAAGGAAATGCGGAACGGCCTTCAACAGCGCACCTGGCGCATTCCGGGTTCTGCCAAACCAGGTGAATACTGCGAGAAAAACCAGCAGAAAACTCCCCGCCGCGACCGCCACCGCTCTCACCCGCAACAAACCGGCCAAGCTCTTTCCGCGCCAATTCCAGAGCCAGAATATGGTTGCCGCCGCCGCGCCGGCAAAGAAATGGATAATCGCGGTCTCCTTGCATGCAAGCATGAACGCGGCGCATGCGCCAGCGAGCGCGGCCCAGGCAATGGATTTCGTTGCGCAGGCGCGCCAACCAGACAAGATCCATGCAAAGGTTACCGCGACGAAGAGTGATTCATGGATGAAATATCGGTCGTAATAGACAGGCAGAGATGCGCCGGCAAACAGCGCCGCAGCGATCAGGCAGGGCAGGAAGCCGAAGATGTCGACCGCCGCACCAAAAAGCAGAATCGTGACAGTTCCGGCCAAAACCGCCGCCAGGCGCAACTCCGATTCGGTGAGGTCCGAAAATGTTCTTCCTCCCTGCATCCTTACCAGCGGCAGGGCCAATACGAACAGCGCGGGACCGTGGCGGTCCTGCGAGTCATATGTAAATGCGTCTCCGGCTAGCAACTGTCCGACGATGTATGCATTCACGGCTTCATCCGTGTGCATGGGCCGGGCGCCAAGCTGCGGCAGGCGTAGACCGAATCCGCATAGCGCGACAACCAAAAAAACCGGCCAGCGGATCCATCGGGAAGGAACGGCGCCGTCCACCCTCGCAGGCAATCTGTTCAGGTCTTGGTGAACATCCTGACACAAATCGGCGGATGGATCGGCGCTCATAGGATCGCTACACCGGTTATAGCGTGGCCGGAACAAGTGGACTCAGGCAGGCTTGCCCCACACTTCGACTTCGATGTAATCGTTCAATTTGTTGGTCGTGTTTCCGTTGCTGTAAAGACGTACATAACGGCCTTTCGCGCCCTTGGCATCGATGAGTTTGCCCTGGTACGTCTCGACATAGTTCAGATCTTTGCCCGCGCCAAAACCAAGCTCATTTTTGAAGTCGTTATTGAAGATCGTCGTCACCCCTGATTTGAACGTGGGATCATCGGATGCCTGCACCACAACATCGCGGTAGACGCGCGCCTGGGCATGGAAGTGCCAGAGAAGTACAGCATAAATATTGGCGCTCTTTGCCAGGTCGATCTGCACCCACTGCTTGCCGGGACCAAGCTCGACCCATGAGCCCTCATCGCCGGCCTTGTCTCCATCCGTCACCAGATCCAATGTCCCGGTAACGGGGTTGTTGTCGCTGCCCGTGACGGTCTTGCCTTTGGCCAGGTTCGCCGTGCCCGCAGGAACCATAAAATCGGGACGCTTGCCCTTCATTGGGGGCTCAAGATTGGGAACATTAAGGGGTACTGGCGTTCCCACAAAGAGAGGGCGAGGCAGTTGGGTCTTCAAAGGCACCTTGTCCTGCGCAAGCGCAGAGTTGATAACCAGCAGTGCCGCCACGACGAAAAGATTCTTGGAAAGGATTCTCCTCATTACCTCAAGCTCTCACTTCTTCGCTGGTGATTTCAAGTCTCTTCTCGGCGGATACGGCATCGTTGGCCTTGTGGATGACGTATTCGCTGCTGAACGCTTCATCGGCAGGACAATTCAGTTTCGCGGTTCCGCGGATCGCATTGAAGAAGTTCTCCAGGTGCGGCTGATGCGGGGGCTTATTGAAGAACACGGGAATCTCGTATTCCGCCAATTGTGCGGTTTCGCGAACGTCCACTCTTGCGGCGTCCGCGCCCGAAGCCTGCTTGGCACGGACATATCCCTTTTGCGCCAGGTCGTCCCAGGAAACGGCATCGGCGCGGGCTTCGCGGTAGATGGCGCAAATCGACGGATCTTCCGACATTTTGATGGTCCCGTCGTCCCCCATGAAGCTCTCAAAGTAGCCGCCGCCGGAACTCGTGGTTGTCTGCACCTGGTAAAAGGCACGGGCCACGCCCTGGGCCAACGGATATTCGTAAATGACCATCGCGTTGTCATACCAGTCGTGGTTTTTGAAATAATCCAGGCCGCCGCTGGCCATCACGGATTTCGGCGTCGTACCCAGCCACCAGTTGAAAATATCGATCTGATGCGCGCCGAGGTCCGACAGCGGACCGCCGCCCAGACCTTTGTACCATCGCCAGTTGCGGTACTGGTGC
>DASXXV010000054.1:0-11568 GCA_036502905.1 Occallatibacter sp. | reverse complement strand
GATGGCGGCGTGACCGTTGGTTGGGAAGGGATGCTTTCAAGCTGGGGGGGAAGACATGCTTGCACTGATCAGCAGGTTTCTGAATTCGGCGCTTCGCTGGGTCCGCTACTTATATTTCCTTCGCTTCAGCCTGATACTGTGGACGTTTTCACTGCTGCTGTTGTTTCTCAACGGGTCGGGAGCCAAGACCGTAACCAGCGGCTTGTTTGTCCCGGAGTTCATGAGCGGATATTTCTGCGTCGCGTTCTTCCTCGTTTCGGAAGGATTTGTGGCTCTCATTGTTGCCCGCCTGGTCGCCATCAACGGCCCTGACCGCTGGAATGAAGGGCTGCCTCCCCTGCTCAAGCGCCTGCTGGTGGACGACGATGCCCGCTGGTGGGTGGAAACCGTGTCGCTCATTCTCAGCCAGGTGCCCACCGCCATCGTCTTCTTCTCCATTCTGGGCAACAGCCAACAGGAAGGGGTGCATGCCGATCGGGTATGGAAGGGCTTTTTGGCCGGTGTGCCGGCTGCGGTGTTTATCTGGATGGCCGCCAACGCCTGGTTCTATCTCATCTATGAAGTCCCCGAACCGTTTCGCCTGGACGGTCTGGACCAGCTCCCCAGAGACTCCCTCAACATCAGGCAGAAAAGGCGGCTCGAGAGGATCGAGAAGGACCGGCTCACCACCATCCAGATTGGCAAGAATGCGGCGCGAACCATGCTGTTTCCGCGTGCGTGGTTCCCCCTCCAGGGCGCCAACGAGCCGATCGACGATCAGAAGAAGACACTGGAATCAGCTACCACGGTGCTCAGGTTGGGCACCAGGAAAGTCGAATGGGGGACAGAGTCAGGAACGCCGGCAGGGCGGCTCTTCGGACGCATCCTGCGATGGCCGTATGAAGCACTGCAATGGATCCTGGGAAAATTTGACGACGCCATCGGGCTTACCGGCTACTTCTATGTGATTCCAAAACCGGAGCGCGTTGAGGGCGAGGAAGGCCGGAGCTATCGAATCCTGTTCGAAGGACATATCTTCGCCGTCATCGCCACCATCGTGTTTATTACTTTGTGCCTGCTGGTATGGGCGGGCGGAGCGCCTGTCCCCGCGGTCCGGACATGGATGGTGATCTACGCATTTATGTTTGCCGGATCGCTCATCGCCGTGGGCATCGTGCTCTCCGCCGGCGCGGTGGGCCGCTCGTTTTGGAGTGCCCTGTGGAAGTGGGCCATCTGCTTCGGCCTCCTCGCGTTCGCCATCGTGGTTTACATCCTCTATCACCGCACCATGCCCGAACGCTTTCCGGTTCTGGCTACCGTCATCATTGTCGGCACCCTGGCGTGCTGGGCGCTGGGTGCGATCGCATTCTTTGCCGATCGCTACCGCATTCCGGTGATCACCACCATCCTGATACTCACTTTCCTTTCCAGGGTGTCCGGTCTCTACGGAGGCCATGAAGAGCACTACTTCTCCACTCTCGCCTACTCCGTGCCGCCGGCCTCCCAAGACGCAGCGTCCGCCCAGGCAAAGGACCCAAAGAGTGCTGTCACCTGGAACGTGATTACCCCCACCCCTGCCCAGGTCCTGCTGCAACGCCTTAACCAGAACGCCGCGCGCAACAGCGCTGACGAGCCATTGATCATCGTCACCGCTACCGGCGGCGGGCTGCACGCTTCCGCCTGGACCTCGGCCGTGCTCGCTCAACTGGAGAATCGCTTTGCGCGGGAGCACGATCGCTTCCACGATCACGTGCTCCTGATGAGCACGGTTTCCGGCGGGAGCGTGGGACTGCTCTCCTACATGCGCGAGATCAACTCTCCAAACCCGGATTGGGTCCGCATGCAAACCGTCGCTCAGTGTTCGAGCCTGGAAGCGGTGGCTTGGGGACTGATCTTTTACGACACCCCCAAGGCGGTGGTGCCCGCCGTGCCGTTTCTCTTCCCCACGTCCGACGGCGATGGCGACCTGGTCAAGTCTCCCCTGTTCAAGGACCGCACCTGGGCGCTGCGCAGAGCGTTGGCGCGCAACCTGAACAATCAGTACTGTTTCAATGAAAGGGAGAACGTCCGCACAGTTTTCCGGCTGGGCGAATACCCTCCCGGTTCCAACCCCCCGCCGCCGGCTGGCAACCCAGGCGCAAACCCTGCTCCCACCATCACGCTTCCCGCCCAGATGGCGGACTGCCAGGGTAAGAAACCCAATGCCGATCCCGACGAAATAAATGATCTGACCCTGCGCAAGCTTAGTCCCGACGCATGCGGATCTCGCCCCGCATTCACCATGAACACCACCACCGTCGAACAGGGCGCGCGTTTCCTGCTGGCCAATTACCGCTTGCCGCAATATCCCCTCGATGAGTCTTCGGGATATCCCTCGCAGTCCTTTCTGGATGCGTTTGGCTGCTGCAAGAAACAGCTCTTCGATCTGCCCCTGGTGACCGCGGCGCAGATGTCGGCTACGTTTCCCTATATCTCATCGGCGGCGCGGGCTCCGAACACCCTGGATAACCATAGTGTCCATTTCGTGGACGGTGGCTACTACGACAACGATGGGACGGCTTCGGCTCTCGAATTTCTGCGATACGCGCTCGCTCAGCCCGACAAGACCAGGGATCCGGACAAGGATTTGCAGAACCAGATTTACGCGAAGCTGACCGCCGATCATCCGCTGCACATTCTGCTCATCGAAATCCGCAACAGCACTGACCCGGTCAACCAGGAATCCGCGCAGAACACCGCGGCTTTGGCGCATGGCGGCGGCGTGGGAGCGAATGCGGTGGATTGGAATCTCTTTGACCAGGTGATGGCGCCCCTGGCCGGTTTCTGGCATGCCGGACACGAGAGCGTCACCGGCCGCAACAGGGCCGCCCTTTCCCTGCTGGAAGTGGCGCTTCATGAAAAGTTGCGGGTGCATCGTATCGTGTTCGACGACCAGAACAGCGAAGAACAGGTCGGCACGGATCCGCTGTCATGGTCGTTGACGCCCCGGCAGCGTTACGAGGTCCTCACCTCGTCGTGTCCCAAGAACATGCGGGGAAAATACGATCTGGCCTGGGAATGGTTCAAAAAACCCAATAAGGAATGGGCGAGCGATTCGGATTCGGGCAGCCAGCTGGAGCAGGCGGACAGCGCCAAATTCAATCCAGAGATTCCGGCCGGCGCAACCACCGCGCCTTCCCCCGGGACCATAGGAACCGTACCCGCGCCAAAACCGACACCCGCGAGATCCGCCCCTGCGAAGTAGCCCTGACAGGCTGCGTAAAACAACTCGCGACAGGGCGCGCTTCGTTAGCGCTTGGGCCACCCATCGTTCCGTGCCCCCATCACTTCCGTGCCCCATCCTCGCGATTTATTTTTGTCGCGAGGGTGGGATTCCGCAACGCTGACATAACAGTTCTTGAAAGGGCACAAGTTTCAATACCGTCGCACCTGCTTCCGCACCTGCTTCGAGGTCCCTAACCCAGCAGGCCCATCCGCCGGGCCACTGTCTCAAGGGTCTCCAGGGCCCGGTCGAGCTGCGCACGCGAGTGCTCGCTGGTGACGATCAGCCGGATGCGCGCCTTGCCTTCCGGCACCGTCGGAAATGCAATCCCGGTGCCCATCACCCCTTCTTCAAAGAGCGCCCGCGAAAACTCCATCGCCGCGCGGCCCTCGCCGACAATCACCGGCGTAATGGGGGTCTCGGTGGCCGGCGTGTTCACTCCCCCGATATTGAAACCGGCTCCCTTCAGCTCATCCTGAAAGTAGCGCGTGTTCTCCCACAGACGCTGGATGCGCTCCGGCTCCTGCTCGAGAATGTCGAACGCGGCGATGCAGGTGGCGGCCACCGACGGCGGGTGAGATGTAGAGAACAGGAACGGCCGCGCGCGGTGATAAAGAAAATCGATCAGGTCCTTCGATCCGCAAACGTAGCCGCCCAGGGCGCCGATCGCCTTCGACAGCGTGCCGACCTGCACATCCACGCGGCCGTGCACGTTGAAGTGGTCCACCGACCCTCGGCCGTTGCGGCCCAGCACTCCCGAGGCATGCGCGTCGTCCACCATCATGATGGCGCCATACTTTTCGGCCAGCGCCGCCAGCTTGTCCACCGGGCCTATGTCGCCGTCCATCGAGAATACGCCATCGGAAATTACCAGCTTGTGCCCCGGTTCGCCCGCGACTTCCTTCAGCAGCTCCTCGCAATGGGAAACGTCCTTGTGGCGAAATACCTTGATCTTGGCCCGAGAGAGGCGCGCCCCGTCGATGATGCTGGCGTGGTTCAGCTCGTCGGAGAGGATGAAGTCTTCCTTGCCCAGAATGGCGCTCACCGTGCCGGCATTGGCCGCGAAGCCGCTCTGGAACACCACGCAGGCTTCCACGTTCTTGAACCGCGCGATCTTCTCCTCCAGCTCCATGTGGATGCGCATGGTGCCCGCGATAGTGCGCACCGCGCCCGATCCCACGCCCAGTTCGCGCGCCGCCTTCAGCGCCGCCTCTACCAGCCGGGGATGGTTGCACAACCCCAGATAGTTATTGCTGGCCAGGTTGATCACTTCCCGGCCGTCGTAATGGCAGACGGGCGCCTGCTGGTCCTCCAGGATGCGCAGCCGGAAATGGGTTCCTTTCACCCGCAGTTCGTCCAGCGTGGCGGTCAGGTAGGCAAGTTGCGGGCGGCTGGCAGTGTGCGTCATAGCGGGTACCTCAAAAGAAAAGCATAGCGCGGGAGAGAGACCGTGAAAAAAGTGAAGAAGTGAAAAAGTGATTAAGCTGCTGCCGTTTCACCCCTTCACTCCTTCACTTTCACTCCTTCACTGCGCTCCTTGACATCCATAGTCGTCTATGCCTAGACTCCTCGGTACTGAGATTTCATCGCTCGGATGGGGTGCATGGCGAAAAACGATCTTCAGGGAACGCTGGATCTGCTGGTCCTCAAAACCCTCGCCACCGCCGGTTCGCTGCACGGCTATGGAATTGTCCTCCACATTCAGCGCGCATCTGCTGACTTGCTGCGGGTCGAGGAAGGGTCCCTGTACCCCGCCCTGCACCGCATGGAGCAGAGCGGCTGGATTAACTCCGAATGGTCGCTGACCGAAACCAACCGCAAAGCCAAGTACTACAAGCTGACCGCCCCGGGGCGCCGCCAACTCGCGCAGGCCGAAGAAAGTTTCGATCAACTCGTGAAGGGTGTGCGCGCGGTGTTGCGGTACGCGTAATTTCTCCCCGGTTAGGCGCAAAGGCAATGCCGCGCCGAACCTGGGGCACCCACGTCGGGAGGCACGTCATGGGCATGTTACGACGCTTCGCCAATTTATTCCGCCGCTCGAAGATCGACGACGAGATTGCCGCCGAACTTGAAGCCCACATCGCCCTGCGCACCGAAGACAACCTTGCCCGCGGCATGTCGCCCGGCGAAGCACGGCGCGAAGCCCGGCTCCTCTTTGGCAATCCCACTTCAACCAGAGAGCGCGTCGCGGCTGCCGATACCAGCCTTGGGCTGGACAATCTCGCCCGCGATCTGCGTATCGCGGTGCGCCAGTTGCGGCGCTCGCCAGGCTTTGCGCTCACCGCCATCCTCACCCTGGCGGTCGGCATCGGCGCCAACGTGGTCGTCTTCGGGGTGCTGAATTCAATGCTGCTCAAGCCGCTGCGCGTGGCCGGCGGGGAGCGGCTCTTCCAGATCGAGGGGCAACAGGAAGGTGACCTTTCGCAGTCCTACCCCGACTTCGACGATTTCCGCTCGCGCAACTCCGCCTTCAGCGGCCTTGCCGCTTACAGGATCAACCAGGCGGGGCTCAGTACCGGCGGATCGGCGCAGCGGTCCTGGTTATACCAGGTTTCCGGCAACTACTTCGACATGCTGGGCGTCGAGCCCGCGCTCGGCAGGTTCTTTCACCAGAGCGATGAACGGGGCGCCAACTCCGCGCCGTACATTGTTCTGAGCGATGCCTTCTGGCGCCGGCGGTTCAACGCCGATCCGCGCGTCGTCGGCATGACGGTCGACTTGAACAAGCACCCGTTCACCATCCTCGGAGTCGCGCCCCACAGTTTCAACGGAACCGAGCTGTTCTTCTGGCCCGACTTCTGGATGCCGATGATTAACGAAGAGCAGGTGGAAGGCTACAGTTTTCTCCTCAAGCGCTTCAATCACGGTATTTACGTCATCGGCATGCTCAAACCAGGGATTACGCCCCGGCAGGGCACCGATAACCTGCAGGCCATCGCGCATCAACTGACGCGCGAACATCCCAACGAAGATGACGGCCTGGCGGCGCGGCTGGTGAAGCCCGGGCTGATGGGCGATCTGCTGGGAGGGCCGGCGCGGCCCTTCCTGGCAGCCATTACCGTGCTCGCGCTGCTGGTATTGGTGGCTGCGTGTGTAAACCTGGCCGGCATCTTTGCCGCGCGCGCCAGTGACCGCACCCGGGAGCTGGCTATCTGCATCTCCATCGGTTCGCCGCGCTGGCGGCTGCTGCGGCGTGTGCTGGTGGAGGCGGTTCTGATTTCGCTCGGCGGCGGAGTAGCCGGTACCCTGATCGCCGCCGCGCTGCTGGGAGGGCTGACCCGCTGGCAGCCGATCTCGGAGTTTCCCATCCATGTGACTGTCAGTCCCGACATGCGTGTCTACGCCATCGCCCTGCTGCTCACGCTGGCCAGCAGTATCCTGCCGGGACTGCTTCCCGCGCGGCAGATCTGGCGCACCGATGCCATGCAGGCCATGCGCACCGGCGCCGCCAGCGCGATAATTCGGCGGCTCACCCTGCGTGATGTGCTGCTGAGCGTGCAGATCGCGGTATGCGCCCTGCTGGTGACCGCCGCCCTGGTTTCGCTGCGCGGCATGGTGCGGTCCCTGCACTCCTCCATGGGCTTCGTGCCCCAGGGTGCGGTAGTGGCTTTGACTGACATGCACATGGGCGGCTACTCCAACCAATCCGCTTTTCCAGTGCAGCGCCGGATGGTCGAGGAAGCGGCGCGGATTCCAGGGGTAACCGCGGCCGGCACGATTGATGATGCGCCCCTGAGTACGGGCGGCAGCAGCTCACCCGTGTATCGGGAGGGAACGACGGACCGTAAGGCTTCGACCAGCGTGACCAGCGCACGCTACTATTCCATCTCGCCCGGATACTTGCAGGCAGCGGAGACGAAATTACTCGCCGGCCGCGATTTCACCTGGGCCGACGGGCCGGCCACGGTGAAAGTGGCAATCGTAAATCAGACTTTTGCGCGCCGCATGTTCGGGAATGCCTCCGTCGTGGGACGCCACTATCTTTCCGGTGACGGCACATCCATCGAGGTGGTGGGCGTCGTCGAAGATGGCAAGTACGAATCGCTAACCGAGGAACCGAAGGCCGCGATGTTCTTCCCTCTGGCTCAAGCCACCGAGGGCGACACCTCGCTCGTGGTTCGCTCCGGGTTGCCCGCCGCAGAGGTCGCACCGGCGCTGAACCGCATGCTTACCAGCATCGATTCAAGCCTGCCGTTCTCCGTTCAAACCTGGCCGGATGCGCTGGGGCTGGTGCTGTTTCCAGCGCGGGTCGCGACCGCCGCCCTGGGTGTCATGGGCTTGCTTGCGGCCATGCTGGCCATTACAGGCGTGTTCGGAATGGCGGCGTACTCGGTGTCGAAGCGGATGCGGGAATTGGGTATTCGCGTCGCCATGGGCGCCAACCCGCCGCAGTTGGTCCGCTCGGCGCTGGGCAGGCCCGTGCTGCTGCTGCTGGCAGGCTCGGCGCTGGGGCTGGCGGCCGGAATGTTGACCACCCGCCTGCTCGCCTTCCTGGTGTATCAGGCCACCCCGCGCGACCCTCTGGTGCTTGCCGGCGCACTGTTGACCATGACCCTCATCGGCCTGATTGCTACCTCCATCCCCGCGGCTCGCGCATTAAAAGTCAACCCCGCCCAGTTGCTTCGGGAAGAGTGACGAAACCCGGCGCAGGACGACAACTCTGCCCGCTTTGCGTCCAAGGAATAACGGCGGAGTGAGCCAGGCCGGCCCGGCGGCACAACCAGGCCGCGGGTTAGCCTGTGCCTGCCCCCGCCGGATACAATGGTCCTTACGCTGATCTCATCAATTTGATTCGCGATTTCTCTTGGAATTTGGAGCGGGCGTACGTGAGACGTTTGAACCTGGAGTGGGTTGCAGCACTTGTCCTGGCGGGGGCTGCACCCGTATGGGCGGCAGGGCCGCCGGCTGCCATGCCCCCGGCTGCGATGCAAGCTACGGCCACCACGCTTTCCGCCGCGACGCGCATCCAGAACGGGCGCACGCTGGCCAGCTTTGCGGTTGCCGTAAAGGGTGAAGATGGCACACCCGCCAGCGGGTCCATCGTCCTCCAGGAGGACGGCAGCCAACTTGCCGGGGCTGCCCTTAGCGCCGAAGGACAGGCGCGGCTCGAATTCGCGCTTCCCGCCGGGGACCACAAGCTGGTTGCTGTCTACAATGGCGATGCGACCCACCAGGGCTCCGTGTCACAGTCCGCGGGAGTGCGGGCCCAGGCCGCGGCGGCCACGCCGGATTTTACCCTCGCCGTTGCGCCCGCGTCCCTGTCGCTTACAGCCGGCCAATCGGGCACAGCCGTGGTTTCGCTCACCCCGCAGAATGCCAGCGCTCTCACCGGCCCCATGTTCGTCACGCTAGCCTGCGCCGGGTTCCCTGACCAGTCGACGTGCAACTTTACGCCGAAGAACGTCGAGATTCTGCCCAACGCCACCGCGCCGATCACCAGTTCCATGGTGCTGGTAACCCAGGGAAGGAACAGGACCGCGGATCTGCTCCGGACAGAACATCGCCCGGTCACGTGGGCGGTGCTGCTTCCCGGCACGCTCGGGCTTGCCGGTTTAGCGTTTTCCGCAAGGCGGGAGCGCTGGCTGAGCCGCCTGATGCTGCTAACCCTGGTCGGGTTCGTCAGCGTACTGGGCGCCACGGCGTGTGCTCCGCGTTACAACTACTACAACCACGGGCCGCCCTTTAACCTGCCCACGCCGACAGGGTCGTACACCCTGCAGCTCACGGCCCAGTCCAGCAACGGCATTGCTGCGACAACCCATACTACGCAGTTTGCGCTGACCGTGAAATAGCCGTTCGTGCATAGAAGCAAATCGGGGGCCACGACCCGCCTGGTCGAGGCCCCCGATTTGTTTGTGCCTGCATTTCATCAGTGGCCCGGGAATCGAATCCCGCATCCGGGCCGGAGTCCGCTTAGAAGGAACGCGACAACCCCGCGATAATCGTGTAATCCGCGAATGCCGCGTCACCGTGCGAATGATTCTCGATATCGGTTACGCTGATCTTGCGATTGCGCTCCATCGCCCAGGGAGCACTCACGTTCACCATGTAGCGTCCGTGGGCATACATGAAGCCGGGCTCGATCGAGATCACGTACCCCGGCCGGCGGAAGCCGTTGCTGGAGCCGAACGCATCGCGCACCGGCACGCCTTCCATGCGTCCGCCAAGGCTGAACGAGAGGCCGCGCAGCACCTTGAAATTCGGCGCCGGATGCGACAAGCCGCCGCGCCACAGGTACTGGTCGGTGGCGGAGATCACGTTTTCGCCGGGGGCCGAACGGTACTGCTTCACGCCGGTCGTGTCCTGGGGGCTGAAGAGCCACGAGCCCGTGAAGTAGCCGGTGGTGTGCAGCCAAAATTCGCGGTACGCCTCGGTGGCCAGCGAGAATCCCCACGTGCCGTCGCCCGGCTGGATCGATTCGTCGAAAGGCTGGATCTGCGAAACGCCGTTCTTGGTTGCCGTTCCCTTGGCATCGTTGATCCCAGTGGGCAGCTTCAGTTGGCCTGAAAAGTTGATATTGCCATGGCTCTCTGTCGGCGGACGCCACACCCACGACTGGACGCCGACCGTCACGTCGCCAATGCCGCCGGAGCGGAAGAAATTGCCGGGATCGCCCTGGTGGTGACGGGTGGCTTCCAGGCCCGGCACGCTGGCGATCACGCTCAGGCGCGGGGTCATCTGGTAATTCAAGTCGAGTTCGAAGAGATCGACGTGGTTCACCACCGCGTTCTTGTTGATCTCGCGCTGCTTCTGCTCCACCGTTCCCACGTAATGGCGGAAGGAGTTGTAAACGCGGAAGCCGGTGGTGATGGTGAGTCCGTGGATCCATTCGCCGTGAGAAAAGCTGCGCAGGCCGAACTGCGAGGCAGGATTCAGGCCCGCGATGATGGGCTGCGGCGAGTGGGCGGCCACGCATCCCTGGCCGTGCGCAACGCTGGAAAGTGAAAGTGCGAGAGAGGCGAGCGCGCAGCACGCAAGTGCCGGGCCGGCCTTGGGGGAGATCTTCATTTGTTTTCTCCTCGGGTAGGGGAAGCTACTGACCTCAAAACGCTCACTGCGGTTGGGTAGAGAACGCCGGAGCAAAGAACAAAACAGCTTTGCGAACCTTACCAGTCGAATGAGGCTTGGTCTTGATGCCGGGGATGGAGCCGGGCATCCACCTTTCGACGGAGGAAGGCGAAACGCCCCGGCCTGTATTTTCGAAAAACCATGTTTAAGGCCCGGACAAGTTTGCTTCTCTGCGCCCTGTTACTGTGTTCGTGGCCATCGAGAGCGCGCGCCGCCGGAAAGCACGCGCCCGATCCAGGTTTCAAGTCCCTCGACGGCCAAACACGCAAGCTCTCTGCTCTGCGCGGCCAGGTGGTCGTGGTGAACTTCTGGGCGACCTGGTGCGGTCCGTGCCAGGAGGAGCTGCCGCGCCTGGCAAAACTTGCCGAGAGCTATGGGGCCAGCCTGGTAGCCGGCAGGCCGGTCCGCTTCGTACTCATCTCGATCGATGAGCCGAAGAACCGACCGAAAATTCCAACCGTCCTCGATCGCCTGCACGTGCCGCTCGAGAGCTGGGACGACCCCGACACCGACACCATGGACCGATTCGGCCTGGGAAACATCGTGCCCGGCACCGCGATTCTCGACGAGCATGGCGAAATCGTGGCGCGCATCATGGGCGAAGCCCGCGAAGAGGACGTGCGCACCGTCGTCGACTGGCTCCTCGCCGGCCGCTCCGGCCCCGCGCCTCCTCCGCTGACCAAACGATACTAAGTGTCCTGAGTCTAAAGTCACTTCAAAACTGAACCTGTCATCCCTGAACAAGTGAACCTGTCATCCTGAGCAAACCGGTCGCGCCCTCGCGCGACCGGCGCAGGTCGAAGGATCTGCTGTGAAAATAGCCAACGCCAACCAAAATGGTTGTCATCCTGACGCTGACCCTGAGCTTGCGAAGGGAAAGCGGAAGGATCCGCGGTTGCATTTTCATGGTTTCAGCTGAAACCACGTTCCATGTTTGACTGCCTTGAAAATTGCTTCAACCAACCCGGTATACCGGTCATCCTGACCCTGACCCTGAGCTTGCGAAGGGGAAGGGGAAGGATCCGCAGTGGTATTCATGGTTCGGGTGCAACCACGACTGCGGTTGCCTTTTCAAAGTACTTCGGGGACACAACACCAGTGTAGAGCGTCGGAAACCTGGTGAGCAGCTGCTCCCGGTAGGAGACGCACCACACCAGCCGGGAGACCACGATCGTTTGTTCCCCTTCAGTTGCTATGCCCCAAACGCGCCGCCAGTCTCTGGGCGAGGCTCTCGCCCAGCTCGCTCCACAGCAATCGCG
>DASXXV010000053.1:0-3552 GCA_036502905.1 Occallatibacter sp. | reverse complement strand
GGTGAGCAGCTGCTCCCGGTAGGAGACGCACCACACCAGCCGGGAGACCACGATCGTTTGTTCCCCTTCAGTTGCTATGCCCCAAACGCGCCGCCAGTCTCTGGGCGAGGCTCTCGCCCAGCTCGCTCCACAGCAATCGCGCCGTGGCGCCGGAGCCCTTTTCCAACCCCTCGGTCAACTCCACGAGTTGGCGCACATTCTCTTCCATGTGGCGCGCCGCCACGGAGTCCAGCGCCGCGTCTTCTTCCAGGAACGGCGCGTCGTTTCCAAAGTCGCTGCGGATATGGCCGTCCTGCTCGTAAGCGCCTTCATCAAACAGCGGACCGAAGCCGGTGACCCGCACCAGCCGGGGACCCCGCACCCATCGTGGATCAAGCCCTTCGGACGTGTCGATCTCCCAGAGATCCCACCCGATCTGGAACTCGTAGGCGAAATCCTCGTGGAGCAGCTCGGTGGCCTGTTCCACCGCAATGCGCGGTTCGGCACCCGCCGAGCCAGGCCGGTTCGCCTCGCCCGCCCGGCGGCCATAGATCTGCTGGAAAACCGGAGACTCGCTCCAGTTCACCGGCCACACCGTAGCCGAATACACGAGGGGCTCGCCGCCATGTTTGGCAAACTCGCCCAGCACCGCCACCAGCTTGTCAGGCAATGACTCCAGCCGGAGATTCGGATACCACAAGCTAAGATAAAGCGCGTCAGACATCTCTACTGATTCTAGCCGGGAAGGGTGCACCAGGGATCCCTCTTCCCTGCCTTCCCTATTCCCGATTCCCTGTTCCCTCCCTGTACACTTGGGCGCATGCGAAGCATCTGCCTCTCGCTTGCGGCGTTCACTGCATTTGCCATCCTCGCCGGTCCCGGTCGGGCCTGTGCCGCCGACGGCGATCAACAGATCGCCCAGCTCCACACCTGCAAACTCGCCAATAGCCGCCAGATCGACGATTGCTTCCTCGGGTACCGCACATGGGGCACGCTGAACGCGCAGCAATCGAACGCCATTCTGTTTCCCACGTGGTTTTCCGGTAATACCGGCAACATCGCCCAGTTTGTCGGCGCCGACAAGATGATCGACCCGGCGAAGTTCTTCCTCATTGCCGTCGATGCCCTGGGAGACGGCGTCTCTTCCTCGCCCTCCAACTCCAGCGACCAGCACGGCACCCATTTTCCCCCCTTCACCACCGCCGACATGGTCGACGCCGAATACCGCCTCGCTACCGAGGTGCTCCATCTCAAGCACCTGCACGCCGTCATGGGCATTTCCATGGGAGGCATGCAGACGTTCGAGTGGATGGTGAAGTACCCCGCGTTCATGGACGTCGCGGTTCCCATCGTGGGCTCGCCGCGCCTCACCAGCTACGATCTCCTCCTCTGGCAGGCCGAGGTGGAAGCCGCTCAGGACGATCCCATGTACCAGGGCGGCAACTACGGCGAGCGTCCCAAGCTGCCGCTGGTCGAATTCATCCACACCATGAATCTCTCCACACCCGTTCACTACGCGCGCACCGTTTCACGCGATGCTTATGAGAACGAGCAGCAGGGCTACTACCTGAAAGGCATTCTTCCCTTCGACGCCAATGACTGGGTCGCGCAACTGGGAGCCATGATCCACCACGACGTGGCGCACGGCGGCGCTATGGAGACTGCCGCCAAAAAGGTGAAAGCAAAAGTGCTGATGGTGGTTGCGTCCCAGGACCACATGGTGAATCCCCAGCCGGCAATGGATTTCGCGCCCCTTGTCCACGCGCAGATGCTGGTTCTCGAATCCGACTGCGGCCACCGTTCCCCAGACTGTGAATCCGCCAAAATGTATCCGCTGGTGAAAGCGTTTCTGGAAACACCGTGAAGGCGATTAGAGGAAAATAGGGACCAGCCATTTTCCCATTCACGAACCCGTCGCACTCCGGAATCCCCTTTCCCGCCTACCTGTTCCCCGCCCTTTCCCGCATGCAAAACCGAAATCTTCCGTTGACTCAGTCTGCCGGCTTCGTATGCTACTATCAGCGTCGAGAGATCGTTCCCGATACATTCGCCTCGCCTGCGTTCCGCATGGTGGCACCTCACTTGAATAAGCCTCTCGACAGTTCGTGTGTCGGGGTTGTGTAATGGGGACAACTGCTGGGTCTCCGGAGAAATCAGAAATGGCTTATGTCATTGCAGAACCTTGTATCGGCACGAAGGACTCGGCTTGTGTAGACGCCTGTCCGGTTGATTGCATCCACCCCAAAAAAGACGAAGCCGACCACGCTGAGGCCGAGCAGCTCTACATCGATCCGGTGGAGTGCATCGACTGCGGCGCCTGCGTCCCGGCCTGCCCGGTTTCGGCAATCTTCGCGGCCGACGACCTGCCTGAAAAATGGGCCCACTACACCGAGAAGAATGCCACGCATTTCGGCCGCTAACCCGTCGTCGAGCTTTACCATTCGTCCGTCGCGGTCGAGCCGCGGCGGACGTTTGTGTTTGCGTCCTGCCGCTCTCCTCCTTCCACCCGTTGCATTCCCCGCCAGTGCGATCATGGAATCGCAATGTCCGTCCTCACCTCGGAATCGGTAGTCCTGCGCACCTGGCCCGTACAAGAAGCCGACCTCATCGTCAGCATCTTCACGCGCGACTACGGAAAACTCCGCGGCGTGGCCAAATCTGCCCTCAAAAGCCGCAGGCGCTTCGGCGGCGCGCTTGAGCCCATGACCATCGCGCGCGCCTGGTTCGTGGAACGCCCCCGCCAGGAGCTCGCCCGTCTCGACCAGCTCGAGATCATTCGCTCCCCGCTCTCCGCCCCCATCGATCAGCCCCGTCTTGCCGTACTCAGCTTCTTTGCCGAGGTCCTCGAAGAAGCTCTGCCCGAGCACGATCCCCAGGAGACCGTCTTCCGCCTTTTGGCTTCCGTCCTCGAACACACCACCGAGGCCCGTTCCGAAACTATCCAGCCCTGGATGGCGCTCACCTACTTTTCGCTCTGGATGACCCGTCTGATGGGCCTGCTGCCCGATATCGCCCACTGCACCATGTGCGGAGAAGCATTGCGTCCGGCGGAGGTGTACTTCCATCCGCATGCCGACGGTCTCTTCTGCACCATGCACAGGAATGGCGCCGCCGGCGTTCTTTCCCCGGATTCCTGGCAGCTTGCCCTGCGCATGCTGCGCGCGCCGGCACCCGCGTTCGCCGCAGAGCCGTGGCCGCGACGCCGCGCGCAGGACCTCCGCCGCTTCTCCATCCAGGTGCTCGAACGCCATCTGGAACGCAAGCTCCGCTCCGCCGAATCCCTGGCCCGCCTCGGGGCCTGATTTTCCCCAAATCTCCCGTGCCCCGTCCCAATCTCTCCCGTGCCCGTCCTCGCGATTTTTTATGGTCGCGAGGGCGGGAACCACCAATCCCAATAACCGGCTGCCCCTGATTCGTCACCCCATGAACCCGTACATTATTCGTCGGGTGGAAGCCAGCACTTCGTCGCGATGCACCGCGCACAATAAGCCCAGCGGACATCAACTGTTAAAATCAACCCCGTATCCCGATATCTTCGCGTCAGAGAGAATTGCCCGTGTCTTCAACCCTGAC
>DASXXV010000052.1:0-4617 GCA_036502905.1 Occallatibacter sp. | reverse complement strand
ACCTGGCGCACCAGCGAGTCGAATTCGGGGTGCACGTAGATCAGGTCCATCGGGTGGGTGCGTTCGCGGGCGATCTCGCCGAGCCGCGCCAGCCACATCCCGGCCATCTCGCGCTCGAAGGAGTTGAAGTAGAACAGCGCCACGGGGCCGTCGGGGAGAGGCACTGCGAGGGCATCTCCCTGGACGATGCGCACGTTGCGGCACGCCCGCCGGCCGCGCGTCCACCGCCAGTGCATCCACCTGCGCAGGTTCCTGCGCGCCACGCGAGCCAGCCCCGGGTTCAGCTCCACGCCTACCACTTCGCGAAACGCGTACTCCGTCGCCAGCATCAGCACGCGGCCCTTGCCGCAGCCGATGTCCAGCAGCGTGTAGTCCTCCACGCCGTAACCCGTGCCGGCCAGCGTCTCCCGCCACAACTCCATTGCCCCGCGAAACAGCGACGGAGCGGTGGCGTAGTACCCGGCGTTGTGCGCATCGTGCGCGTGCCCGCTGGCCAGCCCGTCGGCATAGATCAGCCCGTCCGTATCCACCCCGTGCCGCCGGTCGAAGGGATGTTTTTCCTTGCCATCACCCCGTGAACCAAGACCTGTCCGCGGGGACCCCGCGCCCTGCAACACTCGCGCCAGCGCCGCCCACCACCGCCGCGGTGCCAGCCAGACCCGTGAATGCAAAGCCGCCGTGCCCATCGCCATTCCTCAGGCTACACCCCGGATGAGTTGTCATCCTGAGAACCCCGGAACGCAGCGAAGCGGGCGAAGGACCTGCTCTCGGGATCCCGGATTCGCACCACACTTCCGTGCCCCATCCTCGCGACGGTTCTGGTTTGGTCGCGAGAGTGGGAAACCGATACACTCGACCCGGAAACTCAGCTCCTGGGCGGAGGCCCCATGCCTACTTACATTGCCCTGCTCCGCGCCGTGAACGTTGGCGGCTACGGAAAGCTCTCCATGGCCGACTTCCGCAAGCTCCTCGAAGGCCTGGGCTTCAAGAACGTCCAGACCTACATCCAGAGCGGCAACGCAGTCTTTGACGCGTCCGGTTCCGCGGTCAAAGTCGGCGCCGCCATTGCCGCCGCCCTCCAAAAGCTGACGGGCGCGCCGGTGGACGTCATGATCCGCACTCACGACGACCTGACCCGCGTCATCGCCGCCAACCCGTTCGCAGACGAAGCCGCCGCGGGCGGCGCCCGGGTCCACGTAGGCTTTCTGGCCGGGCAGGCATCCGGTGGGGCCGGCGCCGCGCTCCAGGCTATCGCGGAAAAATACCCCGCCCGCCGCGACCGCTACCACCTGGCCGGCGACCACATCTATTTCCATTTCCCCCAAGGCGCCGGCGAAACCAAGTTCGCCGGCAAGCCGCTGGAGCGCGCCATCGGCGTTCCCGGCACCGGCCGCAACTGGAACACCGTCCTCAAGCTGCACCAGATGTCGAAACCCGCCGGTTAGCCTGCGTGCGAAGGCCCTCCGACGTGCGCCGAAGGGCCTTCAGTTTTACAACTGATCCAGCCTACGCTTGCACAATCCGCGCGGGCTTGGATCCCCATAACCCGTACCAGGCTATGAAGAGGTAGCAGACGCCGGGGATAATCAGCGCGTGCTGGATGCCGTAATGATCGGCCGCCTTGCCGAGCAGGTACGGAATCACCGCGCCGCCTACCACCGCCGTCATGATCAGTCCCGAACCCTTGCTGGTCATGGGCCCAAGTCCCGCGATACCCAGCGCAAAGATGTTGGGAAACATGATGGAGTTGAAGAACCCGCAGATCACGATGCTCCAGATGGCTACCTGGCCTGACGAGAACATGGAGACCAGCAGGAAGAAGGTGGCGGCAAAGCCGAAGACTCCCAGCAGCAGGTGCGGATTGATCCTGGTGAGCATCCAGGAACCCAGCAGGCGCCCGATCAGTGCCCCGAACCAGTAGAGCGCCACCAGGAATGACGCGGTTTTAAGGCTGTCCACGCCCTGGGTCTTGAAGTAGTTCACGGCGATGGACGCCAGGCCCACTTCCACGCCCACATACAGGAAGATTCCCACGGCGCCCAGCACCGTATGCCGGTAGCTCCAGATGCTGCGGCCCAGCAGGGTATCGCCTTCCCTCGCGGGGCGGAACTCCTGGGTCTGGGAAATTTGCGGCAGGTGGAGGAAGGCCACGGTGACGCCCAGGATGAGCAGACCGGCGGCAATGGCGAGGTAGGGCCCGCGCACCGTATTGGCTATGGCAGCCTTGGTTTGCATGGCTGCGGGATCCGTCAGGATGTAGGCCCCCGCCACCAGCGGCGCGATCGTCCCGCCCAGCGAGTTCAGCGCCTGCGCCAGGGTCAGGCGAGCCGGCGCGCTATGCTCCGGACCGAGGATGGCGACATAGGGATTGGCCGCTGTCTGCAGCGCCGTAACGCCGGCGCCCACCACGAACACCGCGGTCAGGAACAGCGGGAAGCTGACCATTTTGGCGGCGGGAACGAACATCAGGCAGCCCACCACCTGGATAAACAGCGAGACCACCATGGTCCGCTTGTAGCCGATGGTCTCAATGAGCTTGGAGGTGGGCGAGGAGAACACGAAGTACGCCAGGAAGAAGGCCGACTCGGCCAGCATGGCCCACGCATACGGCAGGTCGAAGATGGAACGCAGGTGGGGGACCAGCGCCATATTGAGATTGGTGATGAACCCGAAGATAAAGAACAGGATGGCGACCGTGATAAACGGTCCCACATAGCTCGGCGAAGTGGACGCCGTGGCTGGAGTAGATCGCGTGGCCATGAGAGGTGGTTCCCTCGTTTCCTGAAAGTCGCCCTGTTTGGGCGTAGTGCGCGTCCTCAACATTTTGATGTTGTCGGCACAGGACCATGCCGGGCGGAGGCGGTTTTTTTGTCGCCCCGGAGAAGGGCCTGCCGGGGATATTTCCCTGTTCCGCCGGCCGGGTCCGGGATTCTCGTCCGGCCCGGCGTTTTGCTGCACACAACACTATACGGGAAAGGTCTCGGGTGGGAAGGTGACGGGGAGGCCCGGACCAGGGGAATGGAGGCCTTGGCTAAACAACCGGCGGGAAGTGGGCTATTCTCAGGGGAAGCAAGGAGTCAGGGAGTGGCCACAAAGGAAGCATTGACCGGAGCGCGGCTGGAGAAGGTGCTGGCTGCTCTTGAAGCCAACTGGCAGGCGGAGATGGAGGGGTACCACACCTACCAGACGCTGGCCGATCGCGACACCGAGCCGGTGCGGGCGCAGGTGCTGCGGCACCTGGCCAGCGCGGAGTGGGAGCACGCCGCGCTGTGGCACGGACGGATCAAGGACCTGGGCGGGCCGGAGCCGGAGTACAAGGGGCACCCGGGCGGCGAGGCCAACTCGCTGGCCAACCGCGCGGGGGGAATCCGCATGGCGCTGCGGCGGCTGGAGATCGAGGAGAGCCGGCACATTGCCAACTACGGCAAGCAACTGAAGGACCTGGGCGACGATGCTTCGGTCGATATCCTCAATCACGTCATCGAGGATGAAAAGGACCATCATCGCGAGCTGGGGTCGCTGTTGCGCGGCCACTATTCGGCCCCCGCGGGCGCACTCAAGGTGGATCCCAAGGCGGTGCTGGAAGAGCTGCTGGCCAAGCGCAACCAGGGCCGCAAGCAGGCGGGAACCTGGATCGGGGACGCGATCTACGGAGTGAACGACGGGCTGGGTGCCATCTTCGGGATCGTGTCGGGCGTTTCGGGCGCTACCGCCGGCGACCCCAAGTACGTGCTGCTGGCGGGACTGTCGGGCATGATCGCCAGCGCGCTCTCGATGGGCTCGGGCGCATACCTGGCGGCCAAGAGCGAACAGGAGATCTACCACGCGGAGCTGGCGCGCGAACGCGAAGCAATCGCCATGAACGGGGCCGAGGCGCGCGAACTGCTGGCGCTCTATTACCAGGTAAAGGGCCTGCCGGAAGAAGACGCATTCCACGTGGTGGATCACATTGCGCGCGATCCCGACCAGATGCTGCGGGCGCTGTCCAGCGAGCGCCTGGGAACTTCGGCGGAAGCGCTTTCGAATCCGATGGTGTCGGCGGTGTCGGGCGCCATCTCCACGGCCGTGGGCGCCATTATCCCGGTGATTCCGTTTTTCTTCATGCAGGGCGTACCGGCGGTGATCACGGCGGCCATCGTGTCGCTGCTGGCGCACTTTGCGGTAGGCGCGGCCAAAAGTTTGATCACGGTGCGGTCGTGGTGGTCCTCGGGAATGGAGATGACGGTGGTGGGAGCGGTGGAAGGCGCGGTCACCTACGGGATCGGCGTGCTGCTGGGCAAGAGCGGAATGTAGCAGCGACTCTCCCAGGTTTCAAAATCGAAGCCTGGGGCACCCGGCACCCGGATTAGAATTTTCGCTGGAGGTCACGCCGGAGATGATCCGCCGCTACCAGGGGCATGTTCCCCATATTCCCGCGAGTTGTTACATCGATGAATCCGCCCAGGTGATTGGCGATGTCACGCTGGGAGAGCACTCGTCCGTGTGGATGAATGCGGTGTTGCGCGGCGACGTGCACTCCATTCGCGTGGGGGCCAATTCGAATGTGCAGGACTGCGCGGTGCTGCACGGACAGCGCAATCTCTACGCGGTGAACGTGGGCGACTGGGTGACCATCGG
>DASXXV010000051.1:0-3516 GCA_036502905.1 Occallatibacter sp. | reverse complement strand
CACAATAAGCCCAGCGGACATCAACTGTTAAAATCAACCCCGTATCCCGATCTCTTCGCGTCAGAGAGAATTGCCCGTGTCTTCAACCCTGACTTCATCCGCGCCCGCCTCGTCGCAAGCCAATGCTTCCGCTCTCACCTTCCAGGACCTGCTGTTCCGTCTCCAGCGCTTCTGGGCCGAGCGCGGCTGCGTTCTCCAGCAGCCCTACGATGTCGAGGTGGGCGCCGGCACCATGGCCCCGGAAACCTTTCTGCGCGTCCTCGGTCCCAAGCCCTACAAGGTGGGCTACGCCCAGCCCTCCCGCCGCCCTGCCGACGGACGCTATGGCGAGAACCCCAACCGCCTGTTCAAACACACCCAGTTCCAGCTCATCCTCAAGCCGCCTCCGGTGAATGTGCAGGAACTGTATCTTCAATCCCTCGAGGCGATTGGCATCGATCTCCGCAAGCATGACATTAAGTTCGAGGAAGACAACTGGGAGTGGCCCGCGGGGGGCGCCTGGGGCGTCGGCTGGCAGGTGATGCTCGATGGCCTCGAGATCACCCAGTTCACCTATTTCCAGCAGTGCGGCGGCCTCGATCTGGATCCAATCTGCGCCGAACTAACCTATGGCCTGGAACGCATCACCCAGTTCCTGCAGGACGTGCCCTCCATCTACGACATCATCTGGGCTCGCGACCCGCAGACCGGCGCGCCCATCACCTACGGGGATGTCCGCTTTGAAGAAGAGCTCCAGTTCTCGGTTTACAACTTCGAATATGCTGACGTCCCGCGCCTCTGGGAACACTTCAATTCCTACGAGGCGGAAGCCAGAGCGCTGCTGGAACAAGCCAACACGGTCCTGACCAGCGAATCCGCCGGCATCGCCGAAAAGAAACGATTTCCTTTGCTCGCGACCTATGAACTGGCCCTGAAGTGCAGCCACCTTTTCAACCTGCTCGACGCCCGCGGCGCCATCAGCGTCACGGAACGGGTAGGCATCATCGCCCGCATCCGCACTTTGGCCGTCGGCGTCGCCAAAGCCTACGCCGTCCAGCAGACCGCGTAGCTCGGTCATACCTCATTCACTGTCATCCTGAGCTTCATTTACTGTCATCCTGAGCGCAGCGAAGGACCTGCTGTTCAGTAAATGAAACAAGCAGAAAGCAATCTGAAATGCCCAACTTTCTTTTTGAACTCGGCCTTGAAGAAATCCCCGCCCGCATGATCGCCTCCGCGGAAGCGGAGCTCGGCAAGCGCATCGGCGATCTGCTTACCCGCGAACGCCTGCTCGGAGAGAACGCGAAGGTCACCACCTATTCCACGCCCCGCCGCCTGGCTGTCCTCGTCGAGAACATTCTGTGCGCCCAGGAGGGCACAGAAGAGAGGCTCACCGGGCCTTCGTGGACGGTGGCGTTCAAGGACGGAGCCCCCACCCCTGCGGCATTGGCATTTGCAAAAAAGGCAGGCCTCCCCGTCCAGGCGCTAGAGAAGGTGACCAACCCAAAGGGTGAATACGTCGGCGCAACCGTTCGCCGCGCCGGCCGCTCCGCCACCGAAATCCTGGCTGCCGAAGTCCCCAAAGAAGCCCTCTCCCTCTACTGGGCCAAAAACATGTACTGGCGCGAAGGCAAGCCGGAGCGCGCCGTGCGCCCGGTCCGATGGATTGTCGCCCTTCTTGACGCGGAGGTCGTTCCGCTGGAGGTCGCCGGCATCCCCGCCGGCAACGCCAGCCGCGGACATCGCGTGCTCCATGGCGAATCACCGGTGGTGATCGCGTCGGCCACAGCCTATGTTGAGGCCCTCCGCACAGCCAAAGTTCTGGTGGAAGTTTCCGGCCGCAGGCACCTGATCCGCAAAGCTTTGGATTCCGCCACTCGTACCGTAAATGGAGCCCGTTGGCGCGAAGACGAACCGCTGGTCGAAACCGTCGTCCACCTCACCGAGTGGCCCTCCGTCATCCTCGGGAATTTCGAGTCGGATTACCTCGGCCTGCCCGAAGAAGTGCTGGTCACGGTCATGCGTGACCATCAGAAATACTTTGCCGTAGAGGATGTCGCGGGCAAGCTGGCTCCGCACTTTCTTGCGGTTCTCAACACCGAAGTCGACAACGAAGGCCGCGACGTCATCCGTCATGGCAATGAACGCGTCCTCCGCTCCCGCTTCAAGGATGCCGTCTTCTTCTGGGACTTCGACCAGAAAACTCCCCTCGCCGAGCGGGTGCAGAGCCTGAAACACGTCACCTTCCAGAAAGAGCTCGGCAGCTATTACTGGAAGACCGAGCAGAACGAGCAGGTCGTCCGCACGCTGGTCGAGGCCGTAAAGCTCTCCCAGGTTCCCGTGAACGAGGCGGAGCTGTACACGGCGGTGCTACTGGCCAAAACCGACCTCACCACCGAACTGGTCAAGGAGTTTACCGAGCTTCAGGGGCAGGTCGGCGGCTTGTATGCATGTACCCAGGGGCTGGGCGAAACCGTTTCCAAGGCCATTTACGACCAGTACACGCCGGCCTCTGTCGAAGACGCGATTCCGCGAACCGTCGAAGGCCAGCTGCTCGGCATCGCTGACCGGATCCAGACCATCACCGCGATGTTCGGAATTGGAAGCGCACCCACGGGATCGAGGGATCCCTTCGCCCTGCGCCGTGCCGCCAATGCGATCGTCAAGATCCTTGCCGAGTCCGATCTCCCGCTCACTCTTGCGGAGGTAGTCAAAGCCAGCCCCGCCCCACCCGACACCGCCCAGCAGGTGTCCGTCTTCTTCCGCGAGCGCCTGCACTTCTATCTCAAGGATGTCCGCGGCTTTGCCTACGACGTGGTCACTGCCGTCGTCGCTGCCGGGGCTGAAGACGTGCGCGATGCCATCGCCCGCACCGAGGCGCTGACGGCGGTTCGCGGCTCAGAGGACTTCGCCGCCATCTCCGCAGCCTTCAAGCGAATCAAGAACATTCTTCGCCAAGCCGAAGAAAAGAAATTTGTTGTCGGAGCGTCCGACTCCATTCAGCTCGCCCCCCACGCCCAGCAACTCAAAGACGCCGCGGCGTTCCTCGCCCCCCAAGTCGCCAAACTCCGCGAAGAACGCGCCTACATTCCCGCCCTGACGGAGATCGCATCCCTGCGGCCCGTGGTGGACACTTTCTTCGACAAGGTGATGGTCCTCGATCCCGACCCGGCAGTCCGCGGCGCCCACCTCGGCCTCATCGACGAAGTCCTGCGTGGGTTCTCCACCATCGCCGACTTCAGCGAGATCGTGACCGGATAGCCGGCTCCCGCGCGATGTTCCGTGCCCCATCCTCGGGACTTTGTTCCGTCGCGAGGGTGGGAGCCCGACACCGACCGCAACTGGAACGCTATTTCCCTGCCCTTTGTCGTCGGCCCCCACGGCCGTATCGGCAAGCTGAATACGGCCGCCCTCAAGCAGTGAGCATCTACGGGACTTGTCATCCTGAACGCAGTGAAGGACCTGCTTTTGCTGAACCGGCCTGGTGCGTCCAATCACAGTTCGTTCGCGATGAATCGCCTACCCTGACGGCATGCA
>DASXXV010000050.1:0-84104 GCA_036502905.1 Occallatibacter sp. | reverse complement strand
TCCTCCATGCGCGTGAAGACCTGCGGCGCGTGCGTCCAGGGGAAGTCCTCGCCCACCGGCCGCATCTGGGTCAGGGCGATGGCCTTGTTCATGTCCAGAAAGTCCTGTCTTGACCCCACGTAAATGCCCCGGATCCTCGCCTGCTTGTGCAGAATCACTGCCAGCGGCAGCGCTTCGCCCGGACCGGACAGCACGCCCACCTGCGCAATAGTGCCGCCCATGCGAATCGCCCGCAGCGACCGCGGGAGCGTGCCCACTCCGCCCACCTCCACCACCAGGTCCACGCCTGCGCCGCTCTGCTCCACTGCCCACCGGTCCCACTCGGGGGTTTCCTTGTAATTCAACCCGGCGTCCAGCCCCAGTTCGTACGCGCGTTCCAGTTTCTGATTGCTGCCGGAAACTCCGATAACCCGCGCGCCCTTGAGCCGCGCGAACTGCAGCGCGAAGATCGAAACCCCGCCCGTTCCCTGGATGAGCACCGTTCCCCCGGGCTTCAGGTCGGCTGCGCAGAGCGCATTCCACGCCGTCACCGCTGCGCACGGCAACGTAGCGGCTTCCTGGTAGCTCAGGTGCTCGGGAATAGGCACCAGCCCGTTCTCATGCACCACCATGTACTCGGTCAGAGTTCCGTCGATATCGCCGCCCAGGGCGCCTCTCACGTTCAGCGGCGTGGGCGGTCCGTCCAGCCAGTTCTGCATGAAAATGGCCGCCACGCGATCGCCCGGCCGCCACAGCGTGACTCCGGGCCCCGCCGCCAGCACTTCGCCTGCGCCATCCGAACAGGGGATGCGCGGCAGCTTCAGCCGGGGGTTATAGTGCCCCTTCACCATCATCAGGTCGCGATAATTCAAAGAAATTGCGTGAATTTTAACCAGCACCTGCCCGGGACCGGGCTCGGGATTGGGCCGTTCCGTAAATTCCAGAGAATCAATGCCAAAGGACGAAATCTGCCAGACGCGCATGCGTACTCCTGCCTCATTTTGGGCGTTCAATCTTCACGCCTTGGATGCGCCCGCCCCATTCTGCGGGATGCATCTTACCAAAACCCTCGTAAAATGAAGATATGGCTCGTGGTTGGGAAAGTAAATCTGTGGAGGAACAGATGGCAAGCAGTCAGCAGTATGCGCCGGTGTCTATGGGCGCAGGCTTCGTGAACGTCCAGGCGAAACGCGAAGCGGAGCACCAGCGCGCACATCAGTTGCGCCAGAAACAGGCCTTGAACCTGCAGCGGGAGAACATCCTTTCACAGCGAACTTCGAATCCGGCGCGACGGTCCGCCCTGGAAGCCGCCTTGCAACAGATCGAGGCGCAGATAGCCGAATTGAACTAGACCAAACCCGCCGAGAGCGGGTTTTTTAGTCTCCCCCGCACCTCCCCCGGTGCGGGAATGGCTTCTTGTTTTCCTGTCCGCTGTCCACTGCTCTTTCACTGCTCCCGGTGAAACAGGATCGAATTCGCCTGGTGGATGGTGGTCATGGAGACACGCGCAATGTTCACGTGATCCGGCCGCCGCGTGGCCCACACGATGACCTCGGCCACGTCCTCCGGACTCAGCGGCTTCACCCCCTTGTACACCTTCTGGGCCCGCTCCTGATCGCCGCGAAAGCGCACCAGGCTGAAATCCGTCTCCACCATGCCCGGGTCTACGCTGGTCACCCGCACCGGCGTGCCCAGCACATCCTGGCGAAGCCCATCGTTGATCAGGCGCTCCGCAGCCTTACTGCCGCAATACACGGCGCCCCCGGGGTAGGCCAGTTCGCCGGCCGTGGAACCCAGGTTCACCACGTGACCCCGCCCCCGCACCACCATGCCCGGCACCACCGCGCGGGTCACATACAGCAACCCCTTCACATTGGTGTCGATCATTTCTTCCCAGTCCTCGATTCGGCCCGTGTAGAGCTTGTCCAGACCGCGGCTTAGCCCCGCGTTGTTGACCAGGACATCGATCTCCCCCCATTCGTCGGGCAGCGCGTCGATTGCGTTTTGCACCCCGCGATGGTCCCTCACATCGAGATCGATGGAATGAACCGCCGGGGCGCCGAGCTTCAGGCATTCGGAAGCCACTTCGGCCAGCTTGCCCGCCCGGCGCGCGGCCAGCAGCAGGCGCGCCCCCTCGGCCGCGAACGCAAGCGCAGTGGCGCGCCCAATACCCGCACTGGCGCCGGTTACAAAGACAATCTTGCCTTTCAAATCCATGCACCTATCCTAACCAACAACCAGCACCTCTATTGGTGACCGCCGCCGCACCATCGGCAGTCGCCCGTTATTTGGCCGCGACCTTTCCCCGCATCTGCGCCATCCGGTACTGTCCCACGGCCCAGTCCTGGTCGCTCAAGCCTTGCTGGCGCGCTTCGTCAAAAACTACGGCCAGTTGATCGGCAAGGCTCATACGCACTGCGGCGGCCTGGGCCGCTTCGCGCAAAAGCCGCAAATCTTTAGCGCCCAGTTCCATCGTGGCTCCGGGGTGCTCCGGCGGGTGGAGCATCACGTTTCCGTACGCCGCGTAAAACGGCGACTGGAACAGCGCGCTGTTCACCGTCTCCAGAAACACTGCGGGATCGATGCCCTGCGATGCGGCGAACACGAACGATTCTCCCAGGGCATGAATCATCGCGCTGATCAGGAAATAGCCGCCCAGCTTGAGCGCGTGCGCCTGCCAGGGCTGTTTGCCCACCACCGAAATGCCCCGCGACAGCGGCTCCAGCAGCGGCCGGGTGTTGGCCACCGGCTCATCCGCGCCGGCAACCGCGATCCACAGTTTTCCGGCCTCGGCCACATTGGGTCGCCCGAACACCGGGGCCGCCACGTAAGCCTGACCGCGGCGCGCATGTTCCTCGCCCAGCCGCTGCGACAGTTTTACGCTGATGGTGCTCATCGCGATATGCAACGCGCCCGGCCGCAGCGCGCCCAGAAGCCCGTTCACCGGCAGCCCCTTGGATCCGAACAGCACCTCCTCGTGCGCTGCGTCGTCAAACAGCATGGTCATCACCACGTCGCTGGAGCGGGCAACGTCGGCGGGCGTCGCCGCCACCTGCGCGCCCTCTCTCGCCAGCGCCGCGCTGCGCTCAGGCGTGCGGTTCCACACCGTCATCTCATGACGCGCAGCCAGCAGCCGCTTCGCCATGGGCTCTCCCATCTTGCCCAAACCCAAAAAGCCAATCCGCAATGTCGCTCCTCCGTCGATTCCAACCCCGGGCCCGTTCCCGCAAGAGAGTCGCAGAATCGCCCAGGCGATTCAATTTCCGCGCTTTCCAACCTGCCCGCGCAACGCACCGTCCGCCGCATTCCGCGCGACAGCGCACACCACTGCGGCTCGAGCGGCGTGCGCACCATGTCGCATTGGACGGATTAACCTCTGACTGTGGATGCGTACACGTGGCCGAACCCCCTGCGATCGGCCACCTCCAGCAAACCTGTCATGTCCGGCGAGCGCCCAGGCAGTGAGAACTACCAATGCCGCCCGGCCCCAGGGCTTTCGCAGTCCCTTATTCCCCTCGCTTCGTTGCAGACGAGATCTGGGTGAACGGACCACGCTCCGACTCGCCTTCGCTCCCCATCATGGCCGGGCGGAGCATCGCCGGGAACGGGATTTCCCGCGCCGGGCTCTTTAACTCCGGCATCGGCTTCGCCTTGAACAGCTTCTTGCACTGCCGGGCCGTCCAGCGAGCCCATTTCTTCGACTTTTTCCTCCGCGCGCTGTCACTCGAGATGCCCGTTCCCGCATACATCTGGCGATAGAGCTTGGACAGGAACACAAACGCCATCCGGGAGGTCAGGTTGGGGCAGCACGCCGAGCGCTCCCAGATTGCCGGCCATCTGTAGAAACGGTCCCACACTTTTTGCGTGCGCTCCCGGATCTCATCGGAACTCATGGTCGGATGCGGAGTGAACATCTTGGGACGGACTTCAGTGGGTATGAGCCAGTAGCGCGTAATGGGCTCGCCCGCCACGATCGTGGGTGCCGCCGATTGCTCCTGTTCCCAGCGCTTGAAATCCACCGTTCCCGGGAACGGCGTCATCATGACGAACTGCGCAAAGGTCACGCCTGCCTTGATCGCCATTTCTACCGTGGCGTCAAAGGTGGCCGGCCGGTCGGTCGGGAGCCCGAAGATGAACGAACCCAGCACGTGGACGCCGTGCTCTCGGAATTTCTGAAGTTGCCTGGCGAGCGCTTCGCCGGAATAGTTCCAGTCTTTGTAGACCGCCTTGAGTCCCTCGGGAGTGACCGCCTCCACGCCCACCAGCGCCCCCTTGATGTTGGCATTGCGCATGGCATCCAGGTAGTCGCCGTCTTCTCCGGCCTCCATCGTGATCTGGGTGTAGAAGACCATGTCCTTGGGCAATTCGGCCAACTCTTCCATCAATTGAAATCGATCGCGGCGGATGGCCGTCAGTTCTTCCAGCCGCGCCGTGTTCTTTTGTTCCCGCGCCAGGCGAAGATCGGTCAGGGTCACCGGGTAGAAGTTGTCGTCGGCCAGGGCCACGAACCGGAAACCCATGCGCCGCAGGGTGACGATTTCATCAATCACGGCCTGATAATTCCGCTGCCGCGGCTTCTGTCCATCGGTGCGCCAAACGCTGCAAAACGAACAATGCTTGGGACATCCGCGGATGGTCTGCACGGAAGCCCACATGTATTTGTCCGGCTGGATCAGGTCCCAGCGGGCGGCCAGGAACTGGCTTCCGTCAATTCGGCCGCCCTCGTAAATTGTCGATAGAGACCCGGCGACGCAATCCCGGACAACCTTGCCCCAGACGACGTCCCCGTCGCCCTTCACCACGGCGTGGGCCTGGCCGCGTTCCAGCGCCTCCTCGGGAAACAGTGTGGCGTGAATCCCGCCGTAGACCACCCACGCGCCCCGCTCGCGCGCCATGCGGCCTACATGGTATCCGCGCAGAGCGTTGCCGGTGTGCACGCTGATTCCCACGATATCCCCGGAAGAAATGCTTTCCGGGTGAATCTGTTCAAGCGATTCGTCGATCAAAACAGGGTCGCCGGCGATATCGGGTGTGGCAGCGGCCAGTACAAATAGCCAACGCGGTGTGATAACCGCCGTTCCAAACGAATTGTCGCTTGGATTTACGAGAATAACGCGCATCGATCAACCTCTCCGCTTTGCGTGAGCCGCCCGGGCGGCCCGGGTTGAGTGGAAGAGCGTCTCCGATAAGTGCCCGATTGCCCCTATCCAAGCGTCCCGCGATGTGTCCCCAAATACTACAAACCCCATGCGAGCTCGGACGTTGCATGGTGGAAAATCTTATTCCCGTCCAGATTACAAGGCCAGGATTCAATCCGGTGCTCCACCGTAGGGTGCTCCACCGTAGGGTGCTCCACCTTAGGCGCGCCTTGTTTTGCGTCTATGGGGGGAACCAACCTGAACAACAACCCCCAACAAATATATCCCGGGCACCCCACCTTCCTCGTCCTCACAAATCTTGCAAACCTGAATAGCCCATCCGCTATCCCGTCTCCACACTCACCCCGCTACACTGGAACCTTCATGCTCCGCACCGTAAACGCAACGCGATATGTCCTGCCCCTGCGGGAAGGCGGCTCTCTGCCTGCGATCGTCGAAGCGGACGACCTCGGACTGTACGTGGTCAAGTTCCGCGGCGCCGGCCAGGGAATCCTGGCGCTCATCGCGGAGCTCATCGCCGGCGAGATCGGCCGCGCCCTGGGCCTGCGCGTGCCCGAGATCGTGTTTGTCGAAATCGATCCGGCCCTGGGACGCAACGAGCCCGACTATGAAATCCGCCAGTTGCTCAAGGCCAGCGCCGGCCTCAACCTGGCGCTCGATTACCTGCCCGGATCCACCATGTTCGACCCCGCCGCCCAAGACACCGCGCCGCCCCATGAAGCTTCCCTGCTGGTGTGGTTTGATGCCTTCGTGCAGAATGTGGACCGTACGCCGCGCAACGCCAATCTGCTGGTGTGGCACCGCAAGCTCTATCCCATCGACCACGGAGCCGCGCTATTCTTCCATCACGACTGGCCCACCATGCAGGCGAAAATTGGGTCGCCGTTTGCCCCCATCCGGCAGCACATCCTGCTGCCCTGGGCAACCCGGATCGAAACCACCGGCGCCGCGGCGCGCGACACACTCACGCGCGACTCGCTGACCGCCATCGTCGACCAGGTCCCCGATGCGTGGCTGGAGGCCATCCCCGGCGAACTTTCGGCAGCGGAACGCCGCGCCGGCTATATTGATTTCTTCACTCGCCGCCTGGCCGCCGCGCACACCTTCGAGCAGGAGGCGGTGCATGCCCGAAACTAACCCCGCACCCGCTAAGCCCGCTGCCGCCCGGCCCGCGCCCGCGAGCTTCGATTACGCCATCCTGCGCGTCGTGCCGCGCGTGGAGCGCGAGGAGTTCATCAATGCCGGCGTAGTCGTGTTCTGCCTGGAAAAACGCTATCTCGATGCACGCATCCTGCTTAATGAAGATCGCCTCCGCGCCCTGTGGCCGGAGGTGGATGCGGAGCTCGTCCGCCAGCACCTTGAGGCCATTCCGCGCATCTGCCTGGGCGACCCCGCCGCCGGCCCCATTGCGGCGCTCTCGCAGCGCGAGCGCTTCCACTGGCTCACCTCCCCGCGCAGCACCATCATCCAGCCTTCGCCGGTGCACACCGGCGTTTGCGAGAACACCGAAGGGATTCTCGACCGCCTGGCCACGCAGTTTCTCAGCGGGTGATCGACGGCCCCACTCTCGACATGCGCGCAATGAGCCACTCGGCCCCTTCACGTCAATCAACATGACGAACAGGCAAGCGCCTCAACCACCGTCGGCATAGGCGCTCCATCCAGCGCGGATACCTTCTGCGGTACACAGCAGGATTTGTTCAGCCGGTTGAGATCCGCCTGCATCCCTTTGTCTGCCCGCAGAACGGCCAGCGTTTCCCCCAGGATTCTGGCAGCGCCGGTATTGGCGGGTACCACAATTTTGTAGTGCACCCACTTTCCCTCGCGCCGCGCGGCCACCACGCCGGCCCGTCTCAGGTAGGCGAGATGACGCGAAATCTTCGGCTGGCTTTGTCCGAGAATCTCCACGAAATAACAGACGCACACTTCCTTGCCGTCCATCAGGTTCAGCAGCCGGAGCCGGGTGCGATCGGCGAGCGCGGCAAACAGCAGGGCCAGGTCGTAGTTCTTGGGGGAATGACTCACCCGGTTATTATATGCGCCTTGACAGATACGTCCATGGGAGAATACATTCGCGTTAGCATATGTAAGGAGACGCCATCCTATGGAATCGACCGCCGCCGTTCAGGAGCAAGTCAGGGAAAAGTACGGGAGTGCTGCCCGCGCCGTGGCGCAATCCGGCAGTGTGCAGGCATGTTGCGACCCCGGCCTTCGCTGCTGCGATCCAATCACCACCAATCTCTACAGCGCCGACCAGACCGGGATCATTCCCGAGAATGCGGTCAAGGCGTCTCTCGGGTGCGGCAACCCCACCGCGCTGATCGATCTTCGGCCGGGAGAAACCGTGCTCGATCTCGGCTCCGGTGGTGGAATCGACGTTTTGCTGTCCGCGAGCCGCGTCGGTCCCACCGGCAAAGCATACGGCCTGGACATGACCGACGATATGCTGGCGCTCGCGCGTGAAAACCAGAGGCAGGCGGGCGTCACCAATGTCGAATTCCTGAAAGGCGAGATCGAGAGCATTCCCCTGCCCGACAACTCCGTCGATGTCATAATCTCCAACTGCGTCATCAATCTCTCCGCCGACAAAGGTCGCGTTCTCCGTGAGGCCTTCCGCGTGTTAAAGCCGGGCGGACGCTTCGCTGTTTCCGATGTGGTCGTACGCGGCAGCGTGCCGGAAGCGGTACGCCAAAGCATGTTGCTCTGGGTCGGCTGCATCGCCGGAGCGCTCGACGAGAAGGAATACCTGGCGAAACTTGGCGCCGCTGGATTCGAAGAGGTCTCTGTTGAGCCAACCCGCGAGTACAACATCGAAGACGCCCGGCAATTCCTCACCGAAGCCGGCGTTGACGTGGACGCAATCGCTCCCCAGGTGAATGAGAAGTTTTTCAGCGCCTTCATCCGCGCCCACAAGCCCAAATCCGCCTGCTGCCAGCCGGGCTGCTGCCAGCCGCGCTGCTGCCAGCCTGCTCTCGCCGAAGCAAAGGAATAAGCATCATGGCGGATCATTACGACGTTCTGTTCCTCTGCACCGGCAACTCGGCACGCTCCATCATGGCCGAAGCAATCCTGAGCCACAAAGGTAAGGGCAGGGTTACCGCCTACAGCGCCGGCAGTCATCCCACCGGGCAGCCGCGGCCGGAAGCCCTTCAGCAGCTCGAATCAGCGGGATTATCCACGGCCGGCCTGCGCAGCAAGTCCTGGGATGAGTTCTCCGGGCCGGGGGCGCCACCGCTCGACTTCGTTTTTACAGTGTGCGACAACGCCGCCAGGGAGCAGTGTCCCTACTGGCCGGGGCAGCCCATGACCGCGCACTGGGGCATTGCCGATCCGGCGGCAGTCAAGGGCACTCCGGAGGAAATCGCCCGCGCGTTTCGTGACGCATTCACGGTCCTCGACCGCCGGATCGGCCTGTTTCTCGCTCTGCCCCTCGCGACCCTTGAGGATATGGCCATCAAACGCGAAATCGACCAGATCGGCCGATCCTAGCGCCTTGTCCCCTAAGTTCGCACCCAATATATGTCTGTCATCCTGAGCGAATTTGGCCCGTTTCCGAGCCAAAAAGCCGAAGGATCCGCAGTTGCTTTTCAAAGTTCTTCGGGGACACCACACTAGGAGCCCACAGTGAAAAAGAATCGGTTGTCGTTCCTGGATCGCTACCTGACGGGATGGATTTTCGCCGCCATGCTGTTCGGCGTCGCCCTCGGCTGGCTCACTCCCGGAGTCGTCCCGTTTTTAAACCGCTTCAGCGTCGGCACTACTTCCATTCCCATCGCTGCGGGCCTGATCCTCATGATGTATCCCCCCTTCACACGCGTTCGTTACGAGGAACTGCACGAGGTCTTCCGCAACAAGCTCGTGTTGGGGCTCTCGCTCGCACAGAACTGGCTCATCGGGCCGGTTCTCATGTTCGCCCTCGCCGTCATCTTCCTGCGCGCCTATCCCCAGTACATGGCGGGACTCATCATGATCGGACTCGCCCGATGCATCGCCATGGTCATCGTGTGGAACGAGCTCGCCAAGGGTGACACACAATACGCAGCCGGACTTGTCGCGTTCAATTCCCTCTTCCAGGTCTTCTTCTACTCGGCTTACGCCTGGGTGTTCATCACCGTGCTGCCCGGCTGGTTCGGCCTGCGCGGAGCCGTGGTCAACATCTCCATCGCCGCAATCGCCAAGAGCGTTTTCATCTATCTGGGCATCCCGTTCATCGCCGGCTTCCTCACGCGCACAGCACTGGTCCGGGCCAGGGGACGCGAGTGGTACGACCGGAACTTCGTACCGCGAGTCGCGCCCATCACCCTGATCGCCCTGTTATTCACCATCGTGGTGATGTTCTCTCTGAAGGGCAGTTACATCGTCCATCTGCCTCTCGATGTTCTCCGCATCGCCGTCCCGCTCCTGATCTACTTCGTGGTGATGTTCCTGGTCTCGTTTTACATGGGCCGAAAGCTTGGCGCGGACTACTCCAAAACGGCAACGCTCTCGTTTACAGCCGCGTCCAACAACTTCGAGCTGGCCATCGCTGTCGCCGTATCGGTGTTCGGCATCAACTCCGGCGCGGCCTTCGCCGCCGTGATCGGCCCGCTGGTGGAGGTGCCTGTCATGATCGCCCTGGTCAACCTGGCGCTGTATTTCCAGCGCCGCTACTTCGTGGTTCCGGACACGAGCGAAATCCTCGCCAACTTCAAGTAACGCGCAGACGCCAGGGATTATGGCCCAGGCCCCATCAACGCTGCACGCTCCGCATCAATTCTCCCAGCGCGTGCACGTCGCCCTCGCCGGCATCGCTCATCACCACGTAGCGCAGACCGCCGGCGCTCCACGCTTCGGTGCTGAACCCGTTCTTTTTTCCGTCCGCAATACCGCCGCTCCCCGCTCCGCCATCCGGCACGATAAACACTGAGAACTCGTGCTTGCGCAGTTGGTAGATCAACTGCGCCCCGGCCTGCCCGCGAAAGTACACCAGCCTGCCGCCATCCAGCGTATACGGCGACCCTCCGAGTTCCGGCAGGTTGAACGTGAACGCCAGCTTGCCCTGGAACCACGGCTTCACCGTGTGCCGGTCGGAGGAGACCACATCCACCGGATTGGCGCTGGCCAGCGCCGCCACGTGCATATCCAGCAGTTGCCCTATCGCCTGCTCCCGCGCCTCGTGCTCCAACCACACCGCCGACGAAACCGCGATCGCCAACGCCAGCGCAACCGCCATGGCCCAGGCGGGGCTCATCAGGAACGCCCACCGCTTTCGCTGCGGCGCAATGCTCTTCTCCACGCGCCGGCGCAATTCCGGCGGAGGAGTAAACCGCATCGCCGCCGCGGCCCGCGTGGCGCGCTTCATCTGCATCCGGCCCAGCGCCTCTGCCGCGCACTCCCCGCACGCCCGCAGGTGCTCCTCCAATGCGGGCACATCCGGCGCCGCCGTCTCGCCATCGACATACGCATCCAGCCTTTCTGCCCACGCTTCGCAGCTCATCGCGCCCTCCCTTCCGCCGCCGCAGCCAGCAGGGTGCGCATGGCCCGCCGCGCGCGCGAAAGTCGCGACATCACCGTCCCCATCGGGATGCCTAACGACTGGCTGATCTCCTGGTAGCTCATCTCCTCCAGGTCACACAACAGGATCATCTCGCGATGGTGCACCGGCAGCTCTTCCAGCGCCGCGCGAATCTTTTCCTGCGCGTCCCGGGCCAACAGGATGGATTCAGGCGTGTCGGCCGCTTCCGGCTCCAATGGACCCTGATCCTCATCGTCGAGCGATGCGGTGGCCTTCATCCCGGCTTGCGTGGTCAGAAAGGTGTTGCGCAGAATCCGGTAAATCCAGGCGCGAAAATTGGTCCCCTGCTCGAACGAAGAGAATGCCCGGCAGGCCTTCAGGTAGGTTTCCTGCACCAGGTCTTCCGCGGCCGCGCGATCCCCGGTGAGCCAACAGGCGAAATTGTAGAGCTGGCTGAACAGGGGCATGGCCAGCTCTTCAAACGAGCCGAAGGCAACAGAACAGGGGGGCACGGCCCGAACAGTGTAACTCAGGCTCTCCTCCCTCCTGGGAATGGCTTTAACAACCAGCCTCAGTTGACCCATGGACGCGCGGCCCCCGGAGAAGAAGCTTTTCCCCGGCCACAGCCGTCATGGCGAATTGGCAGTTTCACGATGGGCTCCCCTCATTGCATAGAACCGGAGAGCGGGAGTTTTATTCCCAGGGAGGGACTTTTCGATGGACCTGTACGTGGGTGCCCACGTCCCGCTTGTCACGTCCCGCCCGTCTCGCGTTTGAGACGTGGGAGCGAAGCCGCAGGATCCCCTACGACGGCGCCACCAACTGGTGCGCGATGGCGAACAGCGCCAGTTCCAGCCGCGTCGATACGCCCGTCTTATCGAAAATATTCGACAGGTGGCGCTTCACCGTCTCCTCGCTAAGACCGAACTGCTTGGCTATGTCGCGGTTGCTGCAACCCTCCACGATGGAGCCCACCACTTCCAGTTCGCGCGGCGTCAGGCCGTAGGTCTTGCGCTGCGGCACGGCGGCCTGCTGCATCAGGTCGTGCAGCGCCGAAACCAGGTTCACCACCCGCTTGCCGCCGATCCAGTAGTCGCCGCCCATCACCGTCTTGATAGCCACCTGCAGGTGCCCGGCCAGGGCGTCCTTCAGCACGATCCCACGCGCCCCGATATGCAGCGCCTCGATAATCTGCTGGGTGGTAATGGTCGACGTCAGCAGCAGGATCTTCACCGTGGGCGAGCCGTTCATGATCGCCCGCATCGCTTCCAGGCCCGGCAGCCGCGGCATCTGCACGTCCAGCAGAAGAATATCCGGCTGCAAGTCAAGCGTCTGGGTGATGGCTTCGTCCCCATCCGACGCCTCGCCTGCCACTTCAAAGCCATCTTGCTCGCTGAGCATGTTGCGCACGCCGATGCGCACAACCGGATGATCATCTGCCAATACGATTCGAATGGGTCGATCCACGGGTAAAAATTCTCCTCCGTGCCAGGGGCACGAGTGCCCGTTAAATTCTGTCCGATAATGATACGTTCCCGGGCCTTACCCCTGCGGCCGCCGCGATTCGACAGGCTGCGGAAAAACTCCCTCTGCCCTTAGAGACAAAACAGAGTTGTCATCCTGACGCTGACCCTGAGCTTGCGAAAGGGAAAGCGGAAGGACCTGCTTGAAAACAAAACAGAGTTGTCATCCTGAGGCTGACCCTGAGCTTGCGAAGGGGAAGCGGAAGGACCTGCTTTTGCACTTTCATCATTCCGCCGCCTTCTGCAACGCATGACCCCGCTTTTACTTCAGGCCGAGAACTCCGAGTCCAGCATACGCCGGAGGTTTGCTTCGGCGGCCCTCAATTGCTCCAGCAGCGCCGGAACGTTATCTAATTCGTCACCTTCGGCTTCCAGCTTTGCGCCCACGCGCGAAACCTGCATGGCTCCCGCCATTGAGGCCCCGCCCTTGATGGCATGCCCCAGGCGGCGAATCTCCTGCCCGTCCCCGGCCGCCATCGCGCGCCCGATTGCCGCCACCCGCTTGCCCAGGTCCTCAACCACTGCCGTGTAGATTTCTCGCACCGCCTTCGGCGACATCAACCCCCGCAACTGGGCCAGGGTCTCGGTGTTCACCACCGGAACATCTCCCGGCGGCTCAACCCCCGCGGGAGGATGGTGCTGTTCAATCAGCTGCTGCAGTGCCTCCGGCCCGAACGGCTTGAAAAGATGCCCGTCCACGGCCCTCTTCAAATCGTCCGGTACATCGCTGCCGCTCATCGCGTAAATGCTCGCCGCGCTTCGCGCCCGAAGTTCCTTCACCAGCCCCGGGCCCTTCAACCCGGGCATCTGCGCATCCATCAGGATGACGTCCGGCTTGCAGCTTCCGCCGTCCAGCAAGGCGATCGCCTCCTCGCCCTGCGGCGCGGTGTGAATCGTATATCCGGTCATGGTCAATACCGTGGCCATCACTTCGCGGCTGACCATGTCATCGTCAATGATGAGAACCGTTGGCAGATCGCGACTTGCACCGATGCCGAGCATGGCAATAGTGTGCCACTTCCGGACGGACCTGGTGCAAGCAGACAGACAAGTGCCGCTTCCGCAGGCTCTCCTCGGTCCACTGCTCCCTTCATTCCCGGTAGTGGGTCAGTTTGAGAATTTCAGTGGTGCTTTTCCCGGCCCATCCAGAAAAACACAAGGAAACCAACCACCGCGAAAACAATCAAGTGCCACGGTTTAAGTAAAGCTATCATCGCTATCCTCACTTGGTAGCCTGTCGCAGTGAATGCGTTATCGCTATTGATGCGTGGGGAGATGAAAACAACAAAACCACAATCTGTCATCCTGACCCTGACCCTGAGCTTTGCGAAGGGGAAGGGGAAGGATCCGCGGTTGCTCTTCCACGATGGCCGTAATGAATTCTCTGCTAGTCCCCGATCACCAGAACCTGGAAACTCCCATCCACGGGGTTCAGCTTCAACGTCCCGATGCCGTTCACCGGCGGGTTCCGGAGATTGGCTCCATAAAGGGTCGTGACGAGGTACACCAGCCCCGTCGACGGATCGACGGCCATCGTCCGCGCCTGCTGCATCGTGGGCAGGTTCTGGATCACCGCGTAGCTGTCGGTAAGGTGCTGGCGGACGATGGTCACGCTTCCATACCCGCCGCCGTTGGCAGTAAAGATGAGATCCCGGCCCGGGTCGTAGGCCATGCCGTCCACCCCCGGCCCGATCGTCAACCCGGCAATGGATGCGCCTGTGTCGGTCGCCAGCACCTTCAGCTTCTGGTTCGCGCAAGCCGCAAACAGCCGCCAATGCCGCGCATCCACCGCCACCGCACGTGGATCCTGGCACTCCCGGCCCAGTGGAAAGGCCCGGTAGTGCGGGCCCGCACCCGTCGTGGTCGACATCCGGAGATCGAGCAGCAGCGTGCCATCCCCCCTGATCGATCCGTGCGCCTGGCGCAATTCCGTTGCCCCGCGGTCCCGCGCCAGGTTCACGATGCTCGCGGCATTCAGCCGGCCAACCGCGTTAAAGTTGCTGATCGCAAAATAGACCTGGCCGTCACCATCGGCCTGCGCGGCGCCCACGATGCCGCACACATGCACATCCGCCACCCGCGTCTGCTTGGCAGGATCGACAATGCTGATCAGCGATTGATAGGCCGGTGGCGGTGGCCATCCCCCCGCATACACGCTGCAAGGATCGCCGTCCCGCGGATCGGTCCGCGGAGCATTGCGCGGCGGAGGCGCCGGGGTGGGCAGCGCCCCGAACGCCAGCAGCATCCCCGTCTGCGGCTCGAACACCAGCGCGCGCGGCGTGGCAGGCAGCGCTATCTTCGCCGTGACCTGGAAGCTCCGGCGGTCGAAAACCCGGATCAGGCCGGCGCGTCCATCGCTGGCATACCCCACTTCCCCGTCCGGATCGAGGACCACGGCATGCGCGTCGCTAAACCCCGTGACCTCGCCGGCCACCGCCCCGCTGTCAATGTCCACCACCTGCACCCGCGTCTGGTGGGTGATGAAGAGCTGCCGGGCAACGGGGTCGAGCGTCAAGTAATCCCAATCGCCGGCGCCCCCGATCACCCAGGTCTTCCGGACGGCAAAAGGCGATCCGGGCAGCTCGTCGGCCTGGGGGATCGGAGCCTCCTGCGCGAACAACACGGCGCCTCCCAACAGCCACACGACCAGCCACCTGCTCCATGCGAAAATGCCCATGCCTGATTGGACGCCATTCCCGCCGGAGAGGCTCGACGAAGAGCGCGGCCTTACCACCGTGCCCGACGGCTTTTCTGCACCGAAACCTCTTTCCGGCCAGTGTGTTTGCTCAAGCACAGAGAGCGCCTCGCGAGTTTGCTTTCAACTTAAGACTGCGATCTGAGAATCGGGACCGTTACAATCAGAGTCAAGGAGCCGTCCAATCGAAATGCTTCGCTTTGCACGATTTCGTACTTCCGTCCTTCGCGGTTCCGCAGCTTTAGCGGCTGCGGCCGCACTGGCGCTCGTGCCGGCCGTTCGCGCCCAGGTGAACCTGCCCCCGGCCGGGACCCAGGTGCACGACCCCTCCGTGCTCAAGCCGCCGCCCGGCGCCCGCGTGGCCATCGTGGAGTGGGAAGACATGGAATGCCCCGACTGCGCACGCGCCAACCCCCTGCTGAAAGAGGCCGCCGCCAAGTACAACATTCCCTGGGTGCGGCATGATTTCCCCCTGGCCTTCCACGCGTGGAGCTTCAACGCCGCGGTGAACGCCCGCTGGTTCGATACCAAAAGCAAAAAGCTGGGCGACGAGTATCGCGACGCCGTTTTCGCCAACCAGCAGTCCATCACCACCCCGGATGCCCTGGCGCAGTTCACCCAGAAATTCGCCCAGGAGCACGGCGTGGCCTTTCCCTTCGCCGTGGACCCCCAGGGCAAGCTGACAGCGGAGGTGAAGGCTGACTACGCCCTCGGCCAGCGCGTAGGTATCGAGCACACCCCCACCATCTGGGTGGTGACGGCCAACTCCAAGGGCGCGCCGTTCGTAGAAGTGCTGGACCGCAGCAAGCTCTACCAGCTTATCGACCAGGCACTGGCCGATACCAGGTCGGCCTCAGCCGCTCCGGCCCCCAAGCGGCCCGCCAGCAAGTAAATCGGAAACCAGCAAACAGCCCGGCGCGTCCGCTCAGGATGCGCCGTTCGCATCTGCCCCTGCGACGCCACCCAGGCGCTGTCAAGCTCCCCGATTGTTTTTCCCTCAATCCAAAGGTATTTTCGTTGCACCGAATTCGCCTTTGGAATGCCACCATCAGACCATGAACCCCGAAGCAGCCGGTCGCCGCCATTCACCCGGAGAGTCAAGGCCACCGCCCGCAAAACTTTTTTCTGCAAAAAGCCGCTGTGAATACGTGAAGCTCATGATAACGTGGTTTATTTTCAACGAATTGCGAGGCGGAACTCCACAGCCCCACAGAAACTGTGAATCGCCCGCAATCAAGTAAACCGCGCCGCATCAAGTACTTGGCAAAACGTCTTCACAGCCCCGGTCTAATTTCAAGACGCGAGAACCTCAAGGGGAGAGCTGATCCCCTGAACCCTTGGTGTCCTGTGCCTCAACTTCGCACCCAATCTTTTTTTGTAAAAAGCGACTGTGAAGACGTGAAGCTCCTCATAACTTCCTCTATTTTCAATAATTTGACAGCCAGAACTCCACAGCCCCACAGAAACTGTGAACCGCCCTGGATCCCGTAAACCGCACCGCATCAAGCACTTGGCAAAACGTCTTCACAGCCGGGCAAGACGCGAGAACCTCTGGGTTGAACTGATCCCTGACCCCTTATCCCTGATCTCTGGCTCTTCTCAATCCGCCGGCTGGATCTGGACCAGGCCCCCGGGACCAGGAGAAACCGTCGAGGTCTGTGGAGCCCGCCAATGATCGATGTAGCTGATACGATGCACGCAGCCGATGGTGCAGTTGGGGGCGCAGCTCTTGGCAGTGACAAACTCGCGCTTGACGTCCTCGCGGGTGTATTCGGCGATCGGGACCCCCGGGTAGCCGCGCTGCTGCGAGCAGTAGTGGACCAGGCCGTCCTCGCAGATATATAGATACCGCGACCCGGCGCGGCAGCGCCAGTCGTTGGCCCGTCCTTCGGCAATAGCCTTCTGGAACTTGTCGAATTGCGCGTAGTTGGTCTTCTTCCGGTTGGTCATCTCGGAATGGACGCGCGCTTCTTCAGGCTTCAGCGCCTTGAGCTGGCCGTCGCCATCGTGGATGATGCCGATGGTTGATTCGAATCCCAGTTCCAGCGCGCGCCGCCCGATCACCAATGCATCGTTGGGGTTCCGGATGCCGCCCCCGACCACGGAGTTGATGTTCACGTGGAATTCGGCGTACTCGGCCAGCATTTCCAGCTTCTTGTCCAGAACCTTTAGGGATTTTTTGGAGATATCGTCCGGATTCACATTGTCAATAGAGATTTGCATGTGATCGAGGCCGGCCCGGTTCAGCCTCTCGATGCGTTCCGCGTTGAGCAGGTAGCCATTGGTGATCATGCCGGCAATCGCGCCGTTCTTCCGGATTCTCCGGATCACATCATCGAGCTCCGGATGGGTCAGCGGTTCGCCCCCGGAGATGCCCACCATGGCCGTTCCCAGGCGCCCCAGGTGGTCGATGCGGCGGTACATCTCCTCCAGGGGAACCGGCTTCGAAACCTTGTCGTACTCGTTGCAGTAAGCACACGAAAGGTTGCAGAAGCGCATGGGCACAATCTGCGCCAGCACCGGGTGCCCGGTGGAGGACAGCGCCCGCGCCACCATGGCATATTCGCGGATTTTTCGGCTGGCGGTCTTAAGCCGCCCCTTGACGGTCGATCTCCGGGGAATGCCCATTACTCCTATTGAAACATAACCGCCGAAGGCGGTTGCAGACCGCCGCACCCAAAATCGGAACCCCCAAAGGCCGGGTGCCCGGGTCTCGCCAAATCGAGACCCGGGATACCCGGTCTTTGGAAAATCGGCTCAGTCGGACCCCGCCGCGTTTACTGGCCGGAGGGTGGCGCAGGGGCGTTCTTGGGCGTGGAGAGATATCCGGCGACCTGATTCTTCGAGCTGATCGAATTCACCACGATCTCGTAAAGGCCCGGCTCCTTGCCGCTGTAGAACTGCAGGGGTTCGTTCAGGTTGCGGTCCTTCTTCTCGTAGCGCTTGTCGTCCGCGTAGACGATCAGCGTGAACTTGCTCTTCTTGGAGTCGGTCTTCTTCAGTTCGAGGCTCACCGTGCCCACCGGCTTGCGATTGCCCTTGTCGAGCGTGAACTCGTAGTACGTCCGGTCACCCTTGTGCTTCAGGATCTCCAGTTCATCCTTGTTCCGCGCAATCAGGCTGCTGTGATCGCTCAGGTCGCCTTTCATGGATTGCAACTGGGTCACGGTCTGGGCGAGGTCGCTCTGCGTCTTGCCCAGATCGGTCTTGACGCCGCCCACGTCCGTCTTCACGTTGGTCAGGTCGCTGGAAACGGCGCTCACCTGCTGCGCAGTGATCTTCTGCGCGTTCTCCAGCCTCTGGTTCTCGGCCTGGGCGCGGGCCAGCATCTGCTGGGCGCGGGCGTCCATCTGCTTCTGGGTCAGGCCCAGCGACTTGCCCAGTTCCTCGGCCGTCACCTTGAGCCGGGCGTCGGTCTCCCGCAACTGGGCCGCCAGCCTGGCATTCTGCTGGTTGGCCTCGCTCAGAGCGGCTTCCGAATGGGCAATCCGGCCGCTGAGCGTGTACGTCCACACGAGGCCGGCGATGGCGCACAACAGGCAGACAGCAATCACGGCCAGAATCGCGCCGGAGTATGTCCTGGGGGTGTCGTCGATTTCACTCATTTTGTGTTCTGGTTCTCCTTGCGGGGATGATTGCTGCAACCCCGCCTCCTGCCGCCCCACGCTCTCTTCCGAACCGATCATTCAGTTGTCCTCGTATCGGGTTAGACGCTGCAGTGGAAAAATATATTCTCGAACGCCCCGGAAACGGGCAAATACCCGCATGGAGGCCGTAACCGCATTCCGCGTGGAAACTATAGAGTATCGAAACCGGCGACTTTGCAGCAGGAAAAAGCATGACCCATGTGCGACGACGGGCCGGTAATGTCGGGCACACGGGCCAAACCGACGGAGTGGACATGCACCTGGCGCGCGTGATCCTGTTTACCGGGCAAATCGAAGCGATGAACAAGTTCTACGCACAAGTGCTTGCATTGAGGCAGCTTACTAACAAGAGTGGCTGGAAGGAGCCGCCGACGGTTGCAGGATCACACTCCGCCCGGGGAGCCGTCTCCGGGACGCAGCACCGACATTAGGTCTGCTTGTGCGACGGCAACGATCCGGACGGCATCCCATCCAGTTGTCCAACCGTTGAGGAAAAAGGGAAACTGCGCCCCCTGACAGCCGTCCGTGACAACCATTCAACGGCTACGCTATAAAGGACTTTGCTCCTTTTAACGCCGACGGGCCCTTCTATATGCCCGCAACAGGCGCTGCCACCATCCAAAAGCAAGAAGGGGAGATCCAAAAAATATGTCCACTGCTGTCGCTGGAAAGGGCCTGGAAGGAATCGTTGCGGCGAACTCCGGTATTTGCTGGATTGATGGAGAGGCCGGAGTCCTGGCCTACCGGGGCATCGACATTCACGAGCTGGCGGAAAACTCGACCTTCGAAGAAACTACTTATCTTCTGTGGAACGGGCGGCTCCCCAGCGAGCTGGAATTGCGCGAATTTACTTCGCAGCTGGCGCTGGCGCGGTCGCTGGACAAGCGCATCATCGAGCTGATCAAGAGCTTTCCCACCTCGGCCACGCCCATGGAAGTGCTGCGCACCGCGGTTTCGGCGCTCAGCTTCTACGACGCCGACGAGAAGGACAATTCGCACGACGCTAATGTCCGCAAGGCCTACAACCTGACCGCGCAGATCGCCATGATTGTGGCCATCTACGACCGCATTCGCAAGGGCAAGGAGATTGTTGCGCCGGACCGCTCCCTCAGCCATGCGGCCAATTTTCTGTGGATGCTGAACGGGGTTAAGCCGTCGGCCACGGCCACGCGCACGCTGGACCTGGCGCTCGTCCTGCACGCCGATCACGAGCTGAACGCTTCCACGTTTGCGGCGCGCGTCATCGCCGCCACCCTGTCCGATATCCATTCCGCAATCACCGGCGCCATCGGCGCCCTGAAGGGCCCGCTGCACGGGGGAGCCAACGAAGGCGTGATGCGCCTGCTGCTCGCCATCGACAAGGCGGACGCCGACCCCGTGGATTACGTGAAGGGCATGCTGGCCGCGCGCCAGAAGATCTCCGGCTTCGGTCATCGCGTGTACAAGACCGAGGACCCGCGCGCTACCCATCTGCGCCGCATGAGCCAACAGCTCGGAAAAGACGCCGGCCAGCCCAAGTGGTACGACATGTCCCGGGCCATCGAGCTCTACATCAACCAGGAAAAGAAGCTCAACGCCAACGTGGATTTCTACTCGGCCTCGACCTACGCCACGCTCGGCATAGACATCGATCTTTATACGCCCATCTTCGCGGTCAGCCGGATCTCCGGCTGGGCAGCCCACGTCATCGAGCAGTTGGATGACAATCGCCTGATCCGCCCGCGCGCGGAGTACATCGGCCCCGAGTATCCGTCGCACTGGATCCCGGTCGAGAAGCGGCCGTAGCGCTCAAACCAACCCCGCCCACCGAAAGATGGCCCGCGCAATGGCCATCAACTCGGACTGAATGCGCTGCTCGCCTCCGCCACAATAATTTCCCATCAGCGCATACGCCGCCGCATAGGCCGCCAGCAGATCCGCGGACGGCATCGCCGCATATTTCGGCGCCTGGTTGCGCAGCACGCTGTTGATGCGTTGAATGTGCGCCGCCTGCGGCACCAGCACCGTAAGCTGCTCCTCATAGACCGGGAATTTTGCCGAAATGCCCAGGCGTTCGAGATCCTGCGCTTCCACCACATGGTGCGCATGCCAGCCCCTGTAGTTCCGGTCGACGGTGGCGAACCGCGAAAGGGCGCTGTAGGACGACAGAAGTTGATTTCCGGAAGTGAGCCAGATCGGCGTCGGCGAGTTGCAGCGATATTCCTGGTAACGGACCCGTGATTCTTTCAGAATGCTTTCCACAAAGCCCATGGATGCTCCTCCGGCATCCGATCGTCTTGTCGCAAAACCAGGCAACGGTGCGGCGGGGGGCAGCACGGCCGGGTTGTGGCTTTTCCGGCAATCTCTTCAGGCTGATATTTTCTGGCTTCGCAGAGAGGAAGGTCGATCGTGCGAGACGATCTTACAACGAGTTAGTTGACATGTAAGGTTTTTTTTACGTGTGCCTCGCCGGCGACTGCTTGCACCGAATGCTTGTTTGTTACTGCCTGGCTTTCCACATGAGGTAAAGCGCCCACGCCGCCAGGGTGCAGCCGTCGCGCACTCGTCCATCCAGCATCATCTGCTCAAATTCGCGGACCGGCACGTTATGCACCACGATGTCGTGTTCCGTCTCTTCGGGATCCTTGTCGGCCTGGGTGAGACCGGTGGCGAGGAATACGTGTTGCTTCTGGCGCGTGAAGCCGTATGCGATCCAGTGGGCGCCGAGGCAGATCATGTTCTCTGCTTCCAGTCCGGTCTCTTCCTTCAGTTCCCCCCGGGCAAGTTGCTCGGGATCGGCGACCGCCGTCTCCCATCCGCCCTGGGGCAGTTCCATCGCGCGCTGCTGGATGGTGTAGCGAAACTGCTCCACCAGCCAGATGTGCTCTCCGTCGATGGGCACGATGATCGCTGCCTCGTCTTTTTCCACCACGCCGTAGATGCCGGGCTTGCCGTTGGAGCGCAGGATCTCATCCTCGCGCACGCGCATCCAGGCATTGCGATAGACCTCGCGGGTCGACACGGTGGTGATCGCGGGCGGCATTTCCCCATGAGGCGCTGATGATTGTTTTTCCCGGGTCACAGGTCTAGTGTGCCACGACGCCCTCGCGGATTCCCGGACAATCAGATGACAACGCTATGACACCGCGGGCGGTTGCAGGCGATAGGTTAAAGCTGCACCGGGATTGTGCCCCGGGGACGCGCCGGCGTGCACGGTATCCGTGCGAGCGGCACGCCCGGCACATCCGGTCTTGCTCGCGATGCGGACGCACTTTGCCAACGCGCTTTACGGGGTTCTCGACTACGTGGCATGGCCGGCCGGGATGCTGGCGGTCGCGCCCCTGGCGGTGCGAGCCCTGGGGGTCGAGGGCTACGGCATCTGGATGGTGGCCAACTCCGCCATCAGCATCGGGGGCATTGCCGCTTCAGGATTCGGCGATGCCAACATCCGCTACGTCGCCGTCGAACGCGCAGCCGGCAATCACGCCGCGGTCTGCCGCGCGGTGCGCAGCACTTTAGGCATCCATCTGGCGCTGGGAAGCGCGCTGGCGCTGGCCGGATGGCTGGCCGCTCCCGCCCTTACGGGCCGTCTTATCGGAAGCGCGTCCGGTTTGCGCGGGGATTGCGTGTGGTCGCTGCGCATCGCCTGCGTGCTGCTCCTGGTGCGCGCGCTGGAAAGCGTCTGCATCAGCACCCAGCGCGCATTCGAGCGCTACGGCGCGGCGGTGCGGATCAGTGTGGCGGGTCGGCTGCTCGGCCTGGCGGCAGCCGCAATCGTCCCCCTGCTGCGGCCGTCGGTGACCAGCGTGATGCTGGCGGCCGCGGTCATATCGTCGGGATCGCTGTGGATGCAGCTTTCGCAGCTCCGCAGGCTGCTGCAGATTCCGGCGCTGACGCCGCGCTTCGATCGCGAGGCGACGAAGGCGTTGCTGGGTTTCGGAAAATTCACCTGGTGCCAGGCGGTTTCGGCGCTTCTGGTCGGCCAGTTGGACCGGCTGGTGACGGGCGCGGCGCTGGGGGCCGCCGCGGTAAGCTCCTACGCCATGTGCGCGCAATTATCGCAGCCGGTGTACGGGATCACCGCGGCGGGCCTGAACTTCCTGTTCCCGCGCATCACCGCGCAATACACCCGCGACGATGCGCCCAATGTGCGGCGCACGGTGTTGGTGGCAATCGCGCTCAACTGGGCCGCTGCGGCGCTGGGAACCGCGGGTCTCCTGCTCTTCGGCCGTGTCATTCTTCGCGCCTGGGGCGGCCCGGCGATTGCCCGTGCGGGAAGCCCCATACTGCCGATCGTGCTATGCGGCACCGCCCTTTCCGCGCTCAGCGTGGCGGGCTCCTACGCCATGCTCGCCATGGGCCGCGTGCGCATCGTGACGTGGCTCAATCTGGTCGCCGGTGCGGCCATGATGACAGCGGTTTTCCTGCTCCTGCCCAGGTACGGGATTCGCGGGATGGCCCTGGCCCGCCTGGTGTATGGCCCCATCATGCTCGCCGTGTACTTGCCGCTGTTCCTGCATCTCCGGCGCGGCTCCCGGCAGCGCGCGGCGACGCCATCCCAGGAGGACCTGAACCGCGCGTCCCTGGAGAACGCATGATGCCACCAACGCCGGCCGCACTTTCGCAGCGCTCCTCTCCCGCAATTCGGGAGCGGGGCTTGCGCGACGACTCCGCGACCGCCAACGTCCTGGGCGTTCAGGTGGATGCATTGGATCTTGATGGCGCACTGGCGTGCGCGGCGGAACTGCTACGGCACGGCGAAAAAGGCTACATATGCGCCGTCAGTGTCCATGGAATCCTGGAAGCGCGCCGCGATCCGCGGTTGGCAGAGACGTTCGCCGAGGCGTCGATGGTGATTCCTGACGGCAGGCCGGTGGTGTGGGCGGGGCGAATGCAAGGACGTCGCTGCATCCGCCAGGTCACGGGGCCCGACTTGATGGGCGCGATCTTCAGCCGGCCGGAGTTTTCCGCCTGCTCGCATTTCTTCTACGGAGGCAAGGACGGCGTCGCGCAGGAATTGGCGGCGATGTGGGTGCGCCGGTTTCCGGGCACGCGCATCGCGGGAACCTACACTCCGCCATTTCGCGATCTGACCTCCGCGGAAGAAGCGGAGTTGGTCGAGATGCTCAATCGCCGCCGGCCGGACATCCTCTGGGTGGGCATCAGCACCCCTCGCCAGGAGTTATTCATGCATCGCCTGCTGCCGAAAGTGGATCATGGGCTGCTGTTCGGCGTGGGGGCCGCGTTCGATTTTCACACCGGCCGTATTCGCGATTGCGCGCCGTGGATCAAGCGCATCGGTCTGCAGTGGCTGCACCGCCTCATGCAGGATCCTCGCCGCCTGTGGAGGCGCAATCTCTATAACGCGACCTTCCTGTGGCATATCGCGCTGCAGTTGGCAGGGTTACGAAGCTACGTGGTGAAGACATATCCCGGGCGTGTGCCCGATGGTCACCGGGCTTCCGCGGCATCGGGTTCTTCGCCGGGCGGCTCGGCGTAGAACAGCATTTCACAGCGGGCCATGCACCGCGAAGCGAGCAGGCGCGTGTACAGGGCGAGATACTCGCGGGCGATGACCGCGGGCGAAAAACGCGGCAGAAGCCGCGGCTCGGGGCGTGGTTCAGCCAGGGTTTCGCGGACGGCGGCTTCGTATCGCTCCACAACCTTTTCGCCGAACCTGACATACCGGCAATGGCCGCCCCCAATCTCGCGAAAGGCGGCGATATCGGAGCAGACCACCGGGCATCCGGCCAGCATGGCCTCCGCCACGGGCAGCCCGAAGCCTTCAATGCTGGAGGGCGCCAGAAGCAGTTCGCAATGACGATAGCACCATTGCAGCTCCGCATCGCTGATGCCGCTGAGGAGCACCACCCTCTGCTCCAGGCCGCCCTCGCGAATGCGCGCCCGGATCAGCGGGGTATCAGGGCCGGGAATTCCGACCAGGAGCAAGCGGGTGGCTTCACGCACCAGGCCATTGCGCACCAGGCGCTCGAAGATGTCGAGTGCGAGAGGAATGTTCTTGTTCTGGCGGTGTTGCGCAATGCACAGGAGGAACGGCTCCCCTGTGCGGAGTTCCCGCGGCGGCCGAGCCTCTGCTACCGGAACCGGCTCGACGGCGTTCAGGATGGTGACGGCCTTGCGGCTGAGGCGCGCGCCGAACCGTTCTCGAAGGCGGGCGCGCGTAGATCCCGACACGCACGCGATGGCATCCACGTTGCGCAGGCAATGGTGCATCAGTTCCCGGTTCACCACGCCCTTGAGAAATCCGAAGTTTTCCGGGATGTCGAACGGATAGAGATCATGCAGGCTGACGATCGTCGGACAGGCAAACGCGCGCGCGTCGAGCGGCATGGTGTAACTCAGGTGCACGACGTCGGCGGCCAGGCGGCGCGCCATGCGCGGAAGTTCGCGATAATACCAGCGGACGCGATCGTGATTGCGGTGAGGGATCGGAACGGAGTGGATAACCAGACGCTCATCGCTCGACCCGATGGCGCGGGCAAACATTTCGCTCTGCCAGGCCCCGGCGACGAAGTGGATCTCCGCCGATTGCGGGACCGAAAGCAGCCCGCGGGCAAGATTCGCGGCATGGCGTGATACTCCGTTGAGTTCGGTGGGCGCCGACAGGCCGGCAATCAGGACTCTCATATGGCAGCGCTCCGCGGATTCGCAAGGCCGGCGGCGAGGGCCGGCGCGGACACCTGGGACGACGTTAACTCCGCATGCGACTCTCCACGCTGGTCCACGATAGAACTGAACAGGGTGATCATCCACAGCGGCAACAGCAGATCGAAGGGTTCGGCTTCCGCGAAACCGCGCACAAAGATGAACAGCATGACGGCAGCCAGGATGGATTTTGATATGCCGTCCCGCCCGCGCAGAATCGCGCGGAACAGGCTCGCATACAGCCCCACCAGCATTACGATCCCGGCCAATCCATAGGCGTAGAACTGCTGCAGCAGTTCGTTCTCCGCGTGGCGGGCCTCGAACATTTCCCTGCCGAATGGCGGAAACACCTTCCACATGGCGTCGATGCCGTTGCCGAACCACGGCCTGTCCAGCGAGACATCGAGAGTGTATGCCCAGATCGCGGTGCGGCCCGTCAGGGTCTGCGCCTGGTTGCCGGCGGATGTGTAGGCATCCAGATAAGAGCCGATCAGGCCCCAGTAGGCTGCCACCAGCAGGACGGCCGCGAGCGCGATGAAGGTTTTCGTTTTGCGGCGCATCGATCGGTCACGGATCATCAACAGGCCTTCGGCCACGATGAAGGCAACGATCGTCGCCTTGCTGAGGCTGCGGAGAAGGGTCACCGTCAGGAAGAAGATCTCCAGTCTCCACCGGCCGTCTTTGCGGGCGGTGAGAAACTGCGCCATGAACACCGCCATCGCGCACAGGTTTCCGATCTGGTTGGTGTTGAAGTAGTCCGGGTCGCCCAGGCGGAGATCGTCGGAGGCGGGCATGATCCAGGCGATGCACGCAAGGACGCAGGTAGCGGCGATAAATCCGCGCATCAGCGAGCGGGCGATTTCGCCTGCGGGCCTGCCGCGGAGTAACAGGACCACGATTGCGACGTCCGACGCCATTGCGCTCCAGTACAGGAACGAAGCCGCGCGCGATATGGTGGCGCTCCACATCAGGCTGGAGCAGGAGAACGCCAGAAAGCAGAGCGCCCAGCGAACCGTGGACTGCCGTGTCATCGCGACGATGGTGCGAGCCGCAGGGCCAACCGCCTGAAAGGTGATCGCCACCAGCAGGGCGGACTGAATAGCCAGGCCGGCAATCACGCCGTCCTCGGTTTCCAGATGCAGCCATCGTGCCGAAATCATCACCAGCGCGGCGCGAAACGAGAAGAAGAAGCCCGCGGCAAACGCGGCCAACGAAATCCCGGCGCCCCAATCTGGCACCGGCGGGGCCACCACGGCATGTGGCGCGGTCATGCCGTCCTCCGGAGGAGACGCAGAGGCCAGATCTGCCGGGGATCGATCGCGTGGAGAACTTCCAGGGTGAACACCCGGCGCGGGTCATCGGCCCGGAGTCCATCCCAGTGGCGCCGAAAGATCAGCCATGCGAAGGTCGCGCCCAGCACCAGCATGGTCATAATGAGTGTGAGCAGCTTGCGCGGCGGGAACGACTTCTTCTCGGGAATTCCCGGAGCATCGATGATGCTTACCACCGGAATGTCCTTGGCCTCCTGTATGCGCGCGACTTCGTACTGCTGCGTGAGCAGGTCGAAGATGTTTTCCTGCACGCGCACATTGCGGTAGAGGTTCGCATACGGAACTGCGAGACGGGGGAGCTGACGCAGCGGCGGATAGGAAATGGGGTCGGCGTCAGACGCAGACGCGCCATTCCGCGATGGAGGCTCCGTTTCGGGAGGCAGTTCGGCCGAAGAGCCGTCCAGTTTCACCATCTCCCGCTGCAAATTGCCGAGGCGGGCCTGGGCTGCCCGCACGCGGACATTTTCGTTTCCGTAGATCTGCTGGAGCGACTTCAGCTCGCCCTCGGTCACCACCAGCTCCGCTTCCAGCTTGGCCGCAGCCTCCACGGTGGCCCGGGTCTGTTCGCGGATATCGATGGTGGAATGGGTGCTGGAGAAATCGCTCATTGCTCCCTCGGCGCGATCGAGGTCGCGCTTGACCGCATCCAGCCGATGCTCGATGAAGAGGCGTTCCTGGTGGGCCGACGATGTGCTGGTTCGATTCACCAGCATGTTCAATTCATCGAGATATGCCCGGGCCATGTCGCGAGCCCGAACCGGGTCGGTGTCCGTCACCGTGATGGAGATGACGCCGCTCTTCTTGTCCTGCTGGATGGCGGTCCTTCGCGACAGGCGCTTGGCGGCATCCACCCGGTAGCGCGCGTGATACACGCTGAGGAGTTGAAAGCGGTCGATGATGTGGCCGGTCACCGAGCCGCTCTTCAACAACTCCGCGAACAGCGCGCCCGAGTTGTGGGAGCCCAGCATGCTGGCGGCCAGGCTGCCCAACATATCCCCTCCCAGCGCGCGTCCCGCCATCGCGGCCAGCATTGTGGCGTCTGGCCCGGAATGTTCCGGCGGCATGATGCGCGCAGTGGATTCGTATTGCATGGGGATGAGGAACACCAGTCCGAAGTTCACCACCAGGGCAATGCCCGAGACGCGCAACAATAAAGCGCGATGGTTCCAGAGCACGCGCGCGTTAGTCAGCCAGTTGGGCCCGTCGGAGGCGGGCAAGACCCCAGGCGCTTCGCTAAAAATCGCAGCGGATTCAGCGGTGGCTGCCATGGATTGCCTACAGTCCCGCCACCGCGGCGGTGATGGCGATGGAGGAGGCGATTTGCGCGGTAGCCAGGATGTTCCGCCAGACCATCGATGCCCCGATGATTTTTTGCGGAACCACGATAACGTCTCCCGGGTCGAGCCTGGTGGAGAGGACGTCCTGTTCGAAAAATCCTCCCGAGCGGCGCCCCACCACAGACCCATTCGCGCGAACTACGAAAATCTCCTTGCGATTGGCAATGGCGGTGGCGCCGCCGGCCCGCTCCAGGTACCAGGACGCGCGTTTACCCGGCGCATAGGTGATGGCCGACGAGTTGTACACCTGGCCGCTGATGAGCACAAAGCCGGGCCGCTTGGGAATTCGCAGCACGTCGCCGCTGCGCACTTCAATGTCGGCCGCGCTGCCCGCCCAGTCGGCGATAACCGCATGGATACCGATCACCATCCGCCCCGTGGCGGGCGCGCTCTTCAGGCGGGCCAGCACCTGGTCCTGTTGCTGCTGGATGAGCTGCAACGTCTCGCCCTGGTGTTCGCCTGCCGCGCTGGGAGAGAGGCGCGCAGCCGCCGAGCTGGCCTCGATCTGCCGGATGAGCTCTTCCCTGCTCTTCTCTTCGAGAGCCGCGACTTCCGGACGCGTGAGCACGGCGCCCTCCGGATAGGCGGCCGGGCGAAATCCTCCCGCGCGCGTCAGAAGGTCGCTCAGGCGCTCCCCCTGCTTGAATCCGTAGCTTCCCGGATGGGCCACTTCTCCCTCGATGGTGACCGACGCTCCGATGTCGTTCCACCCGCTGAGCTGATGGATGGTCAGCACATCGCCCGGCTTGAGGGCAACATCGGCGTCGCGGTCCTGTTTCATGACGGCCTCGCCGATCTTCAGGTCGCGCCGTTCGACGGTCACGTCCCTGCCGCTTTGCAGGTGATAGCTGATCAGGTCGGCGGTGTCGAGCAGGGCATCGCGCTTGAAGCCTCCGGCCGCGCGCACAAGTTGCGCTGCCGTCATTCCTTCAAACAGCGGGTAGGCGCCCGGCCGCAGTACTTCTCCCTGCACTGAAACGGTGGGCGCGTCCTGTTCGTAGCGGCCGAAGATGCGAATGGTATCGAACGGCTGAAGAGGCTGGTTGGCGTTGCCAATCAACACATCGGGCAGGTTGAAGGAGAGGGTTTCGGGATGAAGATCCGGCGCAACCAGGCGCACAATTTCTCCGCGCTCCGCGGGTTCGGGCAGAAGGTCCTGGTAGGTGCGGATCACGTCGGACAGGCGCAAGCCGTCGCGGTAGGCCAGCTTGCCGGGCCGAGCCACATGTCCCTGCAGATAAACGGAGCGCTCGCTGTAGGGAAGGACGGTGGCCACGTGCACGCGGTCGCCGTCCTTCACTACGAAACCGGCCACCGCCGCCGTCGCCGCCGCCACGTCTTCGGAGTCCGCGCGGCTGAGACTGATCTCTTCGCGGCGCTGGTTGGCAACGATGCGCTCCACGGTGATGTGCCCCAGCGCCGCGGCAACCGTGAGCCCGCCGGCGTCGTCGAGCACCGCGGCCAGGGTCTGCTCCCCGCGCAGCTCGTAAATCGCCGGCCGCCTTACGGCGCCGTATATCGCCACCTGGGGGCCCGTCGGGGGAACCAGCAGCGTATCGCCACCCTGGATGCGGTCTTCAGAGTTGCGAACCCCATGGAGGAGAAAATCGTACAGGTCGATTTCGCCCAGGAGCTTTTCGTTGCGGTAGTGGCGCATCACGCGCAGCGAGCCGACAGCGGTGGGCCCGCCCGCTGCGCTGAGTGCGCTCAGGGGAGAGGACAGAGAGTTGATGTCATACGGTCCGGGTCGCTGTACGTCGCCGACCACGTAAATGCGGATGGTGCGCAGGCGCGCCACGGTGACGGACACATGCGCGTTGTGGAACTGCGGCTGCAAGGCGGCGCTCATGCCTTGTTGCGCCTGCCCGAGCGTCAATCCCGCCACCTGGATCTCTCCCGATTCAGGGAGCATGACCCGGCCCTGGGGATCGATGCTGCGCGTGAGCGTCTGCGTCACTCCTCCCCACAGGTTGATGCTCAGCTCGTCGCCGGGGCCAAGAACGTAGTCCGGGCCGAGCGGCACATCGAGTGGCATCGTCGTGCCGGTGAGGCTGAACCGGCTCGTCGTCGTTGTTCCTGTTCCACGGTCGCGAAACACCTCGGAACCGAATCGGCGCAGATGCTCAGCGGAGTCGGGAACCTGAGTGTACAAATCGCGCAGCGATCGCAGGTTATAAGGGGCGGGAAGATGGAGAACGTCGGGCTGGTCCGTTACATTGCGGGTGCTTGGCGCGGGCCCCGGTTCGCGCTCGTCTCGCTGCGCCAATCCCCGGCCGGAATTGCGCGCGGACGCGGATCCGAACGCGGACGCGGATCCGAACGCGGACGCGGGTCCGAACGCGGACGCGGGTCCGAACGCATCGAAATCCGTCTGCGGCTGCATGAATCCGGCAGCGTTGCCGGGATCGGAGACACCAGGTATGAGCTGGCTCGCGATTGGAGCGCCGGGAGTAAACAGTTCCGCCGTACCCGCGGATGCGGCGGCCGGTCTCCGCAGCATTTCATCGGGAACATATCCTCGGGCGCGCAGGAAATAACTCACGTTCGTGCGCAGGTCGCTGCTGGAGACAATCTGGGTGAAAAGCTGTTCGTCGGTGATGGCATCGGCGGGGACGGCCACGCCTTTCTGGCGAAGCCCATCGGCCAAAAGCGATTTCACTTCGATCACCGCTTCGGGGTTCTCCTGGAGGATGGCCAGAATCTGCGCGGCGCTCAGCGAGGTAGACGTGCCCGCGGTGGCGAATGGAGACGCGTTGGAGAGTCCGAACCCATTGGCGTCTGCCGAGGGGCGCGCGTCGGGTTCCGTTGCGGAGGGCTGTACCGGGACAGCCGGCGAGATGGCCTGTGCGGTGGCGCGCATCTCCGTACCGGTCCAGAGCGTGCACCCCAACGCGAAACAGACGATCCTCGCCAAGGCGAATCTGTGCCGAACCGTTGTCACCCTTTTGCCTCGCGCGCCGGTCCGGCTATGGGCAATTCGCTCCTGCTCGAAGCACAATGCACGCCGGACCGCGACTTAGCCGACGATAAATTCCCTCGCCCCCATCAAGTGTCATGCCGGTGTCATGTGATTGTCAGAAGTTTGTTCCGCGCGAAACATGGAAGGCGCAAGCACGCTGCGAGACGCACCGTGGCGACAATGTTCTTACATTTGCGAGATCAGCTCCTGACACTCTGTCACGGAAAATGCGCGATGGTGAATCGAGAAGTTCCGGGGGGAGCAGGGTGCGAAGCGCGCAGGCAGCAGCCAGAAAGCCACTTAATGAGTACTACAATTCCGGCGCCGTGGCGCGCCCGCACCCTGCGCCGCAAGCCACCCCGTTGAGCGCCTGGTCACGATCGGGAGCCAAGCGGTTCTTTGACGTGGCGCTGGTGGTTGCCTCGCTGCCCATCGTCGCGCCGGCATGCCTGCTGATCGCCATTGCCATTCGCATCAGTTCGCGCGGGCCGGTTTTCTTCGTGCAGAGGCGAGTGGGCCTTCACGGTGCCCCGTTTTCAATTGTGAAGTTCAGGACTATGACCCATCGTGCCCGCGGACACAAGATCTGCATCACCACCATCCGCGACGATCAGATCACGAGTGTAGGAAGAGTGCTGCGCGCCCTCAAGCTCGACGAACTGCCGCAGTTCTTCAACGTTTTGCGCGGGGAGATGAGCCTGGTTGGACCCAGGCCGCGCGTGCCCAAGCAGCCCCTCGGCCGTATCGATTGCCGGCCTGGCATAACGGGGGCGGCTTCGCTGGCGTTTGCCCGCGAAGAAATGCTGCTGGCCGGCATCCCCGCGCACCAGCTTCCTCAGTATTACGCCAGCAGGGTGATTCCTTTGAAGCAGCGCCTCGACGAGGCCTACATGCTGCGCGCCACCTTGGTTTCCGACTTGAACCTTCTATTTCTCACAGTCTTCAAGGTGTGGCTTGCGCCATCCCTGCGGCAGTCCGTAGAGAAGCATGGAGCCGTCGGCGCACTGCCAGAAGAAGGCTGCGATTGATCGGTCGGCCGCTATAGTACGACGGCTCATGGATTCGCTCCGCAATCAAAGGGCGATGGAATCCATGAGCCGAAGTTGGTCCGCCTGAAAACTACAGCGATGGAGCCTGACTAGGAACTCGGCGTGGAGTGCTTGCCGGGCTTAACTTCCAATTCGTTCACCACCTGCTGTACGTTGGGAACCTGCTTGGCCAGGGTGCTTACTTCCTTCTTCTGCGCCGTGGTCTTTACGCTTCCCTTGATGACGAGGGTGCCGTTCTTGGCCGATGCGTGGATGCTCTGATCGTCGAGATTCTGATGCGCCTTGATCGAGGCCTTGAAGTTGTCCTCGATGGCAGAATCAAGGTTGGAAGCGACAGCTCCGGCATTTGCAGCCTGAGCCGGCCGGACGCCGATTTCGTTGGCAACCGTATAGTCAGGGGCGGCCTGCTTGGCCAGGCTCTCGGCCTGGTCCTTCTGATCAGCCGAAGCCACATCGCCTTTCAGGGTCATGACGCCTTTTTCCCGGTCCTGCGACACATCGACCGAGCCCAGGTTGTTGCTGTTCAGCGAGTTGGTAACAGCGGATTTTTCGTCGGGATGGTTCTTATTCTGGCACCCTGCAATTACCATTGCGCTGCCCAGAAGAATGGCTGCGCCGAGCAGGAATGGGCGTGGGGAATGATCCAGTTTCATCGCCTTGATCTCCTTCTTGCGTGCATACGCCGGTGATCCCCCGGAACCTGTGTGTTGTTTCCGGGAAGCTCGATCCGCGCATAAATCACACACTGGAAGTGAGATGTCGGACGAACCGAGGGCGTTGTTCCCCGTTCATCTTGCGGGCGCAACGAGCCCTGTCGCGCAAGAAACCGCGCGTCCCGGGCAACCAATCGCGCTTCTTGCGACAACGCGTTTATTCGCTGGTGGTGGGATCGATGATGGTGCGAATCTCCGACACCCGGTTGGCGGGAAAGCCGCCCATCGAGGCGTGCTGGCGCACCGTAGCTTCGTCGGGCGCGATGTAGATGCAATAGACCTTGTCGTCCGTGACGAAGCTTTCCAGCCACTGGATGCCTGGACCAAGTTCTCGCAGCACGCCGCAGGATTTCTGGGAAATCGCCTTGAGTTGATCAGGGGGCAATTTGCCGGCCCCGGCGAGTTCGCGCTCGATGACGAATTTGGGCAAGGGAAAATCCTCCGCAGTGTTCGCTGGACTCGCCCATCATCCAATGGCGGGGGCACACTGTGCAATGGGTAAAGAGCGGAAGAGGGTGAATGAGTGAAGTGGGTAAATGAGCGACAGGTAGGCAGAGGCTCCGGGTGCGCCTTTTTACTTCCTCACTTATTCACTCTCTTCACTGTTCTCCTACGAACTTGGCGTCGAGTGCTTGCCGGACTTTACCTTCAGCTCATTCACAACCTGCTGCACGTTGGGCACTTGCTTGCCCAGGTTCTCCGCTTCCGACTTCTGCTGGGGCGTCTTCACGCTGCCCTTGATCACCAGGGTGCCGTTCTTTGAAGACCCGCTGATGCTCTGGTCGTCCAGGTTCTGGTGCGCCTTGATGGCGGCTTTGAAATTGTCTTCAATGGCCGAGTCGAGCTTGGCGTCGGCGCCGGCCGCGCCCGGCATGGTCTCCGGCCTGACGCCGATTTCATTGGCAATCGTGTAATCCGGCGCGGCGCGCTGGGCAATCTTCTCGGCCCGCGTTTTGTCGCCGGGAAGCCCTACGTTGCCACGCAAGGTCATCACCCCCTTCTGGCGGTCCTGCGACACGCCGACGGTGCCGAAATCGTTGCTGGTCAGTGCCTGGTCAACGGCCGGCTTCTCATCGGGATAAGACTTGTTGCATCCCCCGATCACCAGGGCGCCTCCCAGGAGAAGCGTGGGCACCAGAAACAATCTACAGCCTAAATTTCCTTTTTTCATGGATTTAAATCTCCTCGCTTGGCGTCAATACGCGCATACGGGTGATGAGATGGGGCGCGCGCCGAGTGCGGTTGTTCGGTGGATCAGGCGCGCGAGCCCGGCTTTGGACGGGCAAATCGTTCCACGAAATAGCCGATCAGGCCGGTGGGAAACAGGCGGGCCGCCAACGCGGTGGACCGTCCCGCAAGGTTGGGAATCACGGTTCGCTTACCCCGCGCCAGCGCCGCAACTCCAATGCGCGCGACCTCTTCGGCCGACTGCACGCCCCGCCGCACACTTCCGGCGCGTGCCACGTCGAAGAACTCCGATTCGGTCGACCCCGGACATAAGGCCGTAACTTTCACGCCGAAACGCCCCACCTCGTGTGCCAGGCCATTGGCAAAAAAGCGGTCGAAGGCCTTGGTGGCGGCATACGTGGAGAAGTAGGGCAGGGGCTGGAAGCTGGCCGTCGACGCCGTCACCAACACCCATCCGCGGCGGCGTTCCACCATCCGCGGCACAAACAATCGCGCCACGTGGACCACCGCTTCGCAATTGACTTTCACCTGGCTGATCTCCTGTTCGACAGGATTGGTGTGAAATGCGCCGAACTGCCCGAGCCCGGCGTTGTCGATCAGAATGTCTATGGCGAGGCCCTGGCCCTCGGTGGCGTCGAAGATCCGCTGCGGCGCGGAGCTATCGTTGAGATCCGCGATCACGGTGCGCACTTCGGCGCCCTTCTGCGCAAGTTCGTCGGCCAGCGCATCCAGCCGATCCTTGCGGCGCGCAGTGAGAACGAGCTTCGCTCCGTGGCGGGCGAGCTCGCGCGCCACCGCTACACCAATACCAGCGCTCGCCCCGGTGACCAGGGCCCATCTGCCCTGGAAGTCCCTGGTGGTTGCCATCGCGGGACCATCATAGCGAATTCGCCAGGTTGCACGCCCTTTCCCGGCCCGCCGCATCTCCAGGCGAAGCGTCCGGCATGAGATGCACCCCACGCAATTTCGCGTAAAATGGGTGACTCCGGGCGGGCTCGTGCTAACGGACGTCAGCGCCTGGGTTTGAACGTCTCGTCCAAAGGAGGTCCCATGAAGAACGCCAGCCGGTTGAGTCCCGAGGCCATTGAGCGGTTGCAAGAGCCGTCCCGCGTCGACGAAGGGATTGAGACGTACGAGGCACGCGATTCCAACGCCAGGAGAGGCGTCGTCTCCTTCCCCGCTTCTGACAGCGAACAGGTTTCCGTCCCCGTGAACGCCCGGATCGTTCAATGGTTTCGCGAACACGCGCCGCCGGGAGAGAACGTCGAGACGAGCATCAATCACGTCCTGATGGAGCACATCGCCAGGGAGATAAAGAAAGCGAGCTGACGGGTTTATTTCTTGAGCAGCTTGAAAGCGTGGGTCCACTGGTTCCGCAGGAAGCCCGGGATGCACCACAGCATGCACAGCGACTCAATGGCGCGAGCCGCCTCGGCTCCGCCCATGTCCGCCGTCTCCCAGCCAAACTCATCGAGGATTCTGGCCACCGTTTTCTTGGCGTCTTCATTGTTGCCGCAAATGAACATGGTCGGCTTGCCGCCGTCGAAGTGCGGATCGACCATCAACGCGGAGCCGACCGAATTGAACGCCTTCACCAGCCGCGCTCCCGGAAACTGCTCTTGCAACTGCTCCATCAACGACTCGTTCATGGTGGTGAAGAACTGCAGAACTCCGTTCACGGGCGCCGCATCGGCGATGGGATTGCACGAGTCGATCACGACCTTCCCGGCCAGCGCGTCTTCGCCCGCGCCACGCAGCGCTTCCGAGGCTGCCGATCCCTTCACGGCCAGCACCACCATCTCGCCGAATCCGGCCGCATCGGCAAAGGTGCCGGTCTTGCCGGTGGGATTGGCTTCCGCCCAGCCCTTGAGTTTTTCGGGTGTACGCGAGCCCAGCATCACATCATGCCCGTGCTTCAGAAAACCGCCAGCCAGGGTGGTAGCCACGCCGCCCGATCCCAGAACGCCTACCTTCACGCCAACCTCCTGAGCAATGCGCGCATTAAAAATCTCCCGGCCCCTGCAGATGACTCATGCCTCACCGGGATGTTTTCTTTTTTGCTTTCCACCGCGGCTGCTCCATGCCCCATCCTCGCGATTTGGTTTTGTCGCGAGGGTGGGAGTCCCATCCATCCGCTTCTTCGGCGCCTTGCGGTTCTTCTCCATCCGCAGCTTCCATGCCGTCTGCAGCGCACCATCCACCAGGTCTTCATTCGCCGCGGCGAGATTCACATGAGTTGCGCCGTTGCGGCCCCAGCCGCCAGGGACGGGGAGGAACACCTGCGGCGCCTCGGCGACAAACGCCGCCTGTTGTTCGGGCGTGAGCATCAGGTTGCCGTAGCCCTTCGCCTGCGCGGCCAGGGTGGCGAAGATTCGACCGCCCACGCGGAAATCCGGCGAGCCGAAATGGGAGCCCTCTTCGGCCCCCTCCAGGCTCAAGGCGATGCGGCGAAAGTCAGCGACAGTCATCATGAACAGTGGACAGTGAAGAGGGACAGCCTATGTCGCGGGGCAGGGACGGAATGACGCCCAGTCGATGGCCTGCTGATATCCATCATCGGGCTCGAATATGGATTGGAAGTTAAAGGCGAACTGCGTCGGGCCATGTGCTTCCATGTGGGCCAGCCGCCGCGTGGCCTCATCGATGCCGGGGGTGTGTCCCGCGGGCACCCACCACATAGCCATGTACACGCCGGCCAGTTTCTCGAACCACGCGTGCCGCTCCCGCAGCAGTTCGCGGTGCGCGGTCTGGTAGACATAGTGGCGCAGTGACTGGACGTCGCTCCACACCGACATGTTCAGCAACATCCAGGGGTCCTCGAACGGCCGGAAATAGGTGGCATTTCCCTCGTCGGTTTGCAGCCGCCAGACAAAGCCCGGGCTGGCGTCGGCCAGGGCATTGATCTCGTTAAGCCGGTTGACGAAACCGGCCATTACCGGGTCGCTCAGTTCCGCGCGGATCCGCCCAATGTTGACCTGGGCAATGTGGTAGCTGCGCATATGCACCTCCCGGGCAGAAGTAAACAGTGTGCAGTGGACAGTCGGCGCCGCCCACCCGGCAGCTGAAAGTGAATACCTAAGAGCTGATAGCTGCCTCTTCAAACTCCTCGTTGAGCCATTTCGTAAACGCCTGGAATTCTTCGTCGCGGCCCAGGAAATCGCGGACCATTTCGCGGCCCGGCTTCGAACCGCCCTGTTCCAGCACCGTCTTGCGGTATCGCGCGCCCGCCTCGCCGCCCAGCAGGTCCGCGGGGTCGAACTGACCGAAGAAGTCGAGAGCGATAACCTTGTCGAACGCGTACGTGTAGTAGTTCGACGAGTATCCCGTCAGGTGCCCGAAGCTGCAGTACATGCGATTCCCGTCGATCCACTTCCACGGCTGGAAGCGCTCGTACAGTTCCCTGATCTCGCGGTCCAGATCGATCTTCTTCGGATCCTGGTCGTGAAGATCGAGGGATAAGGTTGTGTAGTAGATCTGGGTGCGCATTCCGTCGGCACGCCCGAACGAGCCCGCCTTTTTCATTTTTTGGATGATGACGGAGGGCAGGATCTCGTCCGTCTGGTAGTGCCGCGCGAACGACTGCAGCAGTTTCTCATCGCGGAAGAACTCTTCCAGCATCTGCGAGGGCACCTCGATGAAGTCGCCTTCGGTCGCGAAGCCGGAGATGCCCGCCCACTCGGTGTGCCCTCCCAGGATGGCGTGCATCAGGTGGCCGAATTCATGGAAAAAGGTGACCACGTCGCTGTACTGCATAAGGCCGGGGTCGCCCGGCTCGCCCCCAGGGAAGTTGCAGATCAGCGCCGCCTCCGGCATGTAGCGGCCCTTTACGCCTGTAACCACCGGGTGGGCCGAGAACCATTTGTCTTTGCCCTCGCGGGGATGCATGTCGAGATAGAACCGCCCCACCGGTTTTCCGCTCTCCCACACCTCATAGACCGATACCGCCTTGTCCCAGGGCGGCGACGAGGAGGGCCGGAATTCCACTTTGAACAAGCGGGCCGCGGTGTCGAGAACGCCTGCCTCGACCCTGGCATAGGGAAAATACGGCCGCACCGACTGCGAGTCGAAGTCGTAGGCGGAGCGCCGGAACTGCTCGTACCAATAGCCTCGGCTGCTCATGTCGATGGATTGCAAATCCGGCTGACGGCGGCGCGCGAACTCCATCACCTGCTTCACCTCGCGCTCCGCACCCTGGCGGCTGGATTCGTCCAGCTTCTTCAGGAATTCGCGCACCTTGGCTGCCGATTCCATCATCTGGTCGGCGGTGGCCAGGTCGGCCCAGCTCCGGAAGCCGAGCACGTCGGCAATCTCCTGGCGCGTGGCCAGCAGCTGTTCCAGGATCTGTTTGTTCGCGGGGTACGCGCGGGTGTTGTAGGCCAGGAACATGCGCTGCCGCAGAGCCGCATTGGATGCGAACGTCATTACCGGCTGCATGTCTGGCTGGTCGGTGGTGAGCACCATCTGCCCCTCGGCATTGGGCGGATGCCGGTCAATGTAATCCTGGGGAAGGCCATCAACTTCGGCCGCCGTGGCCGTGATGGTCTTGCCGCCCTCCTGGATGTTGCGGCTGAACTCCAGGGAGAGCCGGGTGGCCTTTTCATGGAGCTTCTGGATATGTTCGCGGGTGGCTTCGTCCTTGTCCACGCCGGCAAGGCGGTAGCTCAGGAGAGTGCGCTCCACGTAGTGGGTGGTGGCCGCATTGCAATGGTCAATGCGCATGGCGGCGAGGGCGTCATACACCCCCCGGTTCAGGCTCAACGCCGAGCCCGCCATCGCGACCCGCTGCGCCTCGGCCTGCGCCTGGTCGCGGACGGCCTTATCGGCAGCCACGGAATTCAGCACGCCCGCCTGCGCCCCGGCCAGGCTGAGTTGCTCGAGCGCCGCATCATAGAGGCGAAGCGTGTTCTCCGGAGTCCGCGGGACGTCGATGGCCAGGAGCGTGGCCAGGGCCGCCTCGTGGGCCGCCAGACGCTCGCTCACCCATTTCGAGAGCACCTCGGCGGATTGGGCGCCGCCACATTCCCAGGCGTGAAGTTCGTTACAGACGGAAACGGCGTGCATCGGATCGAACGGCGCGCTATTGGGATTCGCGGACATGACGGGGAGACTCCCTTGTTTTCGAATCTGTTCTCGAATCTGTTCTCGAGTCAGGTTCTCTACTCTGTTTTCTAGGTTGCCACACCGGGCCGGCCGCTTGCGAAAAACGAGTGAAATACTGAAACAGCGAATATTGCCTGACCGGGCCTTTTGGGCCGGGAACCAGTTCACTGATTCTCTTCTTCACTTATTCTCTAGATGAGGTTCGGATGGGGACCATGAAGCAGAATCTTCGCTACGCCGTCCGGCAACTGGCGCGCAATCCGGGATTCACATTTACCGTAATCGTCACCCTGGCGCTGGCCATCGGGGCCAACACCGCCATCTTCTCCATGGTGAATGCGCTCCTGTTGAAGAGCCTTCCTTACCCGCACCCCGAGCGCATGGGCACCGTCTTCCTGCGCATCCAGGGCGCCAAGGCCACGGTGGAGCCGCACTGGATTGACGGAGCCCAATGGGAGGCGCTGCGCGACAATGTCCCGTCTTTGATTTCCGCGGTGAGCAGCGGCGGAAATTCGGGAGTCAATCTGCAGGCCGGCGAACAGGCGCAATACGTACACCAGGGTCGCATCTCCGCGCATTACCTGGATGTTCTCGCCGTTCGTCCGGTGTTTGGCCGCAACTTTACACAAGCCGAAGACGAGCCGCACGGTCCCCGGGCCGCCATCCTGAGCTACGCTTTCTGGCGCGCCACTTTCGGCGCCAATCCCGACCTGGTGGGACGCGCCATCCGCCTGAGGGGCGAGCCTTACACGGTCGTCGGGATCTTGCCCAAGGGCGTTCGTACTCCGCTGGACGCCGATCTCTACACGCCCATCCAGCCCAGCCGTGAAGGCGAGGGCAACGGCACCAATTACCTCGCCGTCGTACGGCTGCGGGACGGGGCCACGTGGCAGCAGGCCAACGCCGAGCTGGGCCGCGCCTGGGCCGATCACATCGCCACCATGCAGCGGACCAATCCCGGATCCCGCTACGAATACTACTTCGTGCCCCTGCAGCAAGGGCAAACGGCCCAACTTCGCCCCCGGGCGCTGGCGCTCATGGTCGCCGCGGGATTCATTCTGCTTATCGCCTGCGCCAATCTCGCCGGCCTGGCGGTGGTGCGGATGGTGCGCCGCATGCCGGAAGTCGCCACCCGCCTGGCGCTGGGCGCCTCGCACTGGCAAGTCCAGAAACAGTTCTGGATCGAAAGCCTGCTTCTTGGGATTGTCGGCGGGGCTGCGGGGGTGGGCGTCGGTTTTGCGGCGCTCCGAGGGCTGCTTTCGCTGCTTCCCAAGAATTACCTCCCGGTCTCCAGCGTTCCTCTCGATCTGCCCGTTTTAGGATTCACCCTGGCGGTCTCGGTACTGACGGCGGTGCTTTTCGGGGTGCTTCCCGTCCTGGCGGTGCGGAGAGTCGACCTTCGCTCATCGATGGCTTCGCGCTCGGTCGCGGGGAGTGAACGGATCGGTCTGCGCCAGGTCCTGATCGCCTCGGAAGTGGCCCTGACGGTGGTGTTGCTCGCCGGCTCCGGCCTTCTGATCCGGACACTTATCCACCTCCAGACCCTGCCGCCCGGATTCAATCCCGTAGGCGTGATGACGGCCAAGGCCTCGCTGGACGACGCGCGCTATCACGACCCGGCAAAGTTCCAGCAATTGCTGAATACCAGCATCGCCGCCATGCGCCAGATCCCCGGCGTTCGCAGTGCCGGCCTGGGGCTCACGCTGCCCTACGAGCGGGCGCTCAACGGCGGCATCCACATCCATAACGGCCCCTTTGCCGGCAAGGTGGTAGGAGCCGACTACATTTACGTAACCCCCGGTTATTTCTCCACCCTGCAGATGCCGTTACTCTCCGGCCGCGATTTCACCGCGGGGGACGGGTCGGACACCCAGCCTGTAGCCATCGTCAACCGAACCTTCGCGCGCAAATTCTTTCCCGGCGAGAGCCCGGTGGGCCGCACCATCGAGGACCGCACCATGATCGTCGGAGTTGTAGCCGATACCCAGCTTTCCTCCGGCCTTAATCCCACCGCCCCCCTGCAAAGTGAGGAGACGGTGTACATCCCCGCCACCCAACTTGGTCCGCAAAGCCTCGCGGTGGTTCATGTGTGGTTCCAGCCGAGCTGGATCGTGCGCACCGCCGCGCCCATGGAGGGCCTCACCGCACGAATGCAGCGCGCTCTTTCCTCAGCCGACCCGGGTCTTCCGTTTTCCGGCTTTTACAGCATGCAAGACCTGCAGGCCGAGACCCTGGCTACGCAGCGCATCGAAGTGGCCCTGCTGAGTGCCATGGCGGCCTTGGCTCTGCTGTTAAGCGCCGTGGGCATCTTTGCCCTGGTAGCCAACCTGGTGGCGCAGCGCACGCGGGAGATCGGGATCCGCATGGCGCTGGGCTCCACGGTCTCGCAGGCCATGAGGCACGTGGGCGGGTCGGGCCTTCGCGCCTCGGGAGCAGGCCTTCTGATCGGACTGGCACTGTGCGCGCTGGCGCTTCGGGTGATGCGCAGCGTGCTTTACGGGGTGGGCGTATACGACGCGCCTACTCTCGCCGCGGTGGTGGCGACGCTGGCCCTCATCATCCTGGTCGCCGCGTTGGCCCCAACGCTGCGAATTATCCGCATCGACCCCGCGCGGACGCTGCGCGAGGAGTGAAGACGAATGCGCCATTGCGGCGCGGCTTCATCGTCCCCAGGGTGGGGTGGATGTTTGAGACTGCTTGAACGGCGGGGGGCCCGAGCTTCCTGAGTTTGTTACCAGGGGAATGTCTGGAACGGTTCACTCCACGATGGATCAGTCGCCGGATTCAACCGCAAGCGGCGTCCGCAACGACACGTCGGAGTTCCCTGCAAACTTGTCTTTGTTCGTGGGGCCGCGGTCGTCATCGGCGTGGTGGGCGGCCAGGGCAGGCACGCGCCGCAGAATAGCGGCCAATGGCGGGGTCAGCAGCACAACGATCGGCACTGCAAGCAGCATCCACGCGAACAGCGCCTGGCCGGCCATGCCGCCAATCTGCCAGGCCAGCTGCGGCGATGCGGCGAAAATTCCTGCCGGTGAGTGCACCAAGGCAGTCACGTCGGCAGCATGGCTCGCGCCCATCGGAAACATCTTCGACCCTAGCCGCAGCAGCGGCACAATCAGCGCCACCTGGAACGGCATGGCAATGTAATTCGCTGCCTGGATCGCGGGTTGATTGAGACGGAAGGCCAGCGCCAGCACCGCGCATATCGCCGTAGGCAAACCCACCACCGGGATGCACCCGATTACAAACCCCAGCATGATCGTGAGCGCCAGCCGCCGGGGCGACATGCCCTGGCGAAGGTACGAACCCGCGTTGCGCTTCACGTTTTCGAGGGTTTGCATTGGCTCTCTCACTCTCACCCTACGCAACTAGATGCAAAACAGATTCAACGTACAGTGAAACTTCCGTACCGGGACCACCGGAGGCAACCTTACTTTCGGGTAGCTGTTCTAAGGTGGGCCGGCTTGGCCTGCCGTTTCATTTCGGGAGTTCCGGCATGAGGCCGCGCGCCCGCAGCTCGTTCACGACGCGCTCCACCTTCCAGTCAAGCGCGCCCGCGCCATCAAGGATGAGATCGGCATGGGCGGCGGATGGGCGGATGGAGCGCTCGGCCGCCGGGCGGACGGTTTCATCGTATCGCCGGCGCACCGACTCCGGCGTGCGCCCGCGCTCTGTCACATCACGCCGCAGCCGCCGGTCGAAGCAAACTCCGTCAGGAGTGTCCACAAAGATTCGCAGATGGTACAGCGGCAGCAGCTCGGGATAGACGAGCGTGAAGAGGCCTTCGACAACCAGCAGGCGCGGCGCCCGCACGGTCTGGGTTTGCACCGGCACGCGTGTATAGGTGGCGAAATCATAGACCGGGACTTCAATGGCTTCGCCGCGCGCCAGCGCCGCGAGATGACCAGCGAGCAGGGGGCTTTCAATCAGCGCCGGATCGTCGAAGTTCTGGCGGACACGGTCGGCGAAGGCGAGATGGCCCAGATCGCGGTAGTAGTGGTCGATGGGGAAGTGCACACCGTCGAGGGTGCGGGCCAGTTCGGCGGCCAGCGTTGTCTTGCCCGAACCCGAACAGCCCGCGAGGCCCAGCACCACGGGCGGAAACGTCAACCCCGGAGTTCCCGCGGAGGCATCGTTCACAGCTGCCCTTCGGCAGAGGGCTGCCCTTCCGAGGAAGGCTGCCCCTCGGCAGAAGGCTGCCCTTCAGCAGAAGGCTGCCCTTCAGCAGAAGGCTGCCCTTCAACAGAAGGCTGCGCTTCCGCAGAAGGCTGCGCTTCAACAGAAGGCTGCGCTTCCGCCACTATGGCCGGCGCCAGGCGGGTGAGGAGACGGGCCAATTTGTGCTCCACCTGGCGCCCGGCTTCGAAGACTTCGGCGTGACTCAGTTGCTTGTCGCCCAGTCCTGCAGCGAGATTCGTCACGCACGAGATGCCCAGCACCTCGATGCCCATGTGGCGCGCCACGATCGTTTCGGGGACCGTGGACATCCCGACCAGGGTTGCGCCCAGCGTGCGGAAGGCGCGAATTTCCGCTGGGGTTTCGAAGCTCGGTCCGGGCGTGGCGAGATACACTCCCTCGTCCAGATCCAGACTCTCTGCGGCGGCGGCCTCCGCGGCCAGCCGGCGGAGGCGACTGGAGTAGGCCTCGGTCATGTCGAAGAAACGCAGGCCGGCGCCCGGAAGGCAGGCAAAGCGCGGTTCGTTCGGCCCGGTGAGAGGGTTCCAGCCCATGAAGTTGATGTGGTCGGAAAGCGCCACCAGTTGCCCGATGCGGTACCCGGCCTGGATGCCTCCGGCCGCGTTGGTGAGGACCACCGCGCGCACACCGAGCGCGCCCAGTACGCGCATGGGAAACGTGACCTGCGCGGGCGTGTAGCCCTCGTAGTAGTGCACCCGGCCCTGCATGACGATCACGGCCACGGCGCCCAGTTGTCCCGCCACGATGCGGCCGGAGTGGCCTTGCACGGTCGATTGGGGAAAATGAGGGATGTCCGCAAAAGAGATGATCGCCGCGTCCTCAACCGCATCGGCGACCGCGCCCAGCCCGGAACCCAGCACGATTCCCAGTCGCGGAACGCGCGCGCCCAGGCTCGACCGCAGCCAGGCAGCCGCCTCGGATACCTGGTGAAAATATTCAGAGCTCATTCAAAATACTGTACAGTCTCCGGTCGCAGCGTTCGATGGACAGCAAGAGTGAAACTCCCTCCCGCTTGAACAGCGGTCTCCGGACGCAAAAAAGCCCGGCGTTTTGCCGGGCTCTTTTGCTTGCCTTTGATTTTAAGGTTGCCGGGTTTATCTCTTCTTCTTTTTGGCGGCGGTCTTCTTTGCAGGCGCCCTCTTGGCCGCTTTCTTTGCCGCGCCCTTCTTTGCAGGCGCCCTTTTGGCTACTGCTTTCTTCGTAGCCTTCTTGGCTACCTTCTTGGGAGACGCCTTCTTCGGAGCTGCTTTTTTAACTGCCAACGGTTTACCTCTTCGAGTGGTTTTGGCGCTCTTTTTGGCCGGAGCCTTCTTGGCTGCGGCCTTTCCGCCTTTGGCGCCGGTGGATTTTTTGGCGGCGGACTTCTTGGGGGCTGCCTTTTTGGCCGGAGCCTTGGCGGCCTTCTTGGCGGGAGCCTTCTTCGCAGGCTTGGATCGCGGACTTTGGGAAATCACAACCGAGGTCTCGTCAGGTACGCCCTCGTCGTCGTCGGAAGAGGTCAGTACGCTGGAGGTTTCTACTTCTTCGTCCTCGTCGTCCAAGGCTTCATCGTGATCGTCCATTTCAGCGGACTCAGCATGCTCTTCGCCATCACTCATTGCATACATCCTGATAACTTCATCCATTACATTGCCTCCAGCGGGCTAGCGCTGTGCTCGATTGCTTGGCGCTGCGGATGATGCTCCTCCACATGCGGAAGCCATTGTAGCAATAGCTTGATGCAATGCACACGAAAAGACAAGTATGTAGTAAGGCTCCACTCCTATTTTTGCTCTTCCGCGTAGAGCTTGTGCCGCGCCTTGCCGGAGGAAGGCTTCGCGGCGGTGCGCGACGACGAGCTTTTCGCCGCCTCTCCGGATGCTTTGTTGCCGCCCGCGGCGCCGCCCCGCGTTGCGCCATTGCGGGAAGCCGCGGAACTGTGTCGCTTGCGTTCACTGCTGCGCTGCCCCGACGAGGGCCGCGCGGACGACGGCTCGGCCACATGCAGCCTGCGTCCCGGTTCTACCTTGATCCCCGCAGAAATCTTGTTCCAGCGGCGAAGCTGGTCGAGAGAAACGCCGAACCTGTCGGCGATCGACACCAGGGTGTCGCCGCGGCGCGTGGTGTACAGCAGGGTGTGCACGGAGGCAGCAGCGATCGGGGCCACGGGCACCACCAGGGCCTGCAGGCCGGCCAGCCCCTGGTCTTCGCGCACCTGGTTGGCAGCGGCCAGCTCCGCCGCCGTCACCCGGTAAGTACGCGCCACAGAGGCCAGCGTGTCTTCCGGAGTCAGGCGATGGTAGCGCCACGCGGTGCGCTTGCTTTCCGGAATACTCCCGATGCGTTGTTCAAACAGAGCCGCGGCGCCGGCCGGGAGATGGAGATCGAAGGCGGTATCCGGCGGCGTGGCCATCCGCAGCAGGCTGGGGTTCAATGCCATCAGCTCATCCACCGACGCATTCACCAGGTCGGATACCAGCCGCAGATCGACGGCGTAGTTGATGGTCACGGTATCGGTGAGGATGGGCGGGTCCAGGGTAATGTCGTCGAACCCGTACTGCGTCGGATGGTTGGCAATGATGATGGCGGCCAGGATTTCGGGAACATAGTTCTGGGTCTCGGCAGGCAGATTGTGGCGCCTGTAGAGCTCCCAGAAGTCGGCATAGCCGGTCTTTTGCACGGCCCGCTGCACGTTGCCCGCGCCCCAGTCGTACGCCGCCATCGACAGGTACCAGTCGCCCAGCTGGCCGTAGAGGAACTTCATGTAGCGGGCGTAGGCGCGGGTGGATTTCTCCGGGTCGAAGCGCTCGTCGACATAACCGTTACGCGTCAGGCCGTAGTCGCCATAGGGCATGAACTGCCACATGCCCCCGGCCCGCGACCGCGCGTTGACCGCGCGCGGCTGGAAGCTGGATTCGGCCACCGCCAGGTAGATGAGATCGTGGGGAACGCCTTCTTCGGCCATGACGCGTTCGATCATCGACTTGTACCGGCCGTAACGCTGGAAGGAGTGGAGCAGGGTGTTGTGGCCCTTCTGCGAATTGGCAAAGAAGTTGATGAAGGCGGCCACGTAGTCGTTCACCATCAGGGGCAAATCCGACTTGGTAGTGGCCAGCTGGGTCTGGGCCTTCGCCACCACCTTGGGATCGACCGCTTCAAACGTGACGTCACCGGCCACGTCGGCGGGGGTGGGCTCCACTTTGGGCGCAAATCCGTTGCCCTGTTTGAGAGCTTCCATCTCCAGCCCGTTCACCTGGTCGACGATGTGATCGAACTCTTCCTGCAGCCGCGGCTCGCTCTTGATGTCCAGGCCGGTGGTAAGGAGCATGTCGACGGCGCGATCGAACTCCGCCTTGGCATCGGTCAGATGACCCTTGCGGTAGGCCGTCTCGCCATTGGCATAGGCTTTCTCCACCTGGTCGATGAGTTGCTGGACGTTCTGTTCGCGCATGGTCTGCTGCGCAGCCGTCTGGGGAAGGGGAGCCGGGCCGGGCGGCGGCAAAGCCGGAGCGGTGGCCTGGGGCTGCGCGGCAACCGGCGATTTCACCGGCTGTGAGGGACCGCAACCCGCAAGCAGAACAGCGATGGTCAGGCAGCCGGCACAGCAGTTTCGAAACAGACTCATGTATATCCAGGCCGCGATGGTACCAGCGGATTACAGCATTTTCGGTTTCACTCCCTGCAGAACCAATAAGTCGACCCCGATGTGGGGGCGATCCGATGCAGTCGGCCGCCGCAGCCGAGCGGCGTTTACCGTTTCCGGGCGCCTGCGGAGAGGTCTTCATCCGCGGGGTGGAAGTGAAGCCGCACGGCATCATGCTTCAACCCAAAACACGTGAAGCGGAACCGCTCTCAAAGGCCCCGCGGATGCAAGGAATGACCCTATCCCGATGATAAGCTATGCCATGGGGGCTCGCCACGATCGAGGGGCTCCGAAGCCTGCCGGGCGCCCCGCCTTTCCGCGCGATTGCCCGGAGTGCCGTGGACGCGTCCTGGTCCATGGGCTAACAGAGCGACCCAGGCGGGATGGGATCATGGCTCCTCATCTTCCCGCAGGGAAGATGCGAAAATAGACCAGGGTGAAAGCCTGGGAAAGCGTAATCATCCTGGCATGGCGCCCCGCAGGGCCGCATCGAAAACTCGTCATTTCGCGAATGCATGATCCAGTAATGCATCATCCCGCGATGATCCGTGTTCATGCGCAAGTTCCTTCGTGCCGCCGTGGCCCGCAACCCTCTTTCGTGACTGTGCATGGACGCTCGCTTCATTCGTAATTTCGCCATCATCGCCCACATCGACCATGGCAAGTCGACGCTGAGCGACCGCCTTCTGGAACTCACCGGGTCAGTGACCGAGCGCGAGATGCACGCCCAGGTCCTGGACGCCATGGACCTGGAGCGGGAGCGCGGCATCACCATCAAGGCGCATGCCGTACGCATGTCGTACAAGGCCCAGGACGGCAATACGTACCAGCTGAATCTGATCGACACGCCCGGGCACGTGGACTTCAGCTACGAGGTGTCGCGGTCCCTGGCGTCGTGCGAGGGGGCCTTGCTGGTGGTGGACGCCAGCCAGGGAGTGGAAGCGCAGACCCTGGCCAACGCCTACCTGGCCATCCATCACGGGCTGGAAGTGATCCCCGTGATCAATAAGATCGACCTGCCCTCGGCCGACATTCTGCGCACCCAGGAAGCCATCGAAAAAGCCGTAGGGCTTGACGCCACCGATGCCATCCCGGTGAGCGCCAAAACCGGGCAGGGCGTAAGCGAGGTGCTGGAGGCTATCGTCCACCGCCTGCCGCCGCCCAAGGGCGACCCCAATGCCCCTCTTCAGGCGCTGATCTTCGACTCCTGGTTTGACGCTTATCGCGGGGTGATCGTGCTCACCCGCATCATGCAGGGAACCCTGCGCAAGGGCCAGCGGATCCGGCTGATGTCGAACGGCAAAGCATTCGACGTCGAATCCATGGGAGTGCTGATGCCCAAGCCGGTGGAAATCGCCGAGCTCGTGGCCGGCGAGGTGGGCTTTTTCGCGGCCACCATGAAGACCGTAAGCGACACCAAGATCGGCGACACCGTGACCGACGACGCTCACCCCGCGCCGTCCGCGCTCCCCGGCTTTGAAGACATCAAGCCCATGGTCTTCGCCGGGCTCTACACGGTGGATTCGCACGAGCACACGCTGCTGCGCGACGCGCTCGAGAAGTTGCGCCTCAACGACTCGTCTTTCTTCTTCGAGCCGGAGAGCTCCGTGGCCCTGGGATTCGGCTTCCGCTGCGGTTTCCTCGGTCTGCTGCACATGGAGATCATCCAGGAGCGGCTGGAGCGCGAGTATCAGTTGGACTTGATCACCACGGCCCCCGGCGTCCGCTACCACATCAAGATGACCGACGGATCGGAGATCGAGGTCGACAACCCCTCGCGCTGGCCGGAGCCGCAGAGCATTGAGAAGATTCGCGAGCCCATCATCCGCGCCAACATTCTCACCAACGAGGAATACGTCGGGGGCATTCTCAAGTTGGTGGAAGAAAAACGCGGTAAGCAGATGAACTTCGAGTACGTGACCCCCACGCGCGTGATGCTGACCTACGAGTTACCCCTTAACGAAATCGTGCTCGATTTCTACGACCGGCTGAAGTCCATCTCCCGCGGCTACGCATCGCTCGATTACCAGCTTACCGGGGAGTGGGAATCGCCCATGGTCAAGCTCGACATCCTGGTGTCCGGCGAGCCGGTGGATGCGCTCTCCATCATCGTGCACCGCGATTTCGCCTACGAACGGGGCAAGCTCCTGGTTTCGAAAATGAGGGAACTGATTCCCCGGCAGCAGTTCGAAGTCGCCATCCAGGCGGCCATCGGGGCCAAGATTGTGGCCCGCGAGACAGTGAGCCCCTTGCGCAAGAACGTTCTCGCAAAATGTTACGGGGGCGACATCAGCCGCAAGCGCAAGCTCCTGGAAAAGCAGAAGGAAGGCAAGAAGAGGATGAAGCGCATCGGAAAGGTGGATATTCCACAGGAAGCGTTTCTCGCGGTGCTGCGAGTTGGTGAAGATCAGGCGAAGTAACCCAACATATGTGACTTAGCGCACCGACGGAGTAACCTGGCCTTCATCTGCAATTGTGGAAAGCTCATAAAGTATGCCCCGGAGGTGTGATCTGCAGGGACACCGCCGGCCGTTACAAATCCCATCGGCTTTCTTATAGAAAATAAACAGTTTATCTTGATTACCAGAGTCCCGCTCGTTTTGACAAGTAGTTAAAATGAAGAATTTCCTTATGGTTGCAGTTCTTTATCCACATTTTTTTCCACAAAGCATAGGGATGGCGAAAAAATAATCCTCAACACTGGCAACCCTTCTCTGCTGTGGGAAATATACGGTTTGGTGCTGGTCCTTGACCCCACGTTTACACAATCAAGCCCCGCCGGGGCGGGGCTTGACTGGATGGAGTAAAAGGAGCCGATCAGTGGGTGGTCGGCGGAGTCCTGGGAGCCGGCTTGGGAGCGCCCGGAGTAGTAACTGGCGGCGGCGTTACCCCGCCCGCGGGCTGCGGAGGAGCCGGCACACCCGACTTGGTATTGTAGGCATCAATGATGGGCTTGGTGATGTTGGTTGAGTCGACGGCGTAGAGCACCGGCGTCTGCTGCTGCGCTACGTCCAGAACCAGCGTGTACCCATGTTGCTGGGCGTAGGTCGAAAGCACGTCGTAGACCTTCGACGCCAGGCCCTGGTACATCTCCTGCATTTCGTTCTGAAAGTCGTTGGAAGCGTCCTCGCCGTCGCGCTGCAGCTGCTTCTTCTTGTCGTCGACCTGCTTGGCGCGAGAGGCACGCTCGGCGTCGCTCAGCTTGTCGCCCTGCGTCTGCAACTGCTTGGTCAGGTTGTCGACTTCGTCGCTGAGTGTCTTGAGCTGCTGGCGCTTGGGATCGTACTTTTTCTGCAGGTCGGCAAAATTGCGCTGAAATTCGTTGGTCTGTCCGACGGCCACCTGGAATGCGATCACAGCAATCTTGGGGCTGGAAGGAGCAGTGCTCGAGGCCGGTGTGTTGGCAGGCGCTGCGGCGGCCGACTCGGCGGGTGTTTGGGCGGCGGCGCCCAGGACAATGCCCGAGGCCATCAATACAGCGATTGCAAGCGATTGCTTCATTTGAATCAAAAACTCCTTCGAAGATTCCTGAGTGGCCGCAAAAACAGGCCGGTGCCTCCTGAGAAACCTCTCGTCATCCTAGGAGGGTCTCTACTCCGGCCGGAGCAGAGAAAGAAGACGCGGACGGAGACGCAGCAGGAACTGTATGGATTATAGGAGGGCGGATTGGGAGCGTCAAACCAGTTCACATCTTCCCGGGATGGTTAACAGTCACGGCCTAGCGCGATGGCGACGGTTGCGGCGCCGCAGGCAGACCGGCCGATTGAAGTGCATGCATGCCCCCGCGCGGTTATGGACCTGACGTGTTCCCGGTGATTAGACCCGGGTGCACTTCAAAAGGAGAGGAGAGTAGAGAACCACAAAGCCAAGGCCGCTCCGTAGGAAGCGGCCTTGGCTTTGTGGAGACCACTTTCGGCAAATCAGAACGTGGTGGATACAGTCAGGCGGAAGGTCTTGCGCGGTTCGCGGAACAGGTTGCGGGCGCCGAACGACTGCAGGGACTGGTCGTAGGTGTAGTCGCCCGCACCGCCCGGCGGGAACAGGTCGCGGGTAATCAACTGGGCCGAGCAGCTCTGGTTCACGCCATGCGTTCCGTTGTTGCAGAAGGGCCGCTCGTAGAGCCGCAGGGGGTTGTAGGCGAAGTAGAGCCGGAATGGTGCGTTGACTACCGGCATAATGACCGAGATCTCGGCGCCCAGCGACATGCGGGGCACGAAATTGGTGCCGGCCACTGGCCGAATATTCCGCAGGAATCCGACTTCCGAGCCGGGGATGCCGCCCTGGCAGGCGCCATTATTGTAGACCGCGCAGCCGTAGAGCGGAGCGGTCAGCGAAGCAAAGCCCTCGGGACTCTGTTTCAACTGGCCCTTGTTCAGGACCGCGTCGATGCCGAAGTCATCGAACACTGAAACCATGACGGGGCCGGCAATCGGGATACGGTATTCGGCGTTGGCGGTGAATTGCGTGTCGCCGCCGATGGAAGCAATGCCGTACACCGGAATGGGCACCTGGATGCACTGATTCAACTGCGGATTATTGGGATCGCGGGGGATGCAGGTGCCGTCCGGATTGGTGAGCTGAACGTTGACCCGGTTGGGCACATAGCCGTAGGGGGTGGCGCCGCGCACGTCGAAGCCGCGCAGTTCGCTTTCGCCGCCGGCGTAGAAGCGGTTATTGGGAGGCGCGACATCCCCGCCGAACCCCTGGATGTAGCCGATCTGCGCGCGCAGACCCAGAATGTTGCGGCCGCTGGCGCTGGGAGTCAGGTAGTGCATGGACCGGAAACTCTTGTAGGCGAAGAACGGAGAGAAATAGCGCAGATTGCCGCCGATGCCCGAGAACTGAAACACGGCGGTGTATTCCTTTCCGGCACGCGGCCGGATAGGATTGTTGACCGTGTTGTAGATGTAGCTGAACGAGGCCTCGCTGTTGATGATGCCGGCGAGCGAGTTCGAGCCCTGAATGCCGGAGCGGAAGCTGATGGTCTGGAAAAACGTCTGCGAAGCGGTGCTGAACGCGCTGATGGAGGACCTGGTCAGCGAGTAGGTGAAGCCGATGCGCTGGAAGGCGTGGCGCTTCAAGGGATAGCTCACGGACAGATTGAAGCCGGTGGAAGCCTGGTTGTAGTTCTGGGTCAGCGCCTGTTGCGCCGCGGTCAGGTTCGCGGCCTGACCCGTGGTCGCCTGGTAGTTTTTGGCCGCGTTGTAGTCCTGTTTCTGGTTGAAGAGCTGGAACCCGACGTTGAGAGGACGGTTGTGAACGTACGGCTGCGAGAAGCCGAACAGGAACTGCCGGCTGACGTTGCCCAGGTTGCCCTGCACGCTCAGGGTCTCGCCCAGGCCGAGGAAGTTGTTGGTCTGGTAATTGACGCCCAGGAACGCGCCCGACAATCCGCTGACCCCGCCGTTCAGGCCGATGGAGTTTTTCCCCTTTTCCTTCACTTTGAGGAGCAGGTCCACGGTTCCCGCCTCGGGGTCCTGGTGGGCCTCAGTATCCTGGTCCACCTTGAGGGGCTCGAAGTACTCCAGCTGGTTGAGGCGGAGCAGGCTGTATTCCCAGGCCTGGGAGTTATACACCTGGCCTTCGTCGAGCATCAATTCGCGGCGGATGACGCGGTCGCGGGTGATGGTGTTGCCCTGGAACTCGATGCGCGACACGTAGAACTGCTTGCCCTCATCGATGTCCACCTGCAGAGACACGGTCTTTTTCTGTTCATCGAACACCGGCTTGGGAATCGCGCCGAAATTGATGAATCCCAGTTGCCCGTAGGCCTTCTTGAGGTTGTCGAGGCCCTTGCTGATCACCGTGGCATTGAACCAGTCGCCGTCCTTGATGTTGAACTGGGCCCGCAACGCCTTTTCATTGGTGATGGCCTTGTTGCCAGTGAACGTAATGGTACCCAGGCGATAGCGCGCGCCTTCTTCAATGGGCATCAGGATGTCGATGCGCTTGCCCTTGTTGGGCCGGAACGTGAACCAGTTCAGCCCGCCCTGGTCGCGAATTTGCGTCTTGGGCTCTTCCACCGCGGCCGCATAATAGCCGCGGTCCCGATATGCCTGGCGCACGCGCTCGCTGTCTTCCTCCAGCTTGGTGGAATCGAACGTCTTGGAAAACAGGTTCTCGAAGATCAGCGAGTAGGGAATGCCGACCGGCCGCAGGTTAGCCATGGCGCGCCGCAAGATGAGGCTGCTGACGTGCTGATTTCCGTTGAAACGGATCTCGCCGACCTTCACCGTGGGCCCTTCCTTGATGTTGAAGTTCACCTGCACGGATGCCGGCGGAATGGTCTTCACCACCGTCTTGATGGTGGCGAACTGATGGCCATGCTCGGCGAGCACTTCGCGAATGACGGCTTCAGCGTGCTTCACCTTGGTGGGATCGTATTGCCCTTCCTGCGTGAGGCCAACCTTTTCCTTCTTGAACCGGTCGAGGAGGTCGGACTGGGAAACCGAGTTGAGGCCTGGATAGTTGATCTCGCGGATGGTCGGCTTTTCCGTAACAAAAACGTTCAGGATGATGCCCTTTTCGGAGTCCTCGCGCTCCAGGCGGAGATTTTCGAAGTAGCCGGTGTTCCACAGCGAGTTGAAGTCGCGTTCGATGGAGATGGGGTCGTAGGTGTCGCCGACGTGCGTAAACAGGCGGGCCAGGATGGTTTCCTTGGGAATGCGCCGGTTGCCGATGACCCGGATCTGATCGATGGTCTGGGATTGCTGAGCGAGCCCGGCCACGGCCGTAAGGGCGACGAGCAGGAACAACATCGTGCGCACGCAACGGGGCACTATGCCTGGGTGTCTGCGGCCTGCATCCGGTTCCGGGGCCGTCATTGAGGTGTGCTTGATCTTCACCGTGCGGTCACCGAACACCCCGCGAACCGAGACTTGTTCGTGGGTACCCCGGTTATCCCGCGGCGGGCACAAAAGAGAGAGGTGAGGTCCATGGTTCCGATTCACGCGAAGAATTTGCACACCCTCATTGCTGGTAAAGTCGTTCTGCCATCGAGGAAAGACTGATTATATTTGACGCGACCACTCGCGCCCAAACGCTCCAGGCTCCGGAGGCGCCGGAAGCCGCACGTTACCGAGGGCTTCCCGCAATGATCGCGCGCTCTGCCGGTAGTGGCATGAACTGCGGTTTGGCGAAGAGCAGCCGCATGCCGCGGCGGAGTCTTCACGTTGTTTGCAATGGCTGCCGCTGCCGGGACGGACCTGCAACGGACCTGAACCGAACAAGGGCTTCCGATCCTGAAAAGGACCCTGACCCAGTCTAACGGACCGGACCGGGGCTACCGGCCGTGCCGCCCGGGAAGAAACAGCCGCCACCATTTCCGGTGACAAGCGGCATCCTCCCTCCTCATTCTGCTGCTGCACGAGTCTTAGACGCAGGATGAGGAAACATGACATCCTTGGCGGCAGAGGGGAATTGCGCATGCATCCCGCCGGCACAGTGTATGAGTTCTCCGCGCCCCTGCTCGAGGGAGGTCCGATCAGCCTGGCCGAGTTCAAGGGCAAGGTACTGCTGATCGTCAACACGGCCAGCAAGTGCGGGTTCACGCCGCAGTATGCGGGCCTGGAAGATTTGTACCGCGCGCACAAGCAGCGGGGATTTGAAGTGCTCGGCTTTCCCTGCAACCAGTTCGGCGCGCAGGAGCCCGGGTCGGCTCAGGACATCGGCAGCTTTTGCGAGCGGAATTATGGGGTGAGTTTTCCGCTGTTCGCCAAGATCGATGTCAACGGTGAAGCGGCGCACCCGCTCTATCGGTTTCTGAAGCAGAGCAAGCACGGCCTGTTCGGGTCGCAGCGGATCAAGTGGAACTTTACAAAATTTCTGGTCGATCGCACCGGGCGTGTAGTGGATCGCTTCGGTCCGTTCACGAAGCCCGAGGCGATTGAGACGCGGATCGAGGAATTGTTAATGCCATAGCGGTGTCTCAGTGCGACACAGCCTTCCTGGCTTCCAGCCGGGGCGATTGCGGCCAGTCCCGCGCAACTCTTCCCTTTGCGGGGTAATCTCAAGAAACGGCGCTCGCGTCGAAACCAGTCAACACCAGTCCAATCCCATGGCAGTTCCTTACGTAGCATCAGAAAGGAAACCGTGCGCCGAAGCCTTCCCATGATTCTCATCCGGATAATCGTGGCGGTGGTGTTTCTCACCGAGGGAATCCTGAAGCTCGCATATCCAGGCGAATACGGCGCGGGCCGATTCGCGCATATCGGGATCATGTATCCGCACGCCATGGGCCCGCTGGTGGGCGTGGTAGAGATCATCGCCGGCGCGGCGGTGCTGGCGAATTTCTACGCCGGCGATGCGGCGCTGGTTCTGCTGGCGGTAATCATCGCGGCGATCGTGACGACGAAGCTTCCGATCCTGCTGGGGCGGCCCTTGGGGCCCTTCGCCCTGGCGAAGAACGTAAGCCGGTTCGGCATACTGGGTTTCCTGCACGAAGCTCGCACCGACCTGGCGATGCTGTTCAGCCTGCTTGCAATCGCCATCGACTCCGGCGTGCGCGGCGGCCGGGCCACCCGCTGGTATCAGCGTTAAGGGCCCGCCCCGCTTCCGGGCCCGCGCCCGCATCCGGGCCCGCGCCCGCATCTGGGCCGGCTTATCCGTCGAAGCGGTAAGCGCTGATGGCCGCGCCCATGGGCTCGTCGTTGAATACGCGGGTTCCGGGCGCATCGCCACCCGCACCCGCAACCACAAATAGAGGAACGAGGTGCTCCTCGCGCGGATGGCTGAAGCGCGCACTGGGAGCATTTTGCCAATCGGCAAATTGCGCGTCTCGCTGGGCACCCGGTGATTCGACCGAGGCTGTGAGCCAGGCATCGAAGGCCCGCGAAGCCGCGAGCGTTTCGGGCCGGAAGTAGGCGCGCAGGTTATGGAAGCTCATACCAGAGCCGACGATCAGCACACCTTCGTCCCGCAGCGGAGCAAGCGCCCGGCCGGCGGCGATGTGCATCGCCGGATCGAGCGCGCCGTTGGCCGATGCAGCCAGCGAAAGGGTAACCACCGGGATGTCCGCGAGAGGGAACGCGACCTTTAGCGGGACGAAAACACCGTGGTCGTAGCCGCGGTCGGGGCTGAGGCCTGAGGGTAGCCCTGCTTGCTTCAGCAGCGCGGCCACTCGCTCCGCCAACTCCGGATCGCCGGGCGCAGGCCACGTGAGTTGGTAGGTGTGGGCGGGGAAGCCGGAGTAATCGAAGATGAGCCCGGGAGCCGCGGCTGCACCGGCCGTGAAAGCCGGTTCCTCCCAGTGGCCGCTGATCACGAGCAGGGCCTTCGGCTTCTCAGGCAACGAGGCGGCGAGGCTTTCGAGGAACCGCCGGGTGTTGTGCCAGGTATCAGGTGGACCCCAGGTCCAGTCCATGAAGAAACATGGTCCTCCTCCGTGAGGAAGGAAGATGGCGGGCTGGCGTTTCGGTCTGGGGGTCATGGGCGGCTCTCCCTTCAGGCGGCCCCGGTTTCCGGGGCCGAATGAGTCGGTTGGATTCGGCATACATCATCCCTGGCCCTGCTATCGCGCCTGGCCCTGCTGTCGCGCCTGGTTCTGCTGTCGCGGGGTCAGTCGATCGAGTACACCGCGTAGATATTGGCCGTCCGGCTCACTTTGTGTGGTTCAATCGCCAGCGGCGGAGGCGCGGCTTTTTCCGCGGCCTGTCCGGCGGCGAAGTTCATCGCCGCATACCTGGGGCGGACGCCCTGATCCGAAATTTGATTGGTCACGTAGACCAGCGCTCCCAGTTTCACTCCCATTCCGCCGGCCAGCACGGAAGCCTGCGAGCGCGCCCTGGCGGCCGCCTGCTCCAGCGCCTTGTTCTCCAGCGCCTTTTCGTCTTCGACATTCCATTCGATATCGCCGCTCTCAGTGGCGCCGGCGTTCACGGCGATGTCGAGAATTTCCGCCACCCGGGCCGGCGGCACACGCACCACCCAGGATTGTTGCAGGCGAAACTTGCGCGCTTTCGGGTCGAAGCTTTCCAGGCTCTGGGATTCGCTGCGAATGGACTTTTCCGCAATGCCTGCCTGCTTCAGGGCGTCGATGATCTGGGTGGAGGTTTTGGCCCCGGCCGCGTAGGCGCTTTTGGCATCCGAGGGCGGAGTCAGGAAGCCGATGTGGAGGATGGCGATATCGGGCTCGACCGTAACTCGTTCCTCGGCGTTGACGGTGAGGGTGCGGTTGGATGAATCGATCTTGAGTTGAACCTGTCCGGGTTGTTGCGCCAGCAAGGGCAAGCAAAGCGCCGGTACGGCCAAGGCGGCAAACAGTTTGGTGCGAATCATGAGGGACTCCTGATGTTTCGCGGTCGCCGCCAGATTCGCCGGGATGGCGTGAACCGGTTGCGCTCCGCTGAATAAGGAACGACTGCGGCCTAGTTTCTTGCGTGCTTCTCCCCGAACCGGCGCAACTTTGCAAGCGTGGCGGCTGCCTGGCCGGAGTCGATGGCTTCGGCGCCCATGGCTACACCTTCCTTCAGGTCTCCCGCGAGTCCGGCGGCCACCAGGGTCGCGGCAGCATTGAAAAGGACAATGTCACGCCGCGCGCCGGGAATGCCGGTGATCACGTCATAAAGGAGGGCCTTGTTGGTCTCAATGTCGCCGCCGGTGAAGTCTTCGAGCGTGGCGCGCGGCAGGCCGGCCATTTCCGGGGTGATGCGCGCGGCTTTGAGGGCGGGCTCGCCACCACCTTCGGTCTCTTCCACGCGGGCGACCACGGATTCGCCGGTGGTGGTAAGTTCGTCGATGCCGTCGCTGCCGTGGACGACAAATGCACGTTTGGAGCCGAGCGCCGCCAGAGCGCGGCCCACCAGCAGCACGCGGCTGGGCGCGAGCACGCCTACCACCTGGATGCGGGCGTGCGCCGGATTGGTGAGCGGCCCGCACAGATTGAAGATGGTTCGAAATCCGAGGGCGCGGCGAAGCGGTCCCAGCTTCATCATGGCGGGGTGATAGAGCGGCGCGAAGAGGAAAACAAACCCGGTTTCCCGCAGGCATTCGACTGCCAGTTCTGGAGTGAGGCTGATGGGCACTCCCAGGGCTTCGAGGACGTCGGCGGCTCCGCAACGCGAGGTGACGGCGCGATTGCCGTGCTTGGCCACCTGGGCTCCGGCAGCGGCTGCCACCAGGGCGGCTCCGCAGGAAATATTGAATGTGAGCGGCCCGCCGCCGCCGGTGCCGACGCAGTCCACCAGTTGGGCGCGCTCTTCATCGGTGAGGGGGACGGGAATGCACTGCTCGCGCATCACGTCAACAAAACCCGCGAGTTCGGGGGCCTGTTCGCCGCGCGTGGCGAAGACCGTGAGCAGCGCCGCGGTTTCCAATTCGGGTGCTTCGCCGGAGAGGATTTCTCGCAGCACCGCGGCTGCCTGCTCGCGGGTGAGTTGGGCGCCATCCTCGGCCAGCGGCTTGAGCAATGCCTTGAGCGACTCCATCATTTGCTATGGTAACGGGTCATCGCGTCGGGTCAGGGCAGCGTTTCGGGGTCATGCGTTCTGGTTGGGTGCGCGGACGAAACTGCAAATAACCCACATCGCAGGAAGGCGGTTTGCGACCCCTTCGTGGCGCAGGATAGTATTTTCTTGCTGCTGCAGCGGATCGCGCCCCCGTCCGAAGTCACGTAGCGGGCGCGCAACATCCCCCAACCGGAACCAGCCTAGACGGTCTCAAACTTCATGAAAATTCACGAGTATCAGGCGAAAGAAATCCTGGCGAAGTATGGCGTGCCCGTGCCCAGGGGCGAGGTGGCCAATACGCTGGAAGAAGCCAACGCGGTAGCCCGCACGCTGTTTGCCGCGGGCGCCAACGGCGTGGTGGTAAAAGCCCAGATTCACGCGGGCGGACGCGGCAAGGGCGGCGGCGTGAAAGTGGCGCGGACGCGCGAAGATGCCGAGCAACATGCGAAAAACATCCTCGGCATGCAACTCGTGACGCATCAGACCGGGCCGCAGGGACAGAAAGTTCAGCGGCTGCTGATCGAGGAGACCGCGGCCATCGATCGCGAGCTGTACCTGGGGATTGTGCTCGACCGGGCCACCGGCAAACTCGTCTACATGGCTTCGCAGGCCGGCGGCATGGAGATCGAGGAAGTGGCGGCGAAGGATCCGACGGCGATCTACAAGGAGAGCATCGATCCAGCGGTCGGGTTCGGCGCATGGCAGGCACGCAAGCTGGCTTTCGCCCTGGGCTTGAAACCGGCGCAGATCAACCACGCTGTGGCGTTCCTGCAGAGCCTCTATCGCGCGTTCATAGATACGGACGCTTCCCTGGTGGAAATCAATCCGTTTATTACCACCAAGGATGACAAGCTTTTCGCCCTGGACGCCAAGGTCACCTTCGATGACAACGCGATTTTCCGTCACGCCGACATCAAGGCGCTCCGCGACGTCGCCGAAGAGGATCCGCTGGAAGTGGAGGCCAGCAAGTACGCGCTCAACTACATCAAGCTGGATGGATCCATTGCCTGCATGGTGAACGGCGCAGGCCTGGCCATGGCGACGATGGACATCATCCAGTACGCAGGCGGCAGCCCGGCGAACTTCCTGGATGTGGGCGGCGGCGCCACCCAGGAGCAGATCGAGCATGCATTCGAGATCCTGCTGTCCGACGAGAACGTGAAGGCAATCTTCATCAATATTTTCGGCGGAATCCTGCGCGTGGACCGCCTGGCAACGGGGGTTGTGGCCGCTGCCCGGAAACTGCACGTGAAGGTTCCCATCGTACTCCGCCTGGAAGGCACGAACGTTGAAGAAGGGCGCAAGATTCTGGAAGAATCGGGACTGAACTTCCAGGTAGGCGCAACCATGAAAGACGCGGCGGAGTTGGTGGTAAAAGCAGCTGCTGGCTCCTAGCTTGTAGCTGCTAGCTTCGTTGTGCCAGCTCGAGACATTTATGCCTACGGAATTTCGTCCCAGTCTCAAATGGGATCAGAAAACAATAGCTTCAGCTTTCACCTGCCACTGTTTCGAGAACCGGCACGGTTGAAGCTAGGAGCTAGGAGCTAGAAGCTAATGGCTGTTCTTGTTGACAACAACACGCGCCTCATCGTCCAGGGCATTACCGGCAAGGAAGGCACGTTCCATGCGAAGGGCTGCGCGGAGTACGGCACCAACGTGGTGGGCGGGGTGACACCGGGCAAGGGCGGCACCACGCACGAGGGCTGGCCGGTTTTCAACACCGTGGCCGACGCGGTGAAGGATACCAGCGCCAATGCAACCATGATCTTCGTGCCGCCGCCGTTTGCGGCCGATGCCATCCTGGAGGCCGAGGACGCGGGCATTCCGCTGATCGTGTGCATCACCGAGGGTATTCCCACGCTGGACATGGTGAAGGTGTGGGCCAAGCTGAAGAACTCCCAGTCGCGGCTGATCGGACCCAATTGCCCCGGAGTAATATCGCCGGGGAAAGCCAAGATCGGCATCATGCCGGGGCGCATTCACAAGGAAGGCGCGATCGGCATCGTGTCGCGGTCGGGCACGTTGACCTACGAAGCGGTGCACCAGTTGACGCAGCGCGGGATCGGGCAGTCCACCGCGATCGGCATTGGCGGGGATCCGATTATCGGCACCACGCACATCGACGCGCTCCGCCTGCTGAACGACGATTCCGGCACCGAGGCCATCATCATGATCGGCGAGATCGGCGGCACCAATGAAGAGGCGGCCGCGGAGTTTGTGAAGCAGCATGTGAAGAAGCCGGTGGTGGGCTTCATCGCCGGGCAAACTGCGCCGCCCGGACGGCGCATGGGTCATGCGGGAGCCATTATTTCGGGAGGCCAGGGCACCGCGGCGGACAAGATGAACGCCATGCGAGACGCGGGAATTCACGTAGTGGTGTCCCCCGCGGAGATCGGCGAGACGATGGCGAGAGTGCTGAAGGGAGCTTCCAACTCCTAGCTTCCAGCTGCTAGCTTTTGGCCCATACCCTTAGAGCGCCAATGGACAAGCCAAACTTGAGAAGACTCTGGATAGGCGTAGTTGAAGTCCTGACGGACCCGAGCACCGGAAAAGGCGACACGCGTGCATTTACAAACGTAGTCACCTGGGCTGACGACTCGACGGCATATCTCAATTCGGTGAATTCTGCGTTCAACGATTACGGGTGGACCATACTTGGGATCGAAAATGCTCGACCTTTCCTCGAGAGTGAAGAGTTCACCGCGGATCTTTCCGACGTCATTGAACGGGCAAAGTCCAATTCGAAAGCCTGCATCTTCTCGGCATTTCACTATTATTCCTCGCCGCCAACATGGAGCCTCAAGCTAGCAGCTGGAAGCTAGAAGCTGCTCTTCTCACCACACGCGGCAGGGCGTGGGGCTGACCATCTTCGCATCCTTTTTGCACTTGAAGCTGGTGGCAAATTCCGGCAGATCCTGAAGCACAGAATTGGTTCGATACTCGTCGGGAGCATGCGGATCGGTCTGCGCCTGGGTGCGGAGCTGCTCGGGCCGGGTCTGCGTACACCATTGCTGGGCGTACGCGATCCAGAAGCGCTGGTCGGGCGTGTAGCCGTCTATCTTTGCGTTCTTATCCAGGTGTGCGGCGTCCGCCTTGTCGAGCCATGCCAGCCATGCCAGCCACAAGCCGCCCAGGTCGGCGAGGTTTTCACCCAACGTGAGTTTGCCGTTGAGGTGAACGCCGGGCACCGCTTCGATGGCGTCGTATTGCTTGACCATGCATTGCGCGCGGCCATTGAATTTCTGCTCGTCTTCCTTCGTCCACCAGTCTTTCAGGTTGCCGTCTTTGTCGAACTGGCGGCCTTCGTCGTCGAACCCGTGGGTCAGTTCGTGGCCGATGGTGGAACCCATATCGCCGTAATTGGCGGCATCATCTTCCTTGTCGCTGAAGAATGGCGGCTGGAAGTAACCGGCGGGGAAATTGACGTTGTTCTGCTGCGGATCGTAGTAGGCGTTCACGGTGGGCGGAGACATGTACCACTCGCCTTTATCGACCGGCTTGCCGATCTTGGCCATGTCGCGCGCAAAGTTGAACTCGCGCACGCGCTCCAGGTTGCCGAACGCATCGCCGCGGACGATTTCGAGCCGGGAGTAGTCGCGCCACTTGTCGGGATAGCCGATCTTATTCATTACGGTGCGCAGCTTCTCCCTGGCTTTTACCTTGGTATCGGCGCTCATCCAGTCGAGCCCGTCGATATCCTTTCCCATCGCCTGTTCGATGGCCAGGGTCATGTTGAGCGCGCGCTGCTTCTCCTCGGGGGAAAAGTACTTTTCGACATAGACCTGGCCGAGAGCCTCGCCCATATCGCGATCCAGGCGCGCGGTGCACCGCTTCCAGCGCTCCTGCTGTTTTTCTGCGCCGTTGAGAATGTGCGCGTAGAAATTCCAGCTCTCGTTATCGAGTGCATCGGGGGTGCTGAGACCGGCGTAGGAGTGGATGAGAAACCAGCGAAGATAGGCCTTGATCTGGTCCACGCCCGTGTCGCCCAGGATGGCGTTGAATTCGGCGAAGAATTTCGGTTCGGCCTCGTTCATCCTGCCGGCGTTGGGGGCCTGGGCCGCGGCGAGGTAGTCCTGCAGTTTGAAATGCGGCAGCTTGCCCGCGAAGCCGGCGATATCGGTGGGGTGATTCAGATTTTGCGGATCACGCTGCTCAGTGACGGTGAGGGTGGCCTTGGCGAGGCGAGTTTCCAGCGCAAGAATGGAATCGGCGTCGTGAGCGGCCTGCGCATCGGGCTCGCCGGCCAGGACCAGCATTTTATGCATGTGCTCGACGTACTGCCTGCGCTGCTCGACAGATTTGGGATCGGTGCGGGTGTAGTAGTCGCGTTCGGGCAGCCCCAGGCCGCCGGAGCCGTATTCGCTGATCACCTGCGAGGCGTTTGCGTAGTCCGGGCTGGAGCGCAGACCGAAAAATGCCCCCACACCGATGCGGTGGAGGCGACCCAGCAAAGCCGGAAGATCGTTCATGGACTGAAGAGCCGCGATGCGGTCGAGTTCCGGTTGCAGCGGCTTCAAGCCCAGCTTGTTGATTGCGGCCGTATCCATACAACTGGCATAGGCATCGCCGATCTTCTGCTCGTTGGGGCTGCGGGAATCCGACTGCGCCGTGGCGGCGGATTCGAGGATCTGCTTGAGATGCAGCCGATTCAGTTCGTAAAGCTCGGTAAAGCGCCCGTAGGCGGTCTGGTCCGGGGGGAGCGGATTGCGCTTGAACCAGCCGTTGCAACTGAAGCGGTAGAAGTTGTCGCAAGGATCGACGGATTTGTCGATCAGGGAGGGGTCGAATACCCGCAGCTCGGAGGCGTGTTGGGGCCCGGACGCGTGCTCCTTGGGCTCCTGCGAACGGGCGGCCGGAGAAAGAGATAAAAGGACGGTAAGCAGGATGGGCGATGCCAGGAAGGAGCGGACGGGCGAAGCAGCTGCGGAAAACATGACGCCAATGTAGCAGATGGGGTAAAGAGCCCGCCGTGCCGACCGGCCGGTAGAATGAATGAGATTGAGATTAGTGACGAAGGAGCAGATGAGAGTGGCACAACGCACGTTCAGCATTGTCAAGCCGGATGCAGTGAAGCGAGGCTACACCGGAGCGATCCTGGCGGAGATCGAGAAGGCCGGGTTCAGGATAGTTTCCATCAAGAGGCAGTCGATTTCGAAGGAGCAGGCCAAGGGGTTCTATTACGTGCACGCGCAGCGGCCTTTTTTTGAGGGCCTGTGCGAGTTCATGTCGTCGGGGCCGCTGTTTTTGATGGTGTTAGAGAAGGACAATGCCATCGCGGATTTGCGCAAACTGATGGGCGCAACCAACCCGGCGAACGCGGAAGATGGAACCATTCGCAAAAAATTTGCGGAGTCGATCCAGGAGAATGCCGTCCACGGATCGGATGCCGAGGATACTGCGGCGTTCGAGATTTCGTACTGGTTTGCGGGGTACGAGCTGATTTAGGGCCGAACCAGGACCACTGCTCAGGCGAAGAGGTCCTCAAAACGTTTTTTCAGGCTCTCGATCTCGGATTTCAGTTGGGCGACGGCGGCTTCGAGCTGCGCGATCCGGCCGTCCTGGTCGGATGGGTCGCCATTGAATGCGGGCGCGGAGGCAACCGCAAAGGCAGGTTGAGCGGCGGCCGCTTCGACGGGACCCGAAAGCAGATGCGCGTAGCGCGACTCCTTGGTGCCGGGCTGGCGAGGAAGCATCACCGCCAGCGGAGTCTCGCGTTCCATCAGTTTCTGCAGCCCGGCAAGCACATCCGTGATCTCTTCGAAGCGGTGCATGCGTTCGGTGCGGCCGCGGAGCTCGCCGGGAGTCTGCGGACCGCGCAGGAGAAGCACGCAAATGAGCGCGGTCTCGGCGCGGCCGAAATTGAAGGCTTCTCCCAGCCTGTGCTCGTATTTCGTGACGCGCCCGTCGGCCGAGCGCGCCCGTCCCGCCAGCCCATCGTCTTCCAGCCCATGCAGCGCCTGGCGTACTCCTTCTTCGTCGAGATCCATCACCGGCTCACGGTTGGAGCGCTGGTTGCAGGCATTGATCAGCGCATTTAGCGAGAGCGGGTAATACTCGGGGGTGGTGACTTCCTTCTCGATCAGGGCGCCGAGGACACGCGCTTCGGCGGGGGTGAGGCGAAGGGGCGAGGATGGCGGCATGGAAATATTGTGCCATTACCGCCATTCGGGGTCCCAGATATTGCGCAAAGAAATTCATACATTAGGTGTCTCGCCGCACCGACGCATGGCGGAATGAGGTTCGCGGTTCCTATTCGGCGACCGCCGCGTGACGGTTGCGGGTGAGCAGGAAATAGACCACCGGGGTCACGATCAGGCTGAGGAGCATGGAGATGATCAGGCCGCCGATGACGGCGATGGCCAGCGGCTGCAGCATCTGCGACCCGGCGCCCAGCGCGAAGGCCAGGGGCAGCATGCCGCACACCGCGGCGATGGCGGTCATCACAATGGGGCGGAGGCGGCGCTGGGCGGCGTGGATCATGGCGTCGGCAGGGTTGGCGCCCTCGGCGCGAAAGCGCTCGTCGGCATCGAGGAGAAGGATGCCGTTTTTGGCCACGATTCCGATGACCATGATGATGCCCATAAACGATGCCACGTTGAACGTTGTGCGGGTGATCAGAAGGGCGAAGATGACGCCGGAAATCGACAGCACCGAGGAGGTGAGGATGGCGACGGGTGCGGGGAAATTGCGGAACTCGGTCAGCAGCACGCCGAATACCAGCGCCAGCGCCAGCAGAAGAACCTGCAGCAGGTCGCGGAACGATTTCTGTTGCTCTTCATAAGTGCCGCCGTAGGTGACGCGCACAGAAGGCGGCAGGTGCATGCCTTCGACCGTCTGCCGAACCTTATTCATGGCCGTGCCCAGGTCGGAGCCTTCCAGCCGTCCGCTAACGGCTATCATGCGCTGCAGGTTCTCGCGGCGGATTTCGTTCTGCGGCGGCAGTTGCTGGATAGTCGCCATCGAGCCCAGCGTGGCGGTTTTCCCGCTGGCGCTGTTGAAGACGGTGTTCTCGATCGCATCGAGCGAGGCTCGATGCTCCGGGCCGAGCCGAACGCGAATGGTGTAAGGGCGCCCGTTGGCAATGAGCGGATCGTTGGTGGGAAGACCGTCAAGGATGGCGGTCGCGTCCTCAGCGACCTCGGTGGGCGTGAAGCCGAACCGCGCGGCAAACATCGGGTTAACCTGGAAATTCGTGGCTGGACCGCTGATCGTGTCGTCGATGCCGTTCTTTACATCGACGACACCGGGAATTTTGCCGATCGCGTCGCCCACCCGCGGACCGAGTTGCGTGAGCAGGTTCTCGTCCGGCGAAAATATCTTGATCTGGATAGGCTCGGGGGAGTTGGAGAGGTCGCCGATCATGTCTTGCAGCACCTGGATGAACTCGACGTCGAGTTCCGGCTCGGTGCGCTTGATCTCCCCGCGAACATCCTCCATGATCTCGTCGATCCCGCGGCTGCGTTTTGACTTCAGCTTGACGGTGAAGTCGCCGGTGTTGGCCTCGGTAACCGCGGCCAGACCCATCTGCAGGCCGGTCCGGCGCGATGTGCTCTCCACCTCCGGTTGTTCGCGCAGGATGCGTTCGACATGATCCAGCACGCGATCGGTCTCGGTGAGGGAGCTTCCCGCGGGCATGATGTAGTCCAGGATGAATCCCCCCTCATCCATCTCCGGCAGCAGGTCGGAGCCCAGCGCCCGATACCCGAAGTACGTGCCGACCACAAGAACCAGGCACGCCACCCCGAGCCACAGCGGCTTGGCAAGCGCCCAGTCGAGCAGCCGGCGATGAACATGGAGAATGCGGGAAAGAAAGCGGCCGGTCTTGTGCTCCGCGCTGGCCGCATCGGCGCGCCGCTCGCGCAGCAGGACCAGGCTGAGCCCGGGTGTCCACGTCAACGCCAGCAACAAGGACGTCAGCAATGATGCGGCCATAGTAATGGCCAGCGCACGGAAGAAGCTCCCAGTTACGCCGGTAGTGGAGATCAACGGCAGAAAGACCACCACCGGCGTAATGGTGGACCCCACCAGGGGGACAGTGATTTCCGAGAGGGCCTTGCGCACAGCCTGGACCCGGGATTCGCCGTTGTCGCGGTGCATGACGATGTTCTCGACCACCACAATCGCGTCGTCGATCACCAGTCCGATGGCCGCGGCGAGCCCGCCCAGCGTCATCAGGTTGAAGCTCTGCCCGATCAGCCACAGTACGACGACTGTCACTGCAACCGTGACCGGAATGACAAGCCCGGCGATCAGCGAAGACGTCCAGTCGCGCAGGAACAGGAACAGGATGATGCAGGCCAGGATGAGGCCGATGAAGATGGCGTCGCGCACACTGGAGATGCTGTCGCGCACCAGCTGCGACTGATCGTAGAACGGCCCGAGATGTACACCCGGCGGAAGTGTGGCTCTGAGCTGCTTGATTTGGGTGTCAACGGCATCGGCCACCGCCACGGTGTTGCTGGAGGGCTGGCGCGCGATGTTGATCAGCACCGAAGGTTTGCCGTTGGCCGTCACCGTGGTGTAGACGGGCATGGTGGCCTGCTCTACGGTGGACACATCAGCCACCCGAACCGGCGCGCCGGTCGTTGTGCTCTTCACCACCAGTTGCCGCAGTTGATCGATGTCGTGCACCTGCGCGCCCACCAGGCCGAGCACGAGCTGGTGGTTGGCTTCGTAGAGGCCGGGCGAGTCAATGATGTTGGAGGCCTGGATGGAATTGACCAGGTCGGTGATAGTCACTCCCGAAGAAGCGAGTTGGGCGAGGTTGGGAATGACGTGGAATTCGGGAACCTGCCCGCCCTGAACCACCACCGTGCTTACGCCGGAGACGCGGTTCAGCGGGGGTTTCAGATCGTAGGTCGCAATCTCCCACAGGCGCGTTTGCGACACCGTGTCGGACGTGAGCGCATATCCGAGAATCGGAAACGTGGCGAATGTGAGGCGGTTGGTGGTGATGCGCGCCGTGGACGGCAGCGTCTGCTCGACCTTGCTCAAAGCGGAATCCACCAGCTGCAGTTGGAGAACCATGTTCTCGTTCCAGTTGAAAAAGAGGCTGACCTCCGCGGAGCCCCGGCTGGTGATGGAGCGAACAATTTCGAGGCCGGGGACGGAGTTGACCGCGTCCTCGATCGGCCGGGTGATCGTGACTTCCATCTGCTCTACCGGCATCACTCCGTTCTCGATGCCTATGACTACACGGGGAAAGCTGGTTTCCGGGAATACGGAGATGGGCACCTGCAACGCCAGATAGATGCCGATCAAGGTAAGCACGACGGTAAAGAAAAAGATGGTGCGCGTGGAGCGCGCCAGCCAGAAGGACGGCGGCGGCTCGGCGGCGATGCGGGTTGGAGAGGCGATGGCCATCAGTCCTTGTCTCCACCCTTGGATGCCGCGGGTTTGGCCTCCTCGTCGCTCTCGGCGGGGCCAACTTTAACCTTGGTATCCTCATCCAGGCCGTAGGCGCCCCCCGTGATCACCATGTCGGAGCGCGAAACGCCGTTGAGCACCTGTACGTCCTCTCCATCGGAGATGCCGAGCTTGACCGGCTTTTTATGCGCAGCGCTGTCGGAGCCGACGACCATCACGGATTTGCTGCCGTCTTGCGCGGTCAGCACCGCAGAACTGGGGATTTTCCAGGCGTTCTCAACCGTTCTGCCGGTGATCACTGCCTTGACGGGAGTGCCGACCTTCAGCCTGCCTGCCTTGTTGTCGGCCTTAAGCCAGACTTCCACGGTGGTGCTGCCGGGATCGAGGGCCGGGCTGATGAGTGAAACTTTGGCCGTAACAGGATCAGCGATGCCGGGGATCTGCAGCCTGGCCTCGTCGCCGACTTTCATCTGCTGCGCGACGGCTTGCGCGACGTGCGTCTTGGCCAGCAGCGATGAGGTATCCATGACCGTGAGCAGGGGCGCGCCGGCGGCCGCGGTCTCGCCTGCGAAGAGCGGCCGATCCGTCACCACGCCGTTAATGGGGCTATGAATCTCCGAGTAGGCCACTTGCGCGTCGGCTCCCTTCAGCTTGCCTTCCGCCGACGAGAGCTGGCCCTGCGCGGCTTTCAGCGACGACTCCCGGGTGACCGCCTTCATCGATTCGAGATGCTTGGACGCCGTGTCATACGCGGCCTGGGCCTGAACCAGCGCGGCCTGGGCGGTATCGAGATCCCGCCCCGGAATGGCGCCTTCGGCTAACAGCTCCTTGCGGCTCTTCACAATGCTCTGATTTAGTTCCAGATTGGCCTTGGCCTGGTCGAAATCCAGTTCCGCCTTCTGCACGTCCTCGGGAACCTGAGCCTTGGTCTGGGTCTCGTAGGCCGCCTGGGCCGCCATATAGGTCCCCTTGTTGTCGAGGGCGGCCGCGGTCAAGTCGGCATTTTCCAGAACCGCCAGCAACTGGCCCTCTTTGACCTTCGCTCCCCGCTGCACGTAGAACTTGCGCACCGGGGCAGTGATCTTGGGCGCGATGGCGGCTTGCGCCAGCGGCGAGAGGATGGCGTCCACCGTGATGTGCTCGGACATCGTTCCCTGCTCGGGATGTTCGGCCTGCACGGTGACTTCCACCGGCGGCGCGGATTCCTTTTTGCAACCAGGCGCGAGGAGCAACGGAAGCGCGAAGGCGCTCGACAGCAGGAGACGGATCGCGACTGCCGTGCGCACGGATGCGGAAGCGGTTGGCAAAATGGTCATGGTCTGTCGATCGATCATTGGCTCACATGGTTCCAGTCAACGTTTGCAGGTCGGCCAAGGCCGTCTGGTAGCGCACGCGGCCGTCTTCGCGCGCAATTTCCGCGGCTACATAAGCGTTCTGAGCATCCACTACCTCGATCACCAGTGCCTCGCCGCCCTTGTAGCGCAGTTCGCTCAGGCGCAGGCTCTCGGCTGCAGTAGCGGCGCTCGCGTCCAGCGACTCCAACTCTTGCCGCGCCGTCTGCGCTGCCGCGTAATATGCCTGCAGATTCGCAATCAACTGTCGCTGCGTGGCACTCAGAGCCACCTGTGCCGCGTCCCGGCGTATTTCGCTTTGCTTCACCTTGTGCTCGGTCGAAAGCCAGTCCCAAAGCGGAAAGCTCACCGACCAGGTAGTCGAGTAGCCCAGGTTACGCGCCTGCAGGCCGCTGGGGGTCACGGGACCCTTGACGGCAAATTCGTTGGCGTCGATGCCGTAGGTTAGGTTGAAGCCCAGCGTGGGCAAAAACGCCGCTCGCGCACCGAGCACATCGGCATTGCTCCCGGTGAGATTCGCCATGGCGCTCTTCAACTGGGGATTGTTCCTGGCCGCCGCTGCTTCCACGTCTGCGAACGGCGCCAGCGGAGGATCTGGCTGCGGCTCTTGGAGAGTGTAGGGCGTCCGCGGATCGGCAAATAGCAACACCCCCAGATTCAGCCGCGCGGTTTGCGCTGCCAGCATCGCATCCTGCAGCAAGCGCCATTGCTGCTGCTTCGTCAGTTGCGCCTTGATCACGTCAGCGTGGGCTGCCTCGCGTCCCTTCTCCCGATCCTCAGTCATCCTGGTAAATTCTTCTGCGTCCCGGTAGCCTCGCTGCGCAATGACCACCTTGTGATCCGCCGCCAGCGACCCATAGAAAAGCTCTGTCACGGTAGCCACCATCCCGCGCCGCGCAATCTCCAGTTGCGCCCGTCCCAGCGCTGCCGCGGCGTCAGCCTTGCGCAGCGCCGCCAGCCCCGCCACGCTGAACGTTTCATCCACAATGCCCTGGGCAAAGTACTCCCGGGGTCGCGAGTCGTTGGCGACGAATTTGGGATTAGGGGTAGACACGCCTTCTCCGCCCTCGGCGTGGAGTCCGTTGGGTTGTGTGTAGATGCCCTGGCTGAAAGCATGCGCATTGGGCAGCAGCCCCGTGCGGGCGATGGAGCGGTCGAGGGCTGCGGACTGGCTGGTGGCCCTGGCCGCCGCGAAGTTAGGCTCGCTGGACTCCGCTCGCTTGATCGCTTCTTCGAGCGTAATCGCAACCGGCTGCGCGGCGGCCTGCGATTGGCTCGCGGCCGGGAGGGTGTCTTGAGCCGCAGCAAACGAAGCTGCCAGAGCCAACATCACACTAAGAAGGGCCGGGAGCCGGAAAACAGGCCTCCTTCGGCCAGGACAACGCAAATCCTGCATAATCACACTCAGAATACGATGCCCGGATGAAGATTGTCTGAAGCCGGGATGACATGAAAGAAAGCGAGTTCACAGGTAAGGATTGGGATCACGATTTGAGATGGCGGCAAGCCAGGTTATGTGCGCTTCCGCCTGAGAAACGACGGCCGTCGGGCGGCATGCGCAGGGGCGCCGCGACGTCCATAGCGGCCCACCCGGCATCATAGCGGTGGCCGCCCGGCTCTGCGATACTTATTTGTCATGTCCATAGACAATCTTCAGGAAGCTGCACAAAAGATCGCCGGTCTGCTTGCCAATCTCAACCGACTGGGCGGCCTCCGCCTGAAGTACCGGATAACCGCGGGGGACGGAGCGCGAGATCCGCAGGGCCTGGAAGCGCGCGTGATTTATGTGGAACTGGCGGGACCCGATGTGCCGCTGGTGACGCAGCACAATGGCGAGTTGCTGCGCGCCCTGGAGACCGTCGCCGTGCAGATGCTGCGCCTGGACCCGCGCGAGCACGATCTGATCAGCTTCGACGCCGGCAACTTCAAGGCGCTGCGCGCGGAGGAACTCCGCATGGCCGCCGAGACGGCGGCGGAAAAGGTACGAAAGTCCGGTGTTCCCTATGCATTTCCGCCCATGAACAGCCGCGAGCGCCGACTGCTGCACCTCGCATTCCGCTCCCTGGAAGGTGTTGAAACGGCCAGCTCCGGCGAGGGACTGGAACGCTTCCTGGCGGTCTATCCTGCCGGGAAGACGCACCTGCCGGTCGCCCCGCCCGTGCGCTCGAAAGGCTATGGACGGCGCTGATTTGTGGCCAATTCCCGGCCGGCATTTTGGGGCGGGCTTTTTGAAAAACGCGAAAAGTGGAGTTCATAAAAGGCATGGAGAAAACCCCGCGCCTGATGAGGTCAGCTCGCGCGCGCGCCTGCAACCATGCAGCGGGCTGCCGGCATCGCACATAGTGCGCCCGGGGGCAGGTGGAGATGGGGAATAATTGTGCGCACGGCCAGGGTCTCTGCCGTACAAGGCGCCTGATCGTGTAGTTTCTTTGTATATCCTTGAAGGTCCATTGGCTAGACTTTTAATGCTAGTACCTCTGATACACCAGACCCGGGCCCAAGCGCGCGATGGATCGGCGTTGGGCACACTGGTTTCCAACCCTAGTGGATTCGCGGCAGTTTTGACCGGATAGGGTAATTCCTGGAAGAGCCGCAGACTCGCAAGTTTGATCACAGCAACGAGAGGACTTATGCGATTGAATATCAATCTTCGGCGGCCCCGTCACTCTGCGGTTCGCGTGTGGGGAATCATCCTGCTGCTGGGATGGACGGGCGGCAGCGCATTCGCTATGGGACAAGGTCCCGCGAATGACCCGGAAGGCGGGCGGAATGCGTCGTCATCCGAGGAGATGCCCTCGACGCCGGTACGCGCCCCGTTGGCTCTTCCTGACGCGCCGGATCCCGTGAGTGAAGCGGCGGGCGAGGAGTCGTCTTCGCTGCAACCGGTTTTCTCCCTTAACCCGGGCGACCCGGAATCATGGGGCCGCGTAACGCCGAATTCGTCGGAGCGCGTGCCGCTGGATCAATGTCCTTATGACACCACGCGCGCCCGCGAATGCCGCGTTCACTGGGTTCCGCTGCTCATCAGCGCTTCGGCTTACAACGCGTTTCAGGACATCGGAAATCTTTATACCGGCTACTTTTACCGGATTGAAACGACGCAAGGCCATTGGTTTAGCCACTGGATCAACAGTGCGGCGGGCTGGCGTTGGGATCGCTGGGACGATGACAATCCGCGCATCGATCAATACGTTGGCCATCCCATGATGGGGAGCATCACCAACTATCTCTGGATCCAGAACGACCCCAAGGGAGCGACCGTCGACATCGGCAACAATTGGCAGTATTGGCGAAGCCGCCTGCGCGCCACCGCCTTCTCAACGGTGTTCAGTTTCCAATGGAAACTGGGCCCGTTTGGAGAGGCCTCGATTGGCCACAATGGCGACCATTATTTTTACGACAAGGGGCAAAAGACCAACGAAACGGGGTGGGTGGAACTGGTCACCACGCCGGTAGGCGGCCTGCTATGGACCATGGCGGAGGATGAACTGGACAAGCACGTGGTCAAGCGCGTGGAAGCGAGGCCCCGGCGGCCGGTAACGCTGTTGCTGCTCAGCTTCCTGACGCCCAGCCGCGCCACCGCGAATATTTTCCGCTGGCGCCCGCCGTGGTATCGTGACGGCCGGGTGGTCAAGGCCAGCACGTTCTGGAGCGAACCCCCTGGCCCCGAAGAAGCTGCCGCAGAATCGGGCGAGGATGGGAGCGGCGCGGCTGCCAACCCGTCCTCCGGCGTTCAGGTGGTGCGCAGAAGCGAGGTGCCGCCGCCGTGGCCGCACTACGGCGGAGTGCATGAGTTTGGCGCATGGTGGGGGGCTTCCCTGATCTCCGGCCACATATGGGGGTATGCGGACGATGTGAAATACATGCCCATCGATGTGAACTACTCGTACCTGTTACATCCCGGGACCAGGTGGAATTTCCGTTATGCGCCCGAACTGACGGCCCTGGCCATGCTGGACGAGCCGGTGCCGAACCCGAAACGGCGGGCTTGGGAACAGCGCAAGCGCACCTACGGCAGCGGCGTAAACCCAGTGGGATTTCGCGCCTCCTTTGCTCCCAACAGCCGTGTTCAGCCGTTTCTTTCCACCGATGAGGGATTCATCTACTTCACCGATCGGGTTCTCTCCCCGCAGGGCTCGCAGTTCATGTTCACGATTGATTTCGGCGGAGGCGTGCAGATCTTCCGCAAACAGCGCCAGTCGATATCGGTTGGGTACCGTTATCAGCACCTTTCCAATGCCAACATCAGCCACCACAATCCAGGCACCGACACGAACGTGTTCTACGTGGCGGTGTCGCGATTCAGGACAAAAGGGTACCGCTAGCTGGCTAGAGCGAAGAAGCGAAGCGAGGGAAAAAATGAAGGCCGCGCCAGGCGCGGCCTTCACTTTTAGTCCCAGAGATAATTGCGAATTATGCGTTGAGTTGTTCCTGCAGCTTGTTGAGCATGCGATGCAGGTCCTTGTCGGTACGGCGCTGCTCGTCGATTTTTCCGATGGAGTGCATGACCGTGGTGTGGTGCTTGTTTCCGAACTGGCGGCCGATCTCCGGAAGGCTCGCCTCGGTCATCTGCTTGGCAAGGTACATGGCGATCTGCCGCGGAACCACCACGTTGCGCGAGTTGTTTTTCTGCTTCAGGTCAGGGATCCGCATGCCAAACTGCTCGGCCACGGCGCGCTGGATGGCCTCGATGGTCACCTTGCGCACCTGCATGTCGATGTACTGCTTGAGGCACTGCTGTGTAGTGGACAGGGTGATGTCCACGCGATTGAGCTGGCACCAGGCGATGAGCCGCACCAGGGCTCCCTCCAGTTCGCGCACATTGGTGCGCACGTTGGAGGCGATGAAGAGCGCCACGTCGGTGGGCAAAGTAACCGCCTCGGTCTCGGCCTTTTTCTGCAGGATGGCGACCTTGGTTTCGAGATCGGGCGGCTGAATATCGGCGATCAGGCCCCATTCAAAACGCGATCGCAGCCGGTCTTCAATTTCCGCCAGTTCCTTGGGCGGCCGATCGGAAGCGATTACGATCTGCTTCATGCTTTCGTGCAGAGCGTTGAAGGTGTGAAAGAACTCTTCCTGCGTGCGCTCCTTCTGGGCAATGAACTGGATGTCGTCGATGAGCAGCACGTCCACCGTGCGAAAACGATCCCGGAAGCTGGTCATGCGATCGTTGCGCAGCGAGGTGATCATCTCGTTGGTGAACTTCTCCGCTGAGACATAGCAGATGTTGGTGGAAGGCGTGCGCCGCTTCACTTCGTGGCCGATGGCGTGCATCAGGTGGGTCTTGCCCATTCCCACGCCGCCGTACAGGAACAGCGGGTTGTAGGCACGGGAAGGCCTTTCCGCAACGGCTAGGGCCGCGGCGCGGGCAAACTGGTTGCCATTGCCGATAACGAAGTTGTCGAACGTATAGCGCGAATTCAATTGCGCGGCAGTCGACCAGTCGAACTTCGCCTGCTCCGGCGTGCGCGCCGCGGGAGGAGCGGGTGGCGCCGAGGGCGCGTGCGCGGGCAGTGGGCCAAAGCCGCCGTCCTTGCGCACCGGCGGGATGGAAGGATCTTCTTCCGCGGTGACGAAGCAGACGTCGTCAAATTCGAGCGAGTGGATATCGATGGCTTCCTGGATCAGATCGCCATACTTGTCGCCGATGTGCTGGAACTCGGGAGAGGGAACACGAACATAAAGAGTGCGGCCGGCCGCGTGACTGTAGCGTGTAGGTTTAAGCCAGGTCTCAAAAGACTGGCGGATCACCTTTTTCTCTAAGGCAGCGAGAATTTGAAGCCAGGGATTTAGAGCCGTCGCCGGCGTCATTGCGAATGCCATCTAACTAATCCTTGCCTGCTAACCACCGGCCGGTTTATCCCCACGATTGAGGCAATAGGCTCTCCTTCGGCGGGACAGAAATCCCCCGTCGATTTACATTTAAGCCGTCTGCCTGCCGTTGAGCTGCCCTCTGGAATTACACCTCAGGGCGTGGATTGAATTCGGTCCGTGGGACGCTGGAAAAACTTTTGTTGAACGGTCCCGATAGTAGCACATTTGGGGGTCATTGCAACTTCTCTTTCACACAACTTTGCCGGGTTGCACCAAGGCTGGTGAAACTGAAATGCGAGTGTTACCGCAGTCACTATAGTACTCGTGGAAGAGGCTATCGTTGTTCTTTGAAACGCTCAGTCGGCGTCGGGTTGCCGCGAAGAAATTTTTGTATTTTTCAGTACCAAATTGACCGCCCGCCCGCTTCCCGATTCGCATAATACGGGCCCGTGGTGGATGGCCTTCTCGTAGGATAGCGCTGGATTCCTGGCGGCTCTTCCTGTAAACTAAAAACTTGCCGTCAAGGCCAGGATTCTACTTGAGAAACAGGAGCGCATTTCGATGCCCAAGCGCACATTCCAACCCAATCGCCATCGCCGCGCGAAGACTCACGGCTTCCGCGCCCGCATGAAGACCAAGAGCGGAGCCGCGGTGCTGAGCCGCCGCCGCGCGGCCGGCCGCAAGCGCGTGTCCGTCAGCGCAGGCCACCGCGACTGATTTCGCGCCGATCTCCGACGCCCGAGGCTTTCCCAAGCGCCGGGGTCGAGCTTCCGGGCAATGCCATGACCGCCTCCTACACGCCTGCTGAGATCAAGCCAACCAAGCCTCACAATACCGGGAAGGGCAGGTCGACCAAGCAATCACTGGCGGGGTTGCGTCTGCGGAAGCATTCTGATTATGAGCGCGCCTACGCCGTCAGCCGCAAACGGCAATCCGCTTCGATGAGTTGGTTTCTGGCACTTGCACCGCGGCAGCCGGGCGCTCTGATTGATGAGCAAAAGGCCCGGATTGAACCGCTGTCGGCAAGGGTGGGCCTCACTGCGGGTAAAGTGCTGGGGAAAGCGCACGAACGCAATCGCATCAAGCGCCGCATGCGCGAAGCGCTCCGTCGCCACCTCGATCTGCTGCCCGCGGAATCGGATTTGATCCTGCATCCCCGCAGGGCGGTGCTGACCATGGAATTTTCGAAACTCGAAGCGGAGATCGTGCGTATCCTTACACAGGCGCGGGCGGATGCAGAGCGATTTGCGTCGCGTTCCCGGCTGGTTACACCCGCATGATGACCCGCTTGCTGCTCGCCCTTCTCGGTTTTTATCGCCGCTGGCTTTCGCCGGCGGTGCATGCCGTGAGCCCGGGGGGATGCCGGTTCCAGCCCACCTGCTCGGAATACGCGGTGATCGCCATTTCGAATCACGGCCCCTTGCGCGGATCGGCGCTGGCCCTCTGGCGCCTGCTGCGCTGTCATCCCTTCAGCAAGGGAGGCCTCGACCAGGTGCCGCCGGCGGTTGTCTCCAGCCCGGTTCCCCACGAGCCTTTACCATAGACAAAGCGGCGTTGTTATCGTGCCGCTCATCAAGACAGGACGTTTCCTTTGCCCGAATATCAAAATCCAAATCTTCAAACGCAGGGAGGCGGCCCCAGCGGCGGCGGCGGCGGTGGCGACTCCAAATCCCTGCTGTATTTCGGCCTGCTGGCGATTCTCGTTTTCTTCGGGTTCCAATACTTCTTCAAGCCCAAGCCGCCGACACCGAGCCAGCAGACGCAGACCCAAGCTGCATCCCCTGAATCACAGGCCGCGAGCCCGCAGGGGCCCGCGGGCCCACCCGCCACCACGGGCGGAAAGGCGCCGGCGGCGGGAGCGACCCCCGTTGCGGTGGCTGCAAACGAGACACAAACCACGGTCGAAAACGCCGATTACCGCATCACGTTCTCCAATCGCGGCGCGCAGGTACAGCACTGGGTCCTGAAGCACTACTTCGACAGCACCGGCAAGCCGCTGGACATGGTGCAAGAGCAGGCTTCGCAGCGATTCGGATTTCCTCTCTCGCTGTTCACCTACGATCAGAACCTGACGACAGAGCTGAACCAGGCGCTCTACCAGGCTTCCGCCGTCGGCAACCTGACTGCGCCGGCGGGCCTGAGCTTTCACTATTCGCGCAACGGCGTGGACGTGGTGAAGACATTCCGCTTTGGCTCGGGATATGTGATCGCAGCAGAAGTGCAGGTGAAGCGTGACGGACAGCCGGTGCGTGCGCTGTTGCAGTGGCCCGCAGGCCTGGGCGATATGGAGGAGTTCGTATCGCAGACGCGCGGCCACGCGGTTGCGAATATCGGACGCACGCCATCGCAATTCGTATGGTCCATAGCCGGCAGGGCGGATACGGAAACGGGAAACAAGGTCAGCAACAACAACACGCTCGAGGGCGATTACGATTACGCCGCTTCGGCGGATCTGTACTTCGCGGCGGCGTTTCTGCCCGATGTTCCGGAACGGACCACGGTGGTGACGCTGCATCACGCCATCGAGCTGCCCACCGACCCATCCAATCCGAACAGCGAAAAGAAACCGGCTGACGTGCTGGGCCTCGCGATGGGCGACACCAGCGGCGATACGCGCCTGCGCCTCTATGCAGGCCCGAAACAAATGGACATCCTGGCCGGCATCCGCGCCTCCGGCCCCGACGGCAAACACGACGGCCCCTCGCTCGAATCGCTCATCCAGTTCGGCTGGCTCACTGTCATTGCCAAGCCGCTGTTCCTTGCCCTGCGGTTCCTTTACCGGCACCTGATCCCCAATTGGGGCTGGGACATCATCCTCTTCACCGTGCTCTTCAATGTGCTGCTGCTGCCCACGCGGCTGATGATGATGAAGAGCTCGCTGAAGATGATGCGCATCCAGCCCAAGGTGGAAGCGCTCAAGAAGAAATACGCTCATCTGAAAATCAACGACCCCAAGCGCACCGAGATGAACACCGAAATGATGGCGCTCTACAAGACCGAGGGGGTCAACATGTACGGCGGCTGCCTGCCGATGCTGTTGCAGATGCCGCTGTTCTTTGCTTACTTCCGCGTCCTCCAGAACACCGTCGAGCTGCGCCAGGCGCACTGGATGTGGCTGCACGATCTGGCGGCGCCGGACCCGCTGCACATCCTGCCCATCATCATCATCGTGACCATGCTGGTCACGCAGCTGATCACTCCTTCCCCGGGCATGGATCCCAACCAGCGTCGCATGATGGCCATCATGATGCCCGCCATCTTCGGCTTCACGTTGTGGCAGTATGCCTCGGGCCTGGCCCTCTACTGGGGCACCGGCAACATCATCATGATGGCCATGCAGATCGCAATCAACCGGTCGCACATCGGAAAAGAGATGCACGCCATCGCGACCAAGCGCGCGGCCAAGAAGGCCGGGGTAAGCCCGAAGACGATCTCGGGGCGCAGGTAAAAAGACAGGGGATCAGGGATCGCGACATGGAACGAGGCCGCGATAACCATGGCCTCAAGTAGCCTCCTGCTACCTCTCCATCGCAGCCGCAAGGGCTGCTTGGATCGACGGGTGCGCAAAGAGGAATCCCGCCTGAAGCAGCTTGCGCGGAATCACTCGAGTGCTTGCGAGCAGCGCTTCATCGGCCATGCGCCCGAGCACGATCCGCAAAGCAAACGAGGGAGCCGGAAGCACCGCCGGACGCCGCAGAGATCGCGCCAACGCCTGGGTGAATTCATCATTTGTAACCGGCTGGGGCGAGGCCAGGTTGACGGGACCGGACAGTGACGGAGTATCGAGTACAAAGAGCATTGACGCCACCAGGTCCGGCAGGCTGATCCAGCTCATCCACTGATTTCCCGGGCCGAGCTTCCCTCCCAAACCGAGCCGGAAGATGGGTAGAATCTGCGCCAGCGCGCCGGCGTGGCGATCGAGAACCACTCCGAAACGAAGATGTACGACCCGAATGCCCGCCTCCATGGCAGGGTCGGCGGCCGCTTCCCACGCACGGCAAAGATCGGCCAGGAAACCGGAACCGGGGCTTGAACTTTCATCCAGGATTTCCTCGCCTCGATCACCGTAGATGCCGACGGCGGAGGCGGCCAGCAGCGAATGCGGCGGCGGCTTCATGCGGGCCAACATGAGCGCCAGGGCGCGCGTCGAATCCACCCTGCTGGCCGTGATTTCGTGCACATATTGCGGAGTCCACCGCCGCGCCGCGAGGTTGGCGCCGGAAAGATGAATGGCGGCGTCGAGTCCGCGAAGCGCATGCGGCGCGGAGACCGGCGAAGCCGCCGCGGGATCCCAGCGGAGTTCTTCCCTGCTGGCCGGCTCACGGCGCACAAGTTGAATGATCTCCGCGGCCCTTCGGGTCAATGCCACCCGCAGCGCCGAACCGAGCATGCCCGATCCGCCGCTGATGAGGAGCCGCAGCGCAGAGTTTTTCGTGCGTTCAGGATTGGCGGTTGATTCCATGTCGAGCGTAAGTTCCTCCCCTGTACCCCGCAGCGATATCGTCTCTGCTCTTGCCGGGCACCCGTGCATTTAGTAGCATGAGAACAGATTTTGATGCTGGCAACAATTGAAAGCCAATCAGATCTTTCCCGGAGGCGCAATGACCGACAGCGCGGCGGTTCGCAGCGAGGAAACGCAAAAGTCGCAAGTGGACGACGAGACCACGGAACGGTTTATCGCCGAGAAGCATATTGGCGAGCGAATCAAGCGCCTGCGCCTGAAGAAATCCATGGGGCTTGTGGAACTGGGAAAGCACACCGGTCTGTCCGCCAGTTTTCTCTCACAACTTGAGACCGGCCGGGTGGTGCCAACGCTGCGCAACCTGGCGCGCATCGCGATGGTGTTCTCCAAAGACCTCTCCTACTTTTTCGAAAGCGAACCGCACTCCATCTTCCGGGTGCACCGGCGGAAGGACCGCGTACGGCTGCCGCAAACCGGCGTCGAACAGCCCAGCTACTTCTTCGAGAGCCTGGGATACATGGTGCCCGACCGGCACATGGATCCCTATTTTGCGGAATTCGTGCCCGCCGCGCAAAATCAGGAAGCCAAGCCGCACGTGCATCCCGGCTACGAATTTCTCTATGTGCTCGACGGCGAGCTCGGGCTGCGTCATGGAGAACACGAGGCGACGCTCGGCCCGGGGGATGCGGTGTACTTCGACTCGAGCACCGCGCACTCCTACTACTGCGCCGGCCCCAAACCGGCGACCGCGTTGATCGTGACCATGCATCAGCCGCTGCCCGCCCCCGCCGCCGGACCGCCACGGCATATCCCGGGAGCTCCAATGGCGCGGCCGCTTTCCATTTCACAGATTCCATCGTCCTCCGGCGAAAAGCGCTGAACCGGCCCCGCGCCGGAGCATGAGAAATGCGCCGCGATGGGTCTCGGAAATCGAAGACTTTTCACGGGGGGACGAACCCCGCGCTGGTCACGCGGCTTCTGTCGGGGATTCTGTACGGCATCCGTCCCCTGGATCCGGTGTCGTTCGTCGCCATGAGCGTCCTTCTGCTGCTGGTGAGCGTTGGCGCCAGCAGCTTGCCCGCGTCCCGCGCCGCGCGCGTCGATCCGATTCAGACGTTGCGGGAGCAGTAGGTTCGTGCACGGCCGGGATTCTTCGCGATGCCACGAAACGTGTTCGTCCGGATATTTGTAACCACCAACATTCGACTCCCTGATGCATCGAACCCGGGGCCTTGCCGCATCTACGCCAATAAAAGACGGGCAGCCAACGGGCTGAACGGAGCAGTGCGTCTGATGCAGCCCGGCGTGGAGAGGAATGGCGTTACCCAGCATTGCGTTGCTCAGCAGCGCCCGCCAAATGATTGTCGCAATTTCCGTGCTGGCAACTCTGGGCCTTGGTTCGCTTGCGCTGCTAGCGCAAACGTTGAAGTACCATCGAACTCCAGATGCCGCCAACGGCCGCGCCATCTACCGCAACGGGTGCGTGACGTGCCACGGAGAGAACGGCAAGGGCGCGCCGGAAAGCAGCACGGTATTCAAGCGGCCCGGCACGTTCCCTGATTTCAGCCGGTGCGACCAGACCACACCCGAGGGGAACTATACCTGGAAAGCCATCATTACGGACGGCGGCCCGTCGCTGGGCTTTTCGACCATCATGCCGTCCTTCAGCGGCGTGCTCTCGTCGGACCAGATCGATGACGTGGTGGCGTACCTGCGCACCTTCTGCACCAACCCGCACTGGCCGCGCGGCGAACTCAACCTGCCGCGCGCGCTGGTGACGGAGAAGGCCTTTCCTGAAGACGAATTGGTGCTCTCTACCGATGTGAACGCCAGCGGCGCGCCCGGCTTCACCATCCACGCCATTCACGAGCAGGTGATCAGCACCCGGGACCAGATAGAGGTGGATGTGCCCTGGGACGTGCAGGATTTGGATCACGGCTATGCGAATCACATTGGCGACATCACGCTGGGATTGAAACACGTGATGTTCTCGAGTCTGCGCAGCGGCTCGATTCTGAGCCTGCAGGCGGGGGTACTGCCGCCCACCGGGAGCACCAAGCTGGGCGGCGCCGGCACCACGGTGTTCGAGCCGTTCGCTTCGTTCGACCAGCTTTTCCGGAGCAACACGTGGGTGCAGTTCCAGATGGGCGCGGACCTGCCGCACGATACCAGGGCTTCTCCGCAAAGCCTGTTCTATTACACCGCCATCGGGCAGACGTTGGGGCAGAACCACATGTTGGGGCGACAGTGGTCGCCGATGGTGGAGTTCCTGGCCACGCGCGACCTGGAGGACGGCGCAAAAACCGATTGGGACGTAATGCCGGAGATGCAGGTAACGCTGAGCCGGCGGCAGCACATCCGGGTAGACGTGGGCGTGCGCGAGCCCTTCACCGATACCGCCGGACGAGTACCCACGGTGAATTTCTACGTGCTTTGGGACTGGGCCGACGGTAAATTCTGGGAGGGCTGGAAATGAAGGCTCTCCTGCGGAAAGTCGTGCCCGGGGCCGCAATTCTGACAGCCCTTCTGGGTGCCAATATCACCGGGTATGGCGCTTCGAGTCACGACGGCGGATACGAGTTCCGTACTTCCGACCGCTGCGTGGCGTGCCACAACGGGCTCAAGACGAAGGGCGGCGAGGACATCTCAATCGGCTTCGAATGGCGCGCGAGCGTGATGGCGAACTCGGCGCGCGATCCCTATTGGCAGGGCAGCGTACGCCGCGAGACGATCGACCACCCCGAGTCGAGCGCGGCCATCCAGAACGAGTGCTCCACCTGTCACATGCCGGTTTCACATTTCATCGCCGAGTCCGAGGGCAAGGATGCGCAAGTGTTCGCGCACCTGCCGCTGAACGATCACCACCAGGCAAGCGATGTGCAGGCGGCCGACGGAGTTTCCTGCTCCGTCTGCCACCAGATCGAGCCCACTGGACTGGGTACTGCGCAATCGTTCAGTGGACAGGTGAAGTTCGCGACGATCGGGGGGCAGGCATCGCGGCCGGAGTTCGGGCCATTCGTCGTGGATCCAGGACACCAGCGCATCATGTACACGTCGACGCAGGGATTTGTGCCCACGGTGGCGGGACATATTCGCGACTCGGCGCTGTGCGGAAGCTGTCATACGCTTTACACGAAGGCTCGCGGCGCTGGCGGCAAGGAACTGGGCACATTTCCCGAGCAGATGCCGTACCTGGAGTGGCTGCACAGTGACTATCCCGCGAAATACACGTGCCAGGGCTGTCACATGCCGGAGGTCGCCGAGCCGGTGAAAGTGGCGGCGGTGTTCGGGCCGGAGCGCCAGGGCATGCACCGCCACGTATTTGTGGGCGGCAACGTGCTGCTGGAGCGGATACTGAACGATCATCGCACCGAGCTGGATGTGCAGGCGCTGCCCCAGGAGTTGACCGACGCGACGGAGCGAACCCGGGCATTCCTTGAGCACAGCACGGCGACAGTGAGCATCGATTCAATCGAGACGACCGGGAAGACCATCCGCTTCGCGGTCCGGGTGGTGAATCTCACCGGTCATAAATTGCCCACGGCTTATCCTTCGCGGCGCGCGTGGCTGCACGTGACGGTACGCGACCAGCATGGACGGATCGTATTCGAGTCAGGGCATCTCCATGCGGACGGCTCGATTGCGGGGAACGATAACGATGCGGATCCGCTCAAGTTCGAGCCGCATTACGCCGAGATCACCCGTCCCGACCAGGTGGAGATTTTCGAGCCGATCCTCAAAGATGCCGAGGGGCGCGTGACCACCGGCCTGATCTCCGCGGTGGGATACCTGAAGGACAATCGCCTGCTGCCCAGCGGATTCGACAAGGGCACCGCCGGAGCGGATATCGCGGTGGTGGGAGAAGCGCACGACGATCCCAACTTCAATGACAGGGGCAGCGTGGTGCGGTATGCCGTGGATAGCGGCGGCGCAGCCGGGCCGTTCCACATTGAAGCGGAGCTCTGGTATCAGCCGGTGGGCTTCCGCTGGGCGCATAACCTGGAGCCGTACAAAGCAGCGGAGCCGCAGAGGTTCGTGGGGTATTACGAAGCCGAGTCGCAGGATGCGGCGGTGGTGCTGGCGATGGCGCAGGCGACCCGCTGATGCGCGACCTCACTTCCGGGAGTCACTCCGGCCGACGAAATACTCCGCCACCTCGCGCCAGTTCTCCACCCGCGTGTACCCCGTGGCCACGAGGTTATGGGGCGCGGTGAAGAGCAGACCCTGGCCTTCAAAGCGGTCCAGATTGCGCGGCAGATCGTCGATCAGGTAATCGGCGCGGAGGATGCACTTGTTGCCGCAGAATACATAGTTCGCGGGTGAGATAAACGGGAAGTGGCGCTGTAGCCAGCGGAACTTGGGTCCCAGGGAATTGGGCACGGTCATGGCCTGGGTGGCGATGAAGATGTCGAAGCGGCCGGAAAGCTCTTCGAGCACTTCCTGTGCGCCGGGCATGAGGGGCAGATCCTCGAAGAAATCTTCGGCATCAAGGAAGGCGCGCACCTCTTGCTGGCGGTCCTCCGGAGCCACCTGCCATAGGCCTCTGCCCGCGAGGTCGGCGGGGGTGAGGGCTTCGTCGAAGGTCTCGTTGTAACGGCGGAGGTGCTCGGAGAGCGTATCCGCCATCACTTCGTCCATGTCTACACAGATTCTCTGCACTGATGATGATTCCCAGGTGGCGGTCTTGATTTGAGGGTAACAAGCGACGGTGGGTGGGTTCCACCCAGCGGCAGGAATCGAGTATGGTCCTGGTCACCGGTTGTTGTGTTTCCCACCTTCGCTACAGTGAAGAGTCGCGAGAATGGGGCACGTAGGATTGTGGGAGGTCAGCTGACGCGGCGTGGTTTAGGGATGGCGGGCGGAGCGGAGTTGACGGGCTCGGTCTGGGGCTCCTTGGGGGCGGCCGCGATGGCCGGGTCCCAGTAGAGAAGCCGGGAGCAGCTGTCGCAGGTGAGGAGTTCGCCTTCGCGGAGTTGATTCCAGGTCTGGGGGCGAACGCCCATGCGGCAGCCGGTGCACTGCTGGTTT
>DASXXV010000049.1:0-21513 GCA_036502905.1 Occallatibacter sp. | reverse complement strand
AGTAATTGGGGGTCGGAAAAATGAAGGAAATGTTGCTGCGGTTCTACATTCAGGTCCGGAGTTCTCTAAGCAACGAGGACGGCCAGGACTTGGTAGAGTATGCCTTGATTGTGGCCTTGATCGCTCTGGCGTGCTGCGTCGGAATGAACAGTCTGGCCACAGCTATCAACACCGGTTTCACCACGCTCGGCACTACGCTCACAAGCGACTTGTAATGCGATGACGTCTTCTCTCTGCTCTCCCCCGGGGGAGCGGAGAGGATTCCGTACACGAATTCCTTTCACGTCGCCGGAAACGGTTGTGCCATTGCGCCGTGGACGGCTCATCTGCCACTGCCATGGGCTGCCACTGCCATGGGCTGCCACCGCCGTGGGCTGCCACCGCCATGGGCTGCCACCGCGATGGGCTGCGCACTGCCGTGAGCTGCGCAGTGCGAGGCGGCCGGCATGCCCCGGCTCTCCCACATGGATCCGCCGGACGGATCATCCCGCCACGTTTCAACCAGTGTTCCCCATCCCTCACGCGAGGTGCTTTCGGTGTGGAGTACCGCACGAATGCATCAAGGCCGCCGGTGGCATATGTGTGTACGGGCCTGATCGTGACTCCGGTCCGCTTGTAAACGATCGTTAACAGGTAACATACATTGCACATTGCTGCGAGCTGTTGTAACTGGCTTATTGGTAAATAACATACGGCATGCCGCAGATTGGCACGGCACTTGCTCAAAGTCAGGGCATGTGCAGTCTTGTACGGCACAAAAATAAATTGGGGGAACAACAATGAAGGACATTCTGCTGAAGCTCTACATCAAGTACCAGGCCCTGCTCTCGCAGGAAGAAGGCCAGGACTTGGTTGAATATGCTCTGATCGTCGCTCTGATCGCCCTGGCGTGCTGCCTCGGAATGAAGAGCCTTGCCACTGCTATCAACACCGGCTTCACCACACTCGGCACCACTCTCACGAGCGATCTGTAATCGCAGCGTCGATCCGCTTCCCTTGCCGGGGGGAGAGGATCGATGAACGAATGCCTTTACATGTTCTCTCCAGACGTTTGCGCGGTTACGCGGCTGGAGATAAAGAAATCAGGCCCCGAAGTATATAGAAGTGTGTAACTAACTCGCGAGAGTCAAGCGGAAGTAAGTTGAGCAAGTCCGGTTGTCTCCGCACCAGCCGCGCGACGGAAGCAAACGAAGGACGGGAGACTGCCTGGGGCTAACGCCAACAGGAATCAGGCCCCGTCCTTCTTTTCGAGTAGACATCTGCCGACAAACTGTCGAGTGGAAGCGAATCCCTTAAAAACCTGATACGGAACAACTCGCGGGGCGCGATACATCGATTCAACAAGCTGACATGATCACACAGGCCACTCCGCACCACACTCTCCAACTGGCGCTCCTCGAAAACTGCATATGCCTGGTCGCCTTTACCACGGCTTGCTTCTGGCCTAGCACAGGCACGAAATACTTCGCGCGAGCGGAACGCGCGTTTGCTCGGATCGCGATGCGCCCTCGGCTGGCCGTCCTTGTCGCAGGTTTATCCGTGGTCCTCATCCGGCTCGCCATCCTGCCTTTGTGTCCGATTCCTTTGCCCTTCAACCCGGATGACTTCAGTTTCCTTTTGGCGGCCGATACCTTCGCTTCGGGCCGAATCACAAACCCTACGCCGGTGATGTGGCCGCATTTCGAGAGCATGCACATCACCATGTACCCCACGTACAGCTCAATGTATTTCCCCGCACAGGGGTTGCTGCTTGCGGCGGGCAAAGTGCTCCTGGGCCATCCCTGGTTCGGGCTGCTGATCGTGGACGGATTGATGTGCGCGGCCTTGTGCTGGATGTTGCAGGCGTGGCTGCCGAAGACCTGGGCATTCGCCGGGGCAATGATCGCCGTTCTCCGCTTGGGGCTGTTCAGCTACTGGATCAACACGTACACGGGGGCAGGCTGCGTGGCCGCGCTGGGCGGCGCGCTTGTACTTGGATCGCTTCCGCGTATCACCAGGGGACGGCTTGCCAATGGATGGTGGCTGGCAGCCGGAATTTCGATAACCATGCTCAGCCGTCCATACGAGGGGTTCCTTCTCGGCGTGCCAGTAGCCGTTGTTCTGGGGCGATGGGTTCTGTTCGGGAAACATCGACCCCGGCCGATGATGTTGGCGCGTGCCGCGGTGCTGCCGCTTCTTCTCGTCGTCGTGGGCGGCTCATGGATGGCGTACTACGACTATAGGTCCTTCGGCAGTCCCCTGACGCTGCCATATACACTCCAGCGGGCGCAGTACGCGGTGACTCCCTACTACGTGTGGCAATCGCAACGGCCCGAACCAGCTTATCGTCACGCGGTGATGCGCGATTTCTACACGCGCCAGGAGATGAAGGTATTCAGAGAGGTCCATCACGCCTCGACATTCGTTCCGCGTACTCTGGGCAAAGTGTTCGGGGCCCTGCAGTTCTATGCCGGGCCCGCCCTGCTCATTCCGCTTATCATGATCCGCCGAACTCTTCTCGACCGGCGCATTCGGTTTCTGGTGCTATGCGTGGCGGTATTATGCGTCGGCATGGTCATCGAGATCTATCTTGTGGCGCACTACCTGGCAGTGTTTACCTGCGTGATGTACGCCATCGGTTTGCAGAGCATGCGCCACCTCAGAGTCTGGAAACCGGGCGGACGGCCTGTGGGCCTGGCTCTGGTGCGGGCGGCTCTGGGCGTCTGTGTCATCATGGGGGGCATTCGTCTGGCCGCCAAGCCTCTCGGTGTTGCGCCCTCGGAGCGCCCGGAGTCGGAATGGATGGGCTTATGGTACGGACCGGAGCATCTCGGAACAGAACGGGCAAAGGTCCAGCAGCAGCTGGAAAACTTACCCGGAAAGCACCTTGTGTTCGTTAGATATGACATAACCAATCACTGGTCTGTGGACGAATGGGTCTATAACTCACCGGACATCGATAAGTCGAAAGTTATCTGGGCTCGCGAGATGGACAGGACCAACAACGAAGACCTTGTGCGGCATTACAGCGATCGCCAGGTGTGGCTTGTCCAGCCGGACCTGAGCTCGGGCATCCTCACCCGCTACCCGGGGGTGCAGCATCCAATTTCGCCCAGGGAACTGGCCAGCACCGAGGGCGCGCCGACTTACTAGGGCCCTAAGCCGGCTAAGTGAACTTGCCATACGCCTCGATCTGCTTGAAGGAGTAATCCCGTCTCTCCACGGGCGATGACAGCACGGTGGAAGTGGCCGTCCCTCCGAACGCGGAAAGCTTGTCGATGAGCGCCTCGAGATGCCGCACCGACACCAGGTGCCCCTCGATCACGAAGGACTCGTCGCCGGTTATGCGGTGACACCGGGTAATTTCGGGAAGCTCCTTGATGGCCGAGACGGTGCGGCCGATCTGCAGATCGCCTCCTGGAATCGTCAACCGCATGACCACGTGGATCGGGACCCCCAGCTTCGCCATATCCACGGAGGCGTGGTACCCGGTGATAACGCCGGCTTCTTCGAGGCGATGAACGCGCTCCGCGACGGCAGGGGTGGAAAGCCCCACCTTTCGTCCGAGTTCCGCAAACGACATGCGGGCCTGATTCTGGAGATTTTCCAGGATCTTCCATGCGATGGCGTCGAGCTCCATAGTGTGGGGCGATGTCTTGTGGCTCATTTCCCATCAATCCTTAAGTGCTTTCCGCATTATGCCTAACGGCATTAGGCTCGCGCACGTGATTTCCATCGAAATCCCATTCTCTCCTGCATTTTGGCGGACTTATTCTAACGGCTAGCCGGAAGACTTCTTCCCCGCGAACGTCCGGTTCGGCTTCCGGCATCAAAGGAGATGGTATGAGCGCATTCCCCCGTTCAGGCTCCGCATCCTCCCTGTCTCAGGCCGTCGCTGAAGGCGGCGAACAGCGCGACTTTCTTCCTCTCCGCGGCACCGATCACGTGGAGTTTTATGTCGGCAATGCGCGCCAGGCAGCCTACTTCTACCGGGCGGCATTCGGCATGTCACTGGTGGCGTACGCCGGCCCGGAAACCGGGTTGCGTGACCGCGCTTCCTACGTGGTGCAGCAAGGCAAAATTCGCTTTGTGCTGACTACGCCGTTGCGGCCAGGCGATCCCATTGCGGAGCACATCCATCGTCACGGAGACGGGGTGCGCGTGATCGCGCTCTGGGTGAACGACGCACGCCAGGCCTGGCGAGAAACCACCGCGCGCGGCGCCATCAGCGCGGCTGAGCCCGGGGAGCGTTCCGATGAGTACGGCCGGGTGGTGATGTCCAGCATTCGCGCTTACGGCGACACCATTCACACCTTCGTCGAACGCGACGCGTACGCCGGCCCTTTTCTTCCCGGCTTCCGTCCTGTTGAACAGGATCACGTGGCGCGCCCCACGGGCCTGCTGCATATCGACCACATGGTGGGCAACGTAGGCTGGCACGAGATGGACAAGTGGGTCGACTTCTATGCCCGGGTGATGGGCTTCCGGCTGTACCAGCATTTCGACGACAAGGACATCTCCACTGAATACTCGGCGCTGATGTCGAAGGTAATGGCCAACGGCAACGGTTATGTGAAGTTCCCCATCAACGAACCCGCCGAAGGCAAGAAGAAGTCGCAGGTGGAAGAGTATCTGGACTTCTATCCCGGACCCGGAGTGCAGCACATCGCGCTGGCGACCAACGACATTCTGCATACCGTCACCAGGCTGCACGACCAGGGAGTGGAGTTCCTGCACATCCCCCACACCTATTACACGGAATTGCAGCAGAGGGTGGGCGCCATCGATGAACCGCTGGAGGAACTGGAACAACTCGGCATCCTGGTGGACCGCGACGATGAGGGCTACATGCTGCAGATCTTCACCCGTCCGGTCGAAGACCGGCCCACCTTGTTCTTTGAGATTATCCAGCGCAAGGGAAGCCGCAGCTTCGGCAAAGGCAACTTCAAAGCTCTGTTCGAAGCCATCGAGCGCGAACAGGGCGAGCGCGGCAACCTGTAGATCGCATTTCCCGGTTCCCGGCGACGTCCCGAGGATGGAGTTTCAGTTATGGCTACGGCAACACTGTCCCATGCGGCCTCGTATCTGATTCAACAGGACTACGAGGCCTACAGCGATGAGCAGCACGGAGTCTGGAAGGAACTTCTCAGGCGCGTGCTTCCCGAAGTTGAGCGGCACGCGGCAAAGGAATATCTTGACGGATTCCAGATCATCGGGCTGCAGCGCGACCGCCTTCCCAATCTGAAGGCGGTAAGCGCGCGTCTGCAGCCGCGCACCGGGTGGAACTCCACCCCGGTGAGCGGGTTCCTGCCCGCGCCGGCCTTTTTTGAGATGCTGGCGGCGCGGCGTTTCCCTACAACCACCTGGCTGCGCAGCCGCGAGTCGCTCGAGTACACGCCCGAGCCGGACATTTTCCACGACGTTTTTGGCCACGTGCCGATGCATGCGCACCGCGTGTTCGGCGATTTCCTCGAGCACTACGGGCGCGTCTGTGCGGCCATCGAGAACCAGGAAGTATTGGAAAAGCTGGGCCGCCTGTTCTGGTACACGGTGGAATTCGGCCTCATACGCCAGAACAACGAGATCAAGGTCTACGGCAGCGGTCTCATCAGCTCCCATGGCGAGTGCATGAACGTTATCGAAGGGCATTGCGCGGTCCACGATTTCAGGCTGGACGAAGTGCTCGGCACTCCGGTAAAGGTGGATGAGTTCCAAAAGCTGCTGTTCGCGGTGAACAGTTTCGATCAGATCTACGAGGCGATGCATGAAGCAGAGCAGCGAGTCGAGCGCGGTACTCTTTGATACGGAATCGGCCTCGGTCGAGCTTTCGTATCAGTCCGGATTTGGCAATGAATTCGCAACCGAGGCGGTCTCCGGCGCCTTGCCCGTCGGACAGAATGCGCCCCAGAAACATCCGCTGGGGTTGTACACCGAGCAGTTCAGCGGAACGCCGTTCACGGCGCCGCGGGCGATCAATCGCCGCACCTGGACCTATCGCATCCGGCCCTCGGTGACCCATCGGCCTTACGAGGAGATGGGTTCGCGCCTGATTCGCAGCGGACCATTCGTCGAGGTTCCGACCACTCCCAATCAGCTGCGCTGGGACCCGCTGCCCATACCGACCGAGCCGGCCGACTTCGTCGATGGCATGGTCACTCTGGGGGGCAACGGCGATCCGGCCATGCAGGTGGGCGTGGCGATCCATCTTTATGCCGCGAACACTTCGATGCAGGACCGCTTTTTCTACACGGCCGACGGGGAACTGCTCATCGTTCCGCAACTCGGCGCTCTGCGCGTTCACACGGAACTCGGAATTCTCGAAGTACGGCCAGGCGAGATCTGCCTCATTCCGCGCGGGGTGAAATTCCGCGTGGTGCTGGAGGACAAGCAGGCTCGCGGATACGTCTGCGAGAACTATGGCCTGCCCTTCCGCCTGCCGGAACTGGGGCCCATCGGCGCCAATGGCCTGGCCAATCCGCGCGACTTCAAAGCGCCGGTTGCTGCCTATGAAGATCGCGAAGGCGAGTTCCACATCACCGCGAAATTCCTGGGCCGCCTGTGGTCCGCGTTCATCGATCATTCGCCCCTGGACGTCGTGGCCTGGCACGGCAACTACGCGCCCTGCAAGTACGACCTGGCGCTGTTCAACTGCATCAACACGGTTTCCTTCGATCACCCCGATCCATCGATCTACACCGTCCTGAGCGCGCCGTCGGCAATCCCGGGCACGGCTAACTGCGATTTTGCGATCTTCCCGCCGCGATGGATGGTAGCCGAGCACACCTTCCGCCCGCCGTGGTTCCACCGCAACCTGATGAACGAGTTCATGGGGCTGGTGTTCGGCGCCTATGACGCGAAGGCGGAGGGATTCGTGCCGGGGGGCGCCAGCCTGCACAACTGCATGGCCGGCCACGGCCCGGATGCGGAGACATTCGAGCGCGCCACCAATGCGGAGCTCAAGCCGCAGTACCTTGCCAACACGCTGGCATTCATGTTCGAAACGCAACTCGTGGTGCGGCCGACGGAGTTCGCCATGAACACGCGTATTCTGCAGCACGAATACTTCGAATGCTGGCAGGGGTTGAAGAAGCGGTTCACGCCATCAAACCACCAGAAATGATCCAAGGGGCGGAGAAGATCTGCTCAGAGAATACGTCGCCACCACCACGGGATGTCACCCTGATTCCCCCCTCAGGCTTGCCACGGGAAGCAGAAGGATTTGCGGTTGTGCCGAAAAGCCACCGCTATTTTCATTTTTTCTGATGAACCCCTTCCATTCTGCAAGGGATTGCATTTTCATGCTTGCAGGGTGGAACACCTCCCATGCTCGAATCCGGAGTGAAACTGAAAGGGGTGCCCTATGCTCCATACACCAGCGACGGCCGTCGACATCCTCTTCGCGGGTCTCATCGACTATGCCGGCCTCTTCCCGCCCGCGAACCTCGACATGCGGCCCGCGGTCCAGAACTACCTGCGTTACCGGGAGGGCAGGCACGAACACATGCTGGGCCGGTTCATCGTCGATCTGAGTCGCGTCGACGAGCTCCGCGCCACCGCCGGCGACGACCTCGCCGACCTGAGGGTCAGCGTGCTTGCCCCTCCCAACCCTGACTTGAGCCAGCTGTCCTCGCTGCTCGCCGCCGGCCTGTCCATCGAGGCCATCGAGTTCAAGTACGCCTCGCCAGCGGATGTCAAGAGCCTTATCGAGAGCGTGCCGCGCGGCGTCGAAGCCTACTTCGAAGTGCCTGTCACTTGGACCGACTCCAGCCTGCTCAGCGCCATCTCCGACGCCGGCGCCCGCGTTAAATTGCGCATGGGCGGCGTGGTCGCAGAAACCTTTCCTTCGTCCAAAGCAACCGCGGTTATGCTGGCGGAACTCGTCGCCCGTCACATTTCATTCAAAGCTACCGGCGGTCTGCACCACCCCATCCGCTCCCGCCACCACTTCACTTATGAACTCAACAGCCCGGTCGGCATGATGCACGGGTTTCTCAATTTTGCCTTCGCCGCTGTCCTGCTGCACCATGGCGGCGCCGGCGGCGAGGCTCTGCACATCCTTGAAGAAGAGGACCGGCACGCATGGCGTGTCGCGCCTGACGCCATCTCCTGTCGAGCGTTCCTCTGGAATCGGGACCAACTTGCCGACACCCGCAAAAACTTCTGGCATCGTTTTGGATCGTGTTCGTTCGAAGAGCCAATCCGTGACCTGGAGGCGCTGGGATGGCTTTGAAGAGCTGGATCGCGTCCGCGAACGAGTCTTCCGCCGGCTTTCCACTCGAGAACCTGCCCTTTGGGGTATTTCGGTATGCGCATCGCAAGAGCATCGGCGTGGCGGTCGGCGACCGGATTCTCGACCTGGGAGCATGCGCGTCGGAAGGGCTGCTGAAAGAACTCGCGAGCGAGATCGTGGACGCATGCACGGCGCAGGTACTCAATCCGCTGATGGCTCTCGGACCGCAGGCCTGTTCGGCTCTGCGGCGGCAACTCCAGTCGCTGCTTGGCGAGGATTCGCAACATCGAGACCGGCTTGCACTGATGCTGGTGGCGATAAGCGACGCGGAAATGCAGATGCCGGTGCAGATCGGCGATTACACCGATTTTTACGCCTCCATCCACCATGCCACGCGAGTCGGCAAGCTGTTTCGCCCCGATAACCCGCTGCTGCCCAATTACAAGTACGTGCCCATCGGTTATCACGGCCGGGCGTCGTCGATCGTTCTGAGCGGGGCGGAGATTCGCAGGCCGAGCGGCCAGACGAAGGCTTCTTCCGCCGGCGAACCGGAGTTCGGTCCGGCGCGCTCGCTGGATTACGAACTCGAGATGGGGTTGTTCATCGGGCAGGGAAACCCGCTCGGCGAGCCTATTCCCATCGCGGAAGCCGAGCGGCACATCTTTGGGTTGTGCCTGGTGAACGACTGGTCGGCGCGCGACATCCAGTCCTGGGAGTATCAGCCGCTTGGCCCTTTCCTGGCCAAGAGCTTCGCCACCACCATCTCGCCCTGGATCGTGTCCATGGAGGCGCTCGCACCCTACCGTGTGGCGCCTGCGGAGCGCCCGGCCGGCGATCCGCAGCCGCTTCCGTACCTTTCCTCGCCCAGCGCAAGCTGCGCCTCGCTCGACGTGACTCTTGAGGTATATCTGCAAACCGCGCGGATGCGCCAGGCGGGGACCGAACCGGCGCTGATTACCCGCGGCAATCTGCGCGATCTCTACTGGACGGCCGCGCAACTGGTGACGCATCACTCCAGCAATGGCTGCAATCTGCGCACCGGGGACCTGCTTGCGTCGGGCACTATTTCGGGTCCGGAAGAAGGATCGGAAGGCTGCCTGCTGGAGATGAAACACCGCGCGGAGCCGCTGAAACTGGCCACGGGGGAAGTGCGCAGGTTCCTCGAAGATGGAGATCGAGTCACGTTTCGCGCCTACGCACAGCGCGAAGGTTTGCCCCGCATTGGATTCGGCGAGTGCACGGGCACCGTGATCGGCTCGCGGTAACTATTGCGCCGGCTGAGAGCCACTGGCCACGGCGGGCGGAGCGGATCGCAATGCGTTCAGGGCTTCCTGGACCTTCTCCCACTTGCCTTCGTCTTTTTTGGTTTTCACCGGGGCCGACAGATTGGAATAAAAGCCCAGAATGTTTTGCCGTAATTCGGGCGTGGTCATGGTGAACTTTTTCTCGGCCAATTGCGTGACCAGCTTCGCATAGGCGTCGTCGGCCAGCGGGTATTCTGCCGGATGCGTCATCTCGCCCGTATCCAGATCGCGATCCTGCAACGCCGGGACAGTTGTCTTCACCTGTTCCAGGTAGCGCCGGTAATCGTCGCAGGTTTTGTTGATGCTTTTGATGTACAGGTCTTCGGTGCGCTGGGTCGGATCATTGAAGTCCAGGCCCTTGAACGGGCCGATCTTGGGCATGAGACGCAACAGCGCGGCCCAAAAGCGCGTACCGAACCCGGGCCTCTCGTATTTTGTCCCCCACGATCGTTCGTACTCGGCGCGGGAAATGCGATAGAGAAATTTTCGCTTCTGAAAATTCGGCGACTCGGAAGCCAACTGCTTCTTGTGCAATTCCAGCGCCACCTTCGTCATCTGCGGAATGACCTGGCTGATTGCCCATCGGTAGGTGCCGATGGCCAGTTCCTGGTGGGGCAGCACCTCTTTCAGATCCATTCCATAGACGATGGGAAAGGTTCGCTCCAGCAGCGGCTCGGAAACTTCGAACCCGATGAAGTCGTGGTACTGGGTGGGGGCATAGCGATTCTTCGCCACTTGCAAGGTGTCGAATCCGAACTCGGTCTTCAGATGGGCGGACTTATCCTCCGCATAATTCACGGACGGGCCATACCTGGCCCGCAGCTTGGGGTAACGAAGCGCAACCGCCTGGTTTACCGCCGGATGCCCGTCTACATCGGAGACGTAGTGCGCCAGGGCGCCGAGCGCGAACGCATACTCCTTGGGATCCTGGCTCTGGCGCAGCATTTCTGCGACGAAATCACCGCTGCGCACGTAGTGCAGAAGATCGCTGAAACGCTTGCTGCCGAAGGGATAGTAGCCGAGGTCCTGGATGACCGAGCCGCCGTAAGCGTAAGCGTGGGCTTCCTTGATCTGGTCATCGGTGAGACCGGGAAAGCGATGCTCGATGAGAGGCCGGATGTTGGAGGCCCACAGGAGGTCCACAACTTCTTCGTGGGTGAGCACGGAATACGCAACGCCGGAGCGGGAACAAGTTATAAGGAAAAAGAGCAGCGCGATCGTACGAGCAGCATACAAATTCGAATCTCCGAGCGGCGCGCTGCCCGGCACGCGCGCAAACGTTCAAATGCGGTTTAGAAACAGCAGGACAATCGTTAGCACCAGGATCGCGCCGAGGCCGCCGCTGGGATAGTAGCCCCAATTCCTGCTGTAGGGCCATGCGGGCGCGACCGCGACGAGCAACAGAACCAAAGCAGGAATGAGAAACAGCACAATCATCGTTCACCCCCGGGCACGCACAGCTGTAATCAGATGTACTTCTTATTTCTACCTGTGAGATAGATGCCGTCGGCACAGCGCGAAGTTGTTCGGCGGTACGGCGCGGCTCCGACGGTCCGGCAGGTCTATTGAATCCCCGCAAATACGGGCAATGGCGCATGAGAATTGGTTGGACGGCGAAAAAATGGTTTCATGGCCGCGCGGAGTTCACTGGTATCCTTTTCCGAGCTCAGGACAAACATTTTGATGAAAGTGGGCCCGCGGCACATCCGGTGCTCACTTTTCGGGTTCTAATGAATGTGACAAACAAATGAATTTCGGGGGAAAATTGCTCGACAACAAGTCTGCTTTGGAAGAATTGCCGGAAATCATGCCGGTCATGCGCCGAGTTGCCCTGGTGGACAATCCAGCTTCGGGTCTGTATTCATCCCGCCGCAACGACGTCGTTCGCGCCGCAAAAGAGGCATTCGAGTCGGCGGGAATCGAGGTGGAGCACCTGACCATCGATGGGCCCGGCAGCGGCAGGGTCCTGGCTCGCGAGGCGGTGGCGCGGGGGTGTGATTCCGTCATCGTCTGCGGCGGCGATGGCACGGTGCACGAGGTGCTCCAAGCCTTGGTGGGAACCGAGGTTGCCCTAGGCGTGGTTCCCATGGGAACCGCCAATGCGCTGGCTTCCAACCTGGGCCTGAGCAAGTCACCCGCGAAGGCCATCCAAAAGCTGCTGACCGCGCGCCCGGTGCAGGTTCCGGTGGGGCGCATCCTGTATCGAACCGCCGATGGCGCGGAACGCTCCCAGTATTTCACGGTCGCGGCCGGCGTCGGTGCGGACGCGCTGCTCATGGCCCGCATGGATCCTGTCCGCAAAAAGAAGTGGGGCTACCTGCTCTACCTTGTGGAAGCGTTCCGTATCTGGGCCAGTCATCCCTTTCCCCTGTTCCAGGTCAGGCTGGCGAGTAACGGAAACGGCCGGCCGCAGGTGGTGGAAGCCTCGCAGATTCTGGCAGTCCGGGTGCGGTCCTTTGGCGGCGTTCTGGGCACCCTTGCGCCGGGCGCCACCCTGCACAGCGATAACCTTTGTCTCCTTGCCTTCAAGACGCGCAGCCGCTTCCGGTATATGCGTTTTCTTCTCGCTGTGCTGGGACAGAGGCACTCGTTTTCCAGGGACGTGGAACTGCTCAAGGCCGACACCGTTGAATGCATGCCGGCCAACGGTTCGTCCGCCCGGGTTTACGTCGAGGCCGACGGCGAGGCCCTCGGCCACTTGCCCGCCCGCATCGAGATCGCCTCAAAGATGCTCACGCTGCTCATCCCCCCCGACGCCCAGCCGTAAGAAGCGAATGCAATAATGACTGTCGGAAATTTCGGAGGGCAACACGCGTGCGGAAGCACATCCTTGTCTGGCTTGTGATGGTTCTTTTCTGCTTTGGAATGGGCGCCCAACAGCCCGCGTGGCAACCTGCGCCGGGGCACACCACGTTGCCTCTCTGGCCCAACGGCGCGCCGAGGGCCAATACTCCGGCGAGCGGCCCGGCGGAAGTGGACACCACCACGGCCAAGGACAATCTGATTGCAGGAAAGCCGCTGATCCGTCTGGGCAACGTGTCCACGCCAACCCTGACGGTTTACAAGCCGGTCAACGCCAAGGGCGCGGTGCCCGCTATCGTGGTCTTTCCCGGAGGCGGCTATCACATCCTGGCGATCGATCTGGAAGGCACGGAAGTCTGCGACTGGTTGAACGCATCGGGGCTTGCCTGCGTGCTTCTCAAGTATCGCGTCCCCGATTCAGGCCCGTACCCCAAGAGTCCGGCTGCCCTGCAGGATGCGCAGCGGGCCGTGGGCTTGGTGCGCCAGCATGCCGATGAATGGGGCGTCGATCCCAAACGGGTCGGCGTGCTGGGCTTCTCGGCCGGCGGCCATCTCGCCGCGGCTTTGAGCACCCACTTCGACAGGCGCCTGTACGACCCCGTGGATGGGGCCGATGATTTGAGCTGCCGTCCCGACTTCGCGGTGGTGATCTATCCCGGATATCTCGCGCTCCAGGACCAGAACATGGCCACCAATCCGGAGATCAAGCCCACCGCGGAAACGCCGCCGACGATCATCGTGCAGGCCGAGGACGATCCGGTGCATGTGGAGAACGCGACCAATTATTTTCTGCAATTGAAGAACGCGAAAGTCCCGGCCGAGTTGCACATCTACGCCGAAGGCGGCCACGGCTACGGACTGCGCCGCACTTCGCAGCCGGTGACCGCATGGCCACTGCTGGTGGAGAAGTGGCTGCATACCATCCAGGTGATGCCGAACGCCGCGCAATAGCAAAGGATCTTTCTACGCGATCCTCAGTGACCCAGGTCCCCTTTTTGTGAACTGGCATGCGGAAACAATAGACCGTGCCAGGTGCCCCAGGTCCCGATTCTGAGACCTGGGAGCGATGCTCAACCGATCTCCGGCCTCGTTACAATCAACGCATGATCCTTGGTGTCCTCACCATTTCCGATCGGTGCTCGCGGGGCGAAATGACCGACACCGCCGGCCCCGCCGTGGTGGCGCTTCTCCGTCAACATTGGCCGGAGGCGGAGGTTGTCACCGGGCTGCTTCCCGACGATGAAAACGCCATCGAAGCGGAGCTCCTGCGGCTGTGTGAGCACGGAGCGGCGCTCGTGCTCACTGCGGGCGGCACCGGCCTGGGCCCGCGCGACCGCACGCCGGAAGCGACGCGTCGCGTGATCGATCGCGAAGCGCCCGGTCTGGCGGAGGCGATGCGCGCGCAGGGTGCGCTCGTTAATAAATTCGCCTGGTTGTCACGCGCGGTTGCCGGCTTGCGGGGAAGTGCTTTGATCGTGAATCTGCCAGGAAGCAAGCGTGGCGCCGAGGAGAGCCTGGCGACCATTCTTCCTCTACTCAAACATGGGATCGAAGTGGCCGCCGGAGGACAAATGCACCCCTGAGGCGCCGAATTCGCGCTCGGGTCAGTAAGAAGCCAACCGGAATTGGCGGGACCAGGATTCCAAAGTGCCGAAACCCGGGTAAGCGGTGAATGTTCTGCCGTCGAAATGGAGATTTGAATATTGAAGTCCCACGCCAACGGTGACTGGTACTTGCCAGAGATCGGCCAACATATGCAGGAGCTTGCGGGTTCGTTCGCGACCTCCGAGGGAACAGCCGCCATGCTCGGCTGACCCATAAGGCGCAAAGAGCCGTTTGAGAGGAGCTAGTACCGGCGCAAGCTGGGCAAAGTTATCAGCGCTCACATAGCTATGATCTTCGCTTGCCAGAACCTTCTGCCAGGCGGGGCTGGAGTGGACCACATTGCCGACAGAAACTGTGAGCCATTGGCCGAGATTTCCATGACCAATGATCCGCAATAATCCCACGCTGCCCAAGGCGGCGCGGGCGGAAGCACTTGTCACCATTTGGCCAACTCCGTTGCACATCAGCCCCAACTCGATAGGTTTTCCGCCCGCGGCGGTGAGGTCCTTTACCACTGAAGCGCCCAAGCCGGGATCTCCCACATCGACCACATCGACAACGTTCACTGAGTTCCCGCGGGGAAGCTTCATCCAAGTGGCAGAATCAACCTTGCCGGAGGGGTGCAGGCCGGGATTATTGCGTTGGTACGCGATAACTGCGCGCTCGGTTTTGGGGCCAAATCGTCCATCAACTTCCAGCAAAGGAGATGTACGGGCGCGATTGAGCAAGATTTGAATCAAGACCACGCGAGGGCTGTGTTCTCCCGATTTTGCAGTAATCATGGCTTGCCTCCGCGAGCACGAGGACTGAAATTCAGGGAGATAGTGAGGGGGAGCGCCCGGCCGTTTCACGATGGAGCCAGCATCCAAGCGGATGAGATCGGAGTACTGCACCGCTTTGCCTCTGCGCCAGCGTATGGACCGATTTGCGCTCACAACGCTGCTCAACCCAGTCGTGTTAACACGCCCTGGTGGATCAGTTCAAAAACATGGTCCGATACAGCGTATCGCGCTGCACGGGCTTGAACCCGGCGTCGCGGATGATGCGGCGCAGCTCTTCTTCGGTGGTGCAGTTGGACGTGCCTGCGGCCTTCACGACGTTTTCCTCCAGCATCACCGAGCCCACGTCGTTGCCGCCGAAATGCAATCCCAGCTCCAGCACCTTCAGGCCTTGCGTGACCCAGCTGGCCTGCACATTTTCGATGTTGTCGAGATAGAGCCGCGCGATGGCCAGCACCTTCAGATACTCGACCGAAGTCGCTTCGTCCCAGCCGCGTCCGCCCAGGGCCGTGTGCCCGGGCTGAAAGCTCCAGGGGATGAATGCGGTGAATCCGCCGGTCTCCTCCTGCAGCCGGCGCACGACCTCAAAGTGGTTGATGCGCTGATCGAAGGTTTCGCCCACGCCGAACATCATGGTCGCGGTGGTGCGCATGCCGAGCTGGTGAGCCGTGCGATGCACCGCCACCCAGTCATCCGTGCGGCACTTCAGCCGCGCGATGCGCTTGCGGACGTCATCATCGAGGATCTCGGCTCCGCCCCCGGGAATGGAATCGAGGCCCGCGTCCCGCAGCCGCGAGATGGTGGTGGGCAGGTCAAGATCAGAGTATTCGGCAATGGCCAGCACCTCCGATGCCGAAAGACAATGCAGCCAGATACGGGGGAAGCGCTGCTTGATGCCGGTGAACAGCCGCTCGAACCAATCGATCTTCAGGTCGGGGTGGATGCCGCCCTGCATGAGCACGCCCGTGCCACCCATCTCCTCGGTCTCCGCGATCTTTTCGTAGATCTTCTCGAAATCGAGGATGTACCCTTCGCTGGCGCGCGGCCCTTTCAAGGGGCGATAGAACGCGCAGAACGTGCAGTATTCGGTGCAGAAGTTGGTGTAATTGATGTTGCGGTCGATGATGTAGGTGACGACGCCTTCCGGATGGAGACGGCGGCGCACCGCATCGGCCTCGAATCCCAGCCCGATCAGGTCGGGGGATTTGAAGTACTCGAGAGCCTGTTGGCGGGTCAGCGGCATACACCCATTCTAGCAATTTGAAGAATGCGATCCGGGAGCGGGGAAAGGGAACGCGGCCGGGGGAATGCGATCATTGGCCGCCGGCCGGTTTTTTGGCCTTGCGGAACAGGAACAGGCCGCGCGCTCGAACCGGGGTCTCGCGTGTGCGGGACAGGTTGGACGCAGTGGAGATCCCGCTGAAAAGGACGAAGAAGTCCAGGAACGCACGCCAGAAGCTTTTCTTGTCCGCCATTCCGGCCTCCTCGATCCTTCTCCCCCTATTAAGATTCGCGAGAGGCGCGCGGCGATGCGCAGCCTTTTCAGGGAATGTGGGGTTCAGGGATGTTTCCGGAACGCTACGACTCAACATCCCAGGGCCCGACGCATGGCCGGTTCCTCCGTTCACGGTCCCGGTTTCGAAACCGGACGGGGGGGCGGCTTTTTTCCGGTGGGCCGGGAAACGCCCATGCTCATCAGCAGGAAGCCAAACCCCTTCCGCAACAGCGCGAACAGCTTCATTGGCGGGTTCCTTCCTGTGCCGATTCCAATTTTACTCACACCGCGATGGCGGGCGAGTATGGTCACTTCTTCGCGGGCTGCTCATTGAGGAGCGGGGCAGCCGGCGAGGTCTCCCCGTTCAGAATGGCGACCGCCGCCTGCGGCAGCGGCTTGTCGGCATTGGCCAGCAGAACGCTCACCTGCCACATCTGGGTTTCGGTGAGGACCTCTTTGTATGCCGGCATGCCCGTCAAACGGATGCCGTTGGCCACTTTCCAATAGGTTTCGCCGGGAGGGTCGTCGCTTACGCCCACCACGTCTCCACGACGGTGCTTCTCCCATAGCGGAGGAGCAGTGGGAAACATGTGCAGCCCAAACACGGATGGCTTGTTGTGGAACCCATGGCAGACGGCGCAATTGTCGCTGTAAGTATGAGCGCCCGCCACGAACGTCTCTTCATTGGGTTGGACGGGCGGATTTTTCACCATCTCCCGGTCAATGCGTGCATTGAGAGGAACGCTGGTGACGAGGTTCTCGTCGGGGAATGGCGGGTCGTTCACCGCCACCGGAACCCGCCCGAACTTGAAATAAAGGAGCACTACCAGAGGAACGAGAATGATTCCAAGCACAAGCCCGAGCAGAACACGACCCATCTCAACTGGCCTCCGTGACTTAATCCTATTGCATAGGAATGACGAATTCCGTGACGTGGAGATGACGGGAACCAGGTACCTTTGACAAAAACTTTGCTGGACAACTTGAAACGGATTTGGCACTGTTATCACCACGCCACATAACCTACGGCATTTCGGAAGCGACGCGGGTAGGTTTTGAGCGCCGGGCTGGAGCCACAGGATCGAGGGTCCCGCTTGAGCGCCCTAAGTTGTGCGTCTTTCGAAGATGCGGTCGGGCCCTTACAACTCCTATCCCTCAGGCGCAAGGAGCCTTACATGGCAGATCACTCGCAAATGAAGCTTGGCCGCAAGGCGATCAAGACGGACAGCCGCACGCTGGCCCTGGGCAACTATCTCAAACCGACTCTCCCCCCTCCGCCCCCGGCCAAAGACTGGACGTGCGGCATCCTGGACTGGGGCGTCATGATGAACGACAAACTTGGCGACTGCACCATTGCCGGCGTGGCGCACGCCGTCCAGGTGTGGTCCGCGTGTCTGGGCAAGGAAACCACCTGCGACGACTCCACGGTGCTGAGTTACTACGAGAAGTGGGACGGCTATAGTCCCGCGGATCCGACCACCGACCACGGCGGTATCGAACTGGACGTTTTGAACAACTGGCACAATGACGGCTTCGGCGGCCACGATCTGTTCGCGTTCGCCGCCCCGAAGTTTTCCGACCTTGTCCAGATTCGCCAGTCCATCGCGCTATTCGGCGGGGTATATATCGGCCTGGCCCTTCCCGTCACGGCGCAAAACCAGGACGTATGGGACGTGGTTTCCAACGGCGGCGCCGACGCCAAGAAGGGAAGCTGGGGCGGGCATTGCGTCTTTGTCCCCAAGTACGACGAGAACACCTTCACCTGCATTACCTGGGGCGGGCTGAAGACCATGACCGTACCCTTCTGGAAGAAGTACTGCGACGAGTCGTACGCGCTTCTGGGTGAGGACTGGCTCAACGAAAAGGGAGCGCCATCAGGATTCGACAAGGATCAACTGACGACCGATCTGGGCAGTATCAAGTAGCGGTGTCGCAATCCATCCGCCCGGATGTGCGTCTAAAGCACAGAGCGTGTTTCGAAAATAAGCCTGGCATTTGCCTTGCGACTGGACCCCGGCGTTGACTGCCGGGTTCCAGTCGCAGAGGGTCCAAATGTGTCGGGGATTTGAAACCCGCTGCCGCCGGATCGCGCCTAAGCCTCCCTCCAGATGATTTAATACCTATTGGGGGAAGCGCTGCTTACGGCTTTTGCTGTTTGTCGGCATGGCTGTCGCGCAGGTTTCGATCGATGCTGGCCTGACTGCGCGCGTGCGCCGTGGGAGCAGCGCGCATGGGAACCGGTGTGCTTCCGTACTCCCGTGGAGGAAACCCGAAGCCGATGTACTTATTTCGCCGTCTTGCTCTTTTGCTGGCGCTCTGCCTGCCCGCAGCGAACGTTTTATTGGCCCAAAGCTCGAGTTCGAACCAGGTCCCGGACACGTTATCCGCCGAAAGCTCGAGCGCAAATGCGATTCCCGACAGGCTTGATGACCAGAATCAGGCGCCGGGGGCGCAATCTCCGGCCGCTCAAACCCCTGGGCAGGTGAGCGTGCAGGGCCGGGTTCGCGCCCGCCGTGAACAGCGCCGCGCCCAGGCCATTCACGATGCCTATAGCCATCTCTTTGAAACCTACGTGGGTATGGGCTATCTCAGATTTCAGCCCGGGCCCCACCTGCAGCACGTCACCTACTACTCGTGGGACGCTGAGTTCACCCGTTTCTACAGCGAGCGGCTGGGAGTCACTGTCGGCGGGCGCGGTTACTACGGATCGCCGTTCACCTACGTGAACTTCTCCAGCATCACCCGGCCTGCGGTGAGCACCTATATGGTGATGGGCGGGCCGGTCTACCGCTTTTACCTTCAGCCCAAGTACTCCATCTCCGGGCGGGTCATGGGCGGTTGGGCGCTGGGCAATTTTTCCGGCGACACCAATGGATTCGGAGGCAAGGCCCTGGGCCTTTGGCCCGATGGAAATACCTACGCCATCAACGGCGGCCTGATCGGGGAATACAACGTCAGCCCCGGCTTCTCCCTGCGCCTCAACGGCGAGTACGTGGGTACCGGCTTCGGCTCGACCCTGCAGAACAGCTTCGGCTTTACGGGCGGTTTTGTATACCGATTTGGAAAGCAGTGAAGGAAAGTTAACCAGTGAAGAAGTGAAAGAGTGAATGAACTGGCTCGCTCACTCCCTCACTTATTCACTGCTTCACTGTCCTTCTGCACCGCATAATCGCCCGCGCCCATCAGGTGGAGCGAGACATACGGCTCGTCGCCCACGACCCAGCTGTCGTGGCCCGGTTCGATATGGAACAGATCCCCGGCACTCATTAGAAACACGCGGCCGTCGTCCATGGCGGCCGTAGCGGAGCCTGACACCACCATCCCGACGTGCTCCACGTCGCAACTGGTCTTTCCCAGGGCCTGGCCGACGTGAACCGACCACTTCCATCCGGGCTCGTAGGTGGCACGCCCGATCGTCATCCCGCCGATACGCACGATCTCGAAGCGCCCCTTCTCAAAAGTCCTGACTTCGTCGGGCTGCTCAAATCGCTTGAGTATGACCTCGCACATCGCCTGCCCCCCTGTTCACTGTCCACTGTTCACTGCAGTATCGGAATTCCCGCGATCCTCTTTTGCCATTCCGCCGGGCCGGTCTGGTGCACGCTGGTGCCCTTGGAATCCACCGCGACGGTGACCGGCATGTCCCTTACATCGAACTCGTAGATGGCCTCCATTCCGAGGTCTTCAAACGCCACCAGGCGCGAGCCATAAATTGCTTTGGAGACCAGGTAAGCCGCCCCGCCGACAGCCATCAGGTAAACCGCGCCGAACTCGCGAATGGCATCGATGGCGGCGGGTCCGCGTTCCGCCTTTCCCACCATGCCCAGCAGACCGGTCTGGGCCAGCATCTGGCGGGTGAACTTGTCCATGCGCGTGGCCGTGGTGGGCCCTGCCGGCCCAACCACTTCCTCCCGTACCGGGTCCACCGGGCCCACGTAGTAGATGAACCGGTTGCGAAAATCCACGGGCAGCATTTCGCCGCGGTTGAGCATGTCGGTCATGCGTTTGTGCGCGGCGTCGCGGCCCGTGAGGAGTTTGCCATTCAGAAGCAGCACTTCGCCCGGCTTCCAGGTGGCCGCCTGCTCGCGCGTGGCGGCGTCGAGGTTTACGCGCCGCGCATTGGAAACGTCGTAGGTCAGGGTCGGCCAGTCGTCCAGGTTGGGTGGATCGAGATACGCCGCCCCGGATCCGTCCAGCACCACGTGCGCATGCCGCGTGGCGGCGCAGTTGGGAATCATGGCGACGGGCAGGTTGGCGGCGTGCGAGGCGGTATCCATCACCTTCACGTCCAGAACCGTGGTCAGGCCGCCCAGTCCCTGCGCGCCGATGCCCAGCTTGTTGACCTTGTCGTAGATTTCCACTCTCAGCTTTTCGGCGGTAGTCTTTGGTCCGCGCTCGATCAGGTCCTGGATATCGATGGGGTCCATCAGGGATTGCTTGGCCATCAGCATGGCCTTTTCGGCGGTTCCGCCGATTCCGATGCCCAGCATGCCGGGCGGGCACCAGCCGGCGCCCATGGTGGGTACGGTCTTCAGCACCCAGTCCACCACCGAGTCGGAAGGATTGAGCATGGCGAACTTGCTTTTGGCTTCCGAGCCGCCGCCCTTGGCTGCCACCGTGATCTCGACCTTGTCGCCGCGCACCAGTTCCACGTTCACTACGGAAGGCGTGTTGTCCCGCGTGTTCGTGCGAGCCCCGGCCGGGTCGGCCAGCATGGAGGCGCGCAGCGTGTTGTCGGGATCGAGATAGGCGCGGCGCACGCCTTCGTCAGCCATGCCCTGCAGATCGAGCGTAGGCGGCCCGCCATCCGGGCCTTCAAAGCGCACATCCATCCCCAGCTTCACGAAGACATTGACCACGCCCGTATCCTGACAGATCGGCCGGTGGCCTTCGGCGCACATGCGACTGTTGACCAGGATTTGCGCCATCGCATCTTTCGCGGCTGGCGACTCTTCTTTTTCGTAGGCTTTGGACAAGCTCTGGATATAGTCCACCGGGTGGTAATAGCTGATGTACTGCAGCGCGCCCGCAACGCTGGCGATGAAATCTTCCTGCCGGATGACGGTCATGGTGAAGTTCCCTCGATATCTAACGCTTTTAGGGTAATGGATCAAACGCAGTGCTGGCAGATAGGGCTCGGTTGGAATTCAATCATCAGGGTGATTGCCAGTACGTGCAGACAGCATGAGTCGACGATCGGCGGGCCTAAACGCCGGCCGATTCTCAAGCTGTCATCCTGAAGCAGAGGGCGCCGCGGGGAGCGAAGTCGAAGGACCGCGGTGGTTTAAAGCCCGCCGTTGTCCGAAAGGTGCGAATCGG
>DASXXV010000048.1:0-15457 GCA_036502905.1 Occallatibacter sp. | reverse complement strand
GCAGGATGCCGATGACTGGTTCCGGGCCGAGCAACTGCTGCGCGGGAAAGCCTCCTGACGAATCGATTCCGAGCCTGAACACGCAGGCCGAATGGATTGAGTGCGTCTTGCCGAATCAGGGATTTGCGGCCGCAGCCTGCTATCGGAAACTCGATCGACGCCAGTTCGTTCTCTCAGCATGTTGTCCGCTTTTTGGGGCGTTCTGCGCCCGGGGCAATATCAAAACGAAAAGTATTGCTGTCCGCCGATTGGACAGGTGCGAAGTTGTGTCTGCGGGCGTTCGTCATCGGCCTTCGCACCTGATCCCTCGGAGACGCTCTATCTGAAGCGCCTTCGTGCGCCTGCGCCCCTTGCAACTCCTCCACCTTCTCGCTTAGCGGAAGGACTGCTTTTCTGCTTCCCTACACGAGCTGCCTTGACAGTACAACGCCCTATCGATATTGATGGATGGCGCCGACATGCGGCAAAAGGCCTCGTGCGCTGACCAGGAGGGAAGGAATGAAGGCGGCATCTAGTTCTCGGCTTCTCACAGGTATTACCTTTGCAGTCTTGAGCGTTTCGATTTCCTGGGTGACTGAGGGGGCCGCGAGCGGCGGGGCGGATGGCGTTCTCGATTCCGCTCCGGTCAAATTGGATCGCCTCGATCCAGCCGTCGACCGCATCCTTCCCAAGGGGGCCATGCTCGAGCGCGTAGCCGATGGATTCAAGTGGGTGGAAGGCCCCGTATGGGCGCAGGGCAGCCTGTACTTTGCCGAGATTCCCAGCGACACCATCCGCAAATGGACACCCGGCTCGGGCGTGAGCATTTTTCTCCAGCCCAGCGGGTACAAAGGTTCCGAACCCTACGGCGGTCCCGAATCCGGCTCGAACGGCATGACCCTTGACGTGCACGGGCGCCTCACCGTCGCCGGGCACGCGCAGCGGGATATCTACAGGTTGGAATCGCTCGATCCCAAGGCGCAGATCACTATCCTGGCCGATTCCTTTCAGGGTAAAAAGCTCAACAGCCCCAACGATCTCGTCTACAAATCCGACGGATCGCTCTATTTCACCGATCCGCCGTACGGCCTGCGCACGCAGAAGGACACCGATCCTGAGAAGGAACTGAAGGTGAACGGCGTGTATCGCATTCCGCACGCTCTCGAGCAGAAGCCCGGGGCCGCCCCGGCCCGCGGGGAATTGCAGCAGCTGGTGACGGACCTGACTCGCCCCAACGGCATCGCGTTCTCGCCCGACGAGAAATATCTCTACGTCAACAACTCCGAGCCGAAGAAGATATGGATGCGTTATCGCGTTCAGCCGGACGGCAGCCTGGCCGACGCAAAGCTGTTCTACGATGCAACGTCCGATCAGCGCCCCGGCTCGCCCGACGGCATGAAAGTGGACGAGGAGGGCAATATCTACAGCACGGGGCCGGGCGGCGTGTGGATCTTTTCGCCCGAAGGCAAGCCGCTGGGCACGATTCTGATCTCTGAGAAGGCGGCCAACGTCGCCTGGGCCGGCCCTGACCGCAAGACCCTGTACATTACCGCCAGCAGCAGCATCTATCGTATCCACCTGAACGTGGCCGGTGCTCCGTTAACCAAGCCTAAATAGAAGAACCGGGTGCCACAGGTTCGCGACGTCCTTGTTTTGTCGTCAGTTGAGAGACCCCGAGTTCAATCCCATTCAGGTATCCGAAACTAATCACCGAGGTTGCCGCACCGCCAACGTGTACCCGGCCGCATTCTTCGATAACGCATACACGCCATAGTCGCAACTGTAGACGGTCCATGCTTCGGTCGTGTCAGCCGCATCGGTGCTGGAGGTCCAGTAGTACTGAGTCCGAATGAAATTATTGAAGATTGCCTGCTGGAACACGGACTGGTCCTGGTTGCGGAAGGTGTAAGAGAGGTAGTCGGCCTCGTTGTTCTCATTGCGATCGGCGAGACTCTGCATCTCTGTCCGGTTAGGCATGCGCCACGCCCCGGGTGCCGAACCGTCGCTTAGTCCGCATTGCCCGTTAGCCAGTGCTTTCACCGCGTCTATTGCTCCGGCCCAATCATCATGAATGCAATTGGCAGCCTTCATCCACACCAGCCCGGTCATTGTGTCGGAAACCGTGCCGTCGTTGTTCTCCATAAAACGCGGATAAACCAGCCAGACGCCGGATTCGAGGGTTCCGTCGTCTCCGCTCTCGAACGGCACGTATAACCCCGTGGCCTGCAGTTTCGCGGGTCCGCTGCTGCTCCCTTTCACCGCCCACACACCGTTGAGTGCGGTGGACTTCGCGTTCAGCGCACCGTCATTGACGTACTGTCCGTCTCCCATACGGATGGCCCACGCGTTGGGCGATCCTTCTTCTCCGCCGAAATAGCTCGTGGACGTCCAGTACACCGCGTTCGAAACACGCACGAATGGGTGCCCCGACGGGATGGCGGGATTGGCCGCCGAAACGTCGATCAGGCTCTCCAATTCCACCAGGTTCGGGAGCCGCCATTGGCCGGCGGACGAGCCATCTGCCAGTCCGCACGCTCCGCTGGCCAGCCCGTTAACATCGGTCAATGCGGCGGACCAGGCGGCGGGAGCGAGACAGCTCGCATCCTTCAGCCAGGTGAGCCCCGTCAGGCCGTCGGTCACGGTACCGTCAAGGTTGTCCGTGAACCGCGGCGTGGGCCACGTGATCCCGTCGTCTTGATGACTGCCGTCATCTCCCGTGGCATAACTAGCGCTCTGTCCGCTGGCTGCAAGGCTCACAAGCGGGTTTCTGCCGTCGTAGGCCAGAAAGTTTGCGCCTGTCATCGAAGCGTTCGGAAGCGCAACGTAATCGATCACCGTAAGGTAAATGGGGACGCCGAAAACCTCGGTCTGAATGAATTGGCCGGTATGGTCGGCGCGAATCGCCTTGGCGCCGCTGCCTACCGACGGGCCAAAACCGTAGCCCGCCTTGGTTGCCCAAAGGTGATACTTCCCCGGAACATTGCCGGTGGTCTTGAGACCGGAGAAACTGTATGCTCCGTTGCTGTCGGTGGTAGCCGTCGCAATGATCGAGTTGGTGTTCGTCATCCACAGCGTGACTGTCACCCCGCCCAGCGGCGCGCCCTTGTAGGTGACGCTTCCCGAGATGCTGTCGGTCGCGGGCGGGTCGGGCGGGTTAAGCATTCCGGGATCGTTGCGGCTCGCGCCGCAACCGGAAAACACAGTAAAACCGGCAAATGCCAGGATCCAAACCAGTCCACGCAAGACGGCTCTCCTTTTGTCCAACCAGCGTTTCCATAAACCACGGCGGAATCGTGATTCCGGCGAACGGACTCTATGCCGTCTATCGGCGATGGCGCTCCGGAGAATGAGCACGCCTGCACGCGATAGCGCAACCGGGGTAACGCGATGTCCGGATGCATTGGGCGGAACATCGGGTGGCGACCGTCCACATTCGCCCACTCTGTTAGAATCGCGTTGAAAATCAAGGATTTTGAGGCCGCCCTGACGTGTATCTGGATCTGCAGAAAAAGCTCGCCGCGCACATCCGCAACGTGCTCGGGGAGAAATATCAACTCGAGATTGAGAACATTCCCATCTCCATTCCCCCGGAGCTGAAATTCGGCGAATTGGGCACGCCCATCGCCTTCGAGCTGGCCCGCAAGCTGCGCAAGGCGCCCAAGGTGATCGCGCAGGAGATCGTGACCGGGCTGGGGACGGTCGAAGGCTTCGATGGATTCGAAGTAGCGGGCGCGGGATATATCAATGCACGGTTCGATCGTTCCGCCGGTGCCAGAGCCATTGCTTTTGGCTCCGGCAGTCCGCCCCCCGCGCAGGGCCATTCGCTCGTGGAGCATACCAGCATCAATCCCAACAAGGCCGCCCACATCGGCCATCTGCGCAACGCCATCCTCGGCGACACCTTTGTGCGTCTCCTGCGCGCCGCCGGCCAGAAAGTCGATGTCCAGAACTACATCGACAACACCGGTGTGCAGGTGGCCGATGTGGTCGTGGGGTTTCTCCACTTACAAGGCAAGTCTCTGGAGGCGGTGCGTACTCTCGTCGAAGAGCTCAGGCAAAAGGGTCTGCGCATAGATTTTTATTGTTGGGACCTCTACGCGCGCACCTCGCAGTGGTATACAGAGGGCTCCGCCGAGGAACAGGAAGCACGCAAGCGACTGCGCTATGACACGCTGCACAAGATCGAGGCGGGAGGCAACGAGACTGCCGCGGTTGCCGATCTGATCTCGACCGCTGTGCTGCGCCGCCATCTCGAGACCATGCTGCGCCTCGACATCGAGTATGACTTCCTCCCGCGTGAAAGCGAGATCCTTCACCTGCACTTTTGGGAAGCAGCTTTCGAGCAGTTGAAGAAAACCAGTGTGCTTTATTTCGAGACCGAGGGCAAGAACAGGGGCTGCTGGGTGATGCGACGTCCCGGGGCCGCGAGTGTTGAAGGTGAAATCGACGAAGACGCGAAAGTCATCGTGCGCTCCAACGGAACTGTGACCTATGTCGGCAAGGACATCGCCTACCACCTCTGGAAATTCGGGCTGCTGGGCCGTGACTTCGGATACGAGCCGTTCATCAAGTACCCGCAGCATGAATGCTGGATATCGACAGTCCAGGGCGAGGAAAACCATCCGCACTTCGGCGGCGCGCAGGCCATTTACAACGTCATCGATTCCCGCCAGTCCGATCCGCAGGCCAACGTGATCCAGGCGCTTCGCGGCATGGGCTACACCGAACAGGCCGATCGATACACCCACTTCAGCTACGAAATGGTGGCCCTGACGCCGCGCTGCGCGGTCGATCTCGGTTACGAGGTAGCGGCCGAGGACCTGGCCCGTCCTTACATCGAAGTCAGCGGGCGCAAAGGCTTCGGCGTGAAGGCCGATGACCTCATCGACCGGCTCATCGCCGCCACCCGCGCCGAAGTGGACGCGCGCCAGACCAGCCGCGACCAGGCCGAGCGCCAGAAGATCGCCGAACAGATCGCCATCGGCGCCCTGCGGTACTTCATGCTCAAGTTCACGCGCAATTCCGTCATCGCATTTGATTTTAAGGATGCGCTGAGCTTCGAGGGTGAGACCGGACCTTACGCGCAATACGCGGTCGTGCGTATCCGCAACATCTTTCGCAAAGGAAACACGACGCCCGAAGTGGAACTCGTGAAGTTGGCGGAACTGGACGGCGGCTCGGGCAGGATAGGAGAGTTTCTCAGCGGCGACGAGAACGAGGATATCTGGTCCTTGTGGCTGCGCGCCGGGCGCCGCAGCATGGTGCTTGAGCAGTGCATCGCGACGTCAGAGCCGGCCTACCTCGCAAAACACGCATTCCAGCTGGCGCAGGAGTTCTCGAACTTCTATCACAATCACCACATCCTTACTGAGGAAGACCCGGCGCGAAAGACTTTTCTCCTGGCCACGGCCGCTGTGGCCCTGCGCGAGCTCGTTACGGTCCTGAGTTGGCTCGGCATCGAAAGTCCCGAGGCAATGTAACGTCAGAAGCTGCTGAAAATGCAATGGCACCTTCCCCCGGGGCTTACGTGTGCTGTCCCGTTTCCATGTCGGAACGCCATCCGTTCAGGGCCGCTTTGCACCAGAGATCGAGTTGTTCGGGATAACCTTCGGCAGGGAAGGAACCGAGATCGGCGATTGTGATTCCGTATGGCGGAACGGGCTTTCCGGCCGGAAGCGGGGGCACGCCCCATTCCGGGTTCAACCTCCCCATCCGCCGCAGCGCTGCGGTTACGCGAACGTAGTCACTGCCCTGCATGTAAACGCTGTAGAGCATGATCCACGCTCGTTCCGGTACGTCCGGCGGAAAGCGGTCGGGGTGCTGCAAAGCGAACGCCGAGAAAGCCAGTCCATGGCGGCTGCCCCATGGTTCGGTGCGGGAGTGGTCGAGCGCCAGCAACGCCTCGAACCGAAGCGAACAATCGTCCGTGTCCTTCGCATACACGGCGCCGCATTCGAGACAGACTGCCATAAGGAACATTCTGAGCTACAGGCTGGATACGGGAAGCTTCTTACCCTCCGTAGCTCCTCACCCACTCGAGGATCGATCGAACACCCATCCCGCTTGGCCCTTTGGCGATGTATGGCCGTGCGTCTTCAATCCATGCTGTGCCGGCTATGTCCAGATGAATCCACGGCGTGTCCTCCGCAAAGACGCGCAGGAACTCCGCCGCAGTGATCGCCCCGCCATAGCGGCCACCGGTGTTCTTGATATCACCGATGTCTGACTTGATCAGGTCGGCGTATTCCTCCCCGAGCGGGAGACGCCAGAACCGCTCCCCGGAGGTTTCGAGGCTCGCGGCAAATTTCTCAAATGTTTCGTCGTTGTTTGAGAACACTCCGGCGTTCACCATACCGAGCGCCACCGCAACAGCTCCTGTCAGCGTAGCTGCGTCGATCAAGTGCGTGGCGCCCAGTTGCTTTGCGTAGCTCAGCCCATCGGCCAGGACCAGGCGGCCCTCGGCGTCGGTGTTGATGATCTCGATAGTCTTGCCCGACATGGCGGTCTGCACGTCTCCTGGCTTCTGCGCCTTGCCGTCGGGCATGTTCTCGGTTGCACAAACAATCGCGATCACGCGCACCCTCGGCTTGAGCAGACCGATGGCGCGCATGGCTCCCAGCATGGCAGCGCCGCCCGCCATGTCGTACTTCATCTTCTCCATATTGTCCGAGGGCTTGATCGAAATCCCGCCCGTGTCGAATGTCACGCCCTTGCCCACCAGCCCCAATACAGGCCCGTCAGTGACGCCCTCAGGTTCGTAGCGCACCACGATCAGCGCCGGGGGCTCGGCCGACCCTTGTGCCACGCTCCAGAACGCGCCCATTTTCAACTCGTGCAGCTTCTCGGTGGAGTGTACTTCGCACTGCAGGCCGGTCTCCCGGGCCATGGCGGCGGCGCGTTTGCCGAACTCTGTAGGCGTCAGTACGTTGCCAGGCTCGTTGACCAGCGACCGCGTAAAATTCTGACTTTCGCCTACGGTTACTCCTTCCTCGAAGGCGGCGCGCAGCGCGGACTCATCGGCGCCGGCAGGAGCAGCCAGGGTGAACGACCGCACGCTCTGGTCCTTGCGATCGCTCTTGTAGGTATCCGGGTCGAAGTCGCCGACGAATGCTCCCTCCACCGCGCCTCGGGCACCCGCGGATGCGGAGAGGCCGTCCGAGACAGGCAGGGCGAACACCAGTTCGCGGAGGCCGCGGGGCTTGATGTAACGCACCGCGGTTCCGGCGGCATTGCGCACGCTGTGGACCGTGCCTTTGGCCGCCTTGCCGAGACCCACGATCAACAGGCGTTTTGCCTTTAGCCCCGCGGGAGCATGCAGCAGCACTGTTTCATTTGTCCCAGCTTTGAACTCGCCACTGGCCAGCACATTCGCGGCCGCGGCCTTCACGGTTTCATCGTCGCTCAGCAACGCCGGTTGGGGCTTCGCATCAGGGCCCTTGGCGGTCTGCGTGTCTGCAGCCACGACGGCCAGAAGTTCGGTTTCAATTTGGGCAAGGGAAGCAAAGGAGAGTTCAGCCTTCATACGCCGATTCTTGCATTTCACAGGCCGACCTTGGCAAGCGGGCGGTGAGATGTTTCACGTGCGAACCTTCCAACTCGCCACGCCGCAACGCGGCGACGGCCGCCAGGCGATGCCCCATCGCGACTGACTTGGCGCCTACCTGAACCCGCTCCGCGTCGCCGCGAAGTTCCTCGGCACGCCGGCCGCAACGCCGCGCTGACGTGACCCGCGTGGTCGGATCAGCGCTTCTACCCCCCCACCTTCTTCTCGATCTTGGCCCACGAATCCTTCAACGCGAGGGTGCGGTTGAACACCAACTTCCCCGGAGTGGAATTGGGGTCCAGGCAGAAGTAGCCCACCCGCTCGAACTGGAACCGATCCGCGAGTTTGGCATTGGCAAGCGAGGGCTCCAGCTTTGCACCGTCGACAACCTCCAGCGAATTGGGGTTGAGGATATCGAGGAAGCTCTGGCCTTCCTCCAGGTCGCTGGGATCGGACTTCGTAAACAGCCGGTCGTACAGGCGTACCTCCGCGGAGATGGCGTGCGCGGCCGAGACCCAGTGCATCGTCGACTTCACCTTGCGGCCGTCGGGCGAATTGCCGCCGCGACTCGCCGGATCGTAGGTGCAGTGCACCTCCACGACATTGCCGTCCGCGTCTTTTAGCACGCTCTTTGCCGTCACGAAGTAGGCGTTCCGCAGCCGGACCTCTTTGCCCGGCGAAAGGCGGTAGTACTTGGGAGGAGGCACCTCGCGGAAATCGTCTTGCTCGATGTAGATCTCGCGCGAGAACGGTACCTGCCGCGTTCCGGCCGCCGGGTCCTCCGGGTTGTTGGCCACCTCCACGTACTCCGCCTGGCCCTCGGGGTAGTTGTCGATGATCATCTTCAACGGGCGAAGCACAGCCATGGCGCGCGCCGCGCGCCGGTTCAGGTCGTCACGCTGGAAGTGCTCCAGCATTTCAATGTCGGTTGTTCCGTTTGTCCGCGTCGCTCCGATCGAACCGCAGAAAGCGCGGATCGCTTCCGCCGAAAAGCCGCGCCGCCGGATGCCTGACAAGGTCGGCATGCGCGGATCGTCCCATCCGCTGACACGCCCCTCCTGCACCAGCTGAAGCAGCTTGCGCTTGCTCAGCAGCGTGTAGGTCAGGTTCAGCCGATCGAATTCGATCTGCTGCGACGGAAAAATGCCTAGTTGCTCGATATACCACCGGTAGAGCGGCTGGTGGTCGGCGAACTCCAGCGTGCACATCGAATGTGTCACGTTCTCAATGGAATCTGACTGCCCGTGCGCGTAGTCGTACATCGGGTAGATGCACCAATCGTCGCCGGTACGGTGGTGCGTCGCGTGCAGGATGCGGTACATCACCGGGTCGCGCATGTTCAGGTTGGGCGATGTCATGTCGATCTTGGCCCGCAGTACGCGGCTGCCATCGGGGAACTCGCCCTTCTTCATGCGCACGAAGAGGTCCAGGTTCTCCTCGATGGAACGGCTGCGGTAAGGGCTGTCCTTGCCCGGCTCCTTCAGCGTGCCACGGTACTGCCGGATCTCGTCGGCCGAGAGGTCATCCACGTAGGCCTTTCCCTCGCCAATGAGCTTCAAAGCCCATTCAAAGAGCTGGCCAAAGTAGTCGGATGCGTAGCACAGCCGTTCCCAGTCGAAGCCCAGCCAACGCACGTCCTTCTGGATGGCGTCGACGTACTCCTGCTCTTCCTTCTCCGGATTGGTGTCGTCGAAACGCAGGTTGGTCTTGCCGCCGAAATCGTCGGCCAGGCCGAAATCCAGGCAGATCGCCTTGGCGTGTCCGATATGCAAGTACCCGTTGGGCTCCGGTGGAAAACGCGTCTGAACGGCCGCATCGCCATATTTCCTGGTGCGCACGTCCTCGGCAATGATGTCGCGAAGGAAGTTCGATTGGGGCCGAGCCTCCGGGCTTTCCCTGTCGGCGTTGATCGTGGTGGCCATGTCTTTATTGTTCCATGAATGGCGGCGGACTGAGCGTTTTGAGCAACGTTTCGGCCTTGCGGATGCGCTCGAGACAGACTTCGCGGCCCAGAACGGCCATCGTTTCAAAAAGAGGCGGGGCATTCTTGCGCCCGCACACGGCCACCCGAACGGGTTGGAACATCGGTCCGGGTTTGAGCCCAAGCGAGCCGGCCGCCTCGCGGAACGCTTTCTCCAGCGAATCGTGATCGAATGGTGTGGCGCCGAGAACCTCTATGCTCCGCGCGAGGATACGCCCGGCCAGCGTAGCATCGCCCTTCTGCGGAATCAGCTCCGCAGGGTCGTATGCAGGCAACTCCGAAATAAAGAAAAAGTCAGCCGCGGTCACCGCTTCGCGCAGCAGCTTTATGCGCTCCCGAATCAGCGGAGTAACTGCGGCGACTTTCTTGGGCAAGGCCTGAAGCCCGGCCTGTTCGAAAAAGGGTTGGAGCTCGCCGCTCAGCTCCTCAACCGGCAGTGCGCGGATGTGCTCGGCGTTAAGCCACACTGCCTTGGGGTCGAACGGATCATTCTCATTAAAGTTGACCACCGCGTTGGCGCGATTGACGCCCTCAAGCGAGAAGAGGGAAGTGAGCTCGCTCAGCGTAAGGAACTCACGGTCGTTCTTCGGCGACCAGCCCAGCAGGCATAAAAAATTCACGAACGCCTGCGGCAAAAAACCCGCGTCCCGATAGGTCGTGACGCTGACCACTGGACCGTGCTTGCGCTTGGACAGCTTCGTGCCGTCGGGCGCGACCAGCAGCGGCAGATGCGCAAAACGGGGCGCATCGACTCCAAGGCTCTCAAAAATGAGCAGGTGCTTGAAGGTGTTGGTCAGGTGATCCTGCCCGCGGATAATGTGGCTGATACGGAGATCGGCATCGTCCACGCACGAGGCCAGGTGATATGTCGGCATTCCGTCTGACCGCAGGAGGGCGAAGTCCTCCACCTCGTCAGCCGCCTTGGTCTGCGTGCCGTAGACGCCATCCACAAACCGCAGAATCCGCCCGTCGCTGCGCGGCACCCGGTAGCGCAAAGCGAAGGGCTCGCCACCCGCAGCCCTCCGGTCGCTCTCCTCGCGCGAGAGTTCCCGCATTCCCGGGTTGAACAACCAAGCTCCCTGCAGGGAGGAGGCTCCCTGGGACGCCTCGCCCTCCGCCGCGTGCGCCGGCGTGAAATCCCGGTACGCTAGCCCCTTGGAGAAAATAGCTTCCGCAGCGTTCCGGTGTAGGGCCAATCGTTCCGACTGCTGGTACTCCTCGTCCCAGTTCAGGCCCAGCCAGCGCAGCCCCTCAAAAATCGACTGGACACTGGCTTCGGTATTGCGCTCGACGTCCGTATCGTCCAGGCGCAGCACCATGGTGCCCTGGTTGTGGCGGGCAAAGAGCCAATTGAAAATGAAGGTCCGGGCGCTCCCGACGTGCAGAAATCCGGTGGGCGAAGGCGCAAAACGAACCCGCAGGGACGCGGCAGTATTCGAAGAATCTTGAAGCATCGTCGAAATCGAGTCTACTTCGATGCTAAATCAATCAGGGCTCGCGTATAACGGGTACCGCGCCTGTTCGGCGCCTTCTTAATCGCCAGGGCGCGAGACAGATCCTTCTCCTAGGCGAGCGGGGGATTCGGCGGCGGCGGCGGATACGGCGGTTGGGGCACGTAAGATTGGGGTGCGATGGGCGCCACTTTCCAGTCCGCAAATGCCAGGACGTAGAGCAGAACCAGCGTGCCCAAGGAAGGAATGAGGCACAGCAGCGAGAGCCAGGGGGAAAAGCCGGCCTTCTTGCAGATGAACCACGCGGGGATAAGAACAATAGCAATGCCGATCAGGACCAGGATCGGGATGAACGCCATCATTGCAAACACGAGCTTCTGGATCTGTTCCTGGGACAATTGGTTTTGCAGAAACAAGGCAAGGTGCATTCGGTACGCTCCGGCGATGAGGTAAGGAACTCACCGTCACGTTAAGGCGAACCTTGGGAATAGGCAACTGGAAAGTGGTTGCCGCGCGCGCGTTCGTCACTCAATCGGCAAGCCGTCAAGGGAAAGCAGCCGGCCAACTGGGTATTCGCCGACGCGATTCGCCAGACCCCACGGCGAGCGGTCATAGAAGAACTCCAGCCGCGCCCAGGGGCTGGCAGCAAAACGCGCATCGGCCTGAATCCGCCGCTCGAACTCAGCCTTGAGCGCCGGGTCCTTGGTCAGGTTCTCGCGGGCCAGCTTTTCAAGCACGTAAGATTCCCCATACTCGCGCTGTTCAAAAACAGAGTCGAACAATCCCCATCGTACGGCAGAGTCGGGCGCCTCCGGCTCCAACCAGTGAATTGCGACCTTGGAGAGACGCTGAGTGAGCGGCACGACCACGGAACCCGCGGCAAACGTCATCTCTTCAGTCGCCAGCGCGCATTGACCGAAGCGCCCCGGCTCGGCGCCCGCACCTTCACCGGCGAAGATCGGATGCCGGCCTTCAAAGGGATGCCCCTGCCACTCCATTCCACTGCAGCGGTAGCGCTCCACGTTGCCGGTCCATGCGGCCGTGGTGCGTTGCATCCGAACATCGTGCGCGGCGAGCACTTCGATCACATGCGCCCATTGCGGCGGGATGATATAGGCGGCGGGCGGAGTTGTGGCCGCCGATACCTTCATTTCGGCGATGAGCGGCAAGGTCAAGTTTACTGGCTCGTGCGTGTAGCTGATCCACATCGTGCCCGAAACTTCGCTCAGCGCTCGCGTGAACTGGTAGCCGTGAAATACCACCGGCGTCGATTCGTTGTCCGTTGCCAGCGCAAGCGGGAACTTCTGGTTAGAGAGTGGATGTGTGCCCAGCTGCGCCGCCGACGCGTCTGCCTCCTTGTTCAATCCGATCACCTTTGTCGCGTCGCGATTCAGGACTTCCAGAACAGCGCGCAGAATCTCGTAATTGCCCGTCACGCGCGTGATGTAGTTCTTGAGCATATGAATTTCCACCAGCAGCCCCGGGCGGTTCTCCAGGATCATCTGCCCTGTGGAAAAGCGCGGAGGATTACTCAACGCGACCAGGCCCTTGCCCGGATCGGTTTCGTCCTTGAGATCGATGAGGGATGGGAACGCCAGATGTCCCGCGGCATTGACTCTCCGCTCCAGCTCCGGCGTCACCTCGTCGCGCAGCCAGCGCGCGATACCGGGCGAAACGTCGGGAGTGGAGTCGGCGTAGAACGTTACGTCGTATTGAAAGTCCGCGCCGTCCGTCACGTGATCGTCGACAAAAAAGTCCGGCATCCAGCGGTGAAACATCTTCAGCAGTGCGCGGGTCTCCGGCGCGTCGGCCTTCATGTAATCGCGATTCAGATTGTTGTTGGTCCCATTGCCGCGCCATCCCACCATCTCGGGCCCGTTCTGGTTGATGCGGTTGTACGCCGACCGCCGCTCGTGTCCGTCGATGTTGTACACCGGGATAAATACAAACACGACATGCTCCAGCAGCGCTGCCCGGCTTTTGGTGATCACGATGTCCCGCAGCAGCGCCAGGCACGAGTCTTTGCCATCCATTTCGCCGGCGTGGATGGCGTTTTGCACCAGTAGAATGGCGCGGCCCGAGGCATGAATCGCAGCCGGATCGAACACCCCGTCTTTGGACGCGATCACGATCTTCAGATCCCGGCCCTCGCCCGTCTTGCCGAAGTTCTCGATACGCACCTGGTTGGACGCCGCCGCGATCCGCTCGAGATAGGCCATCGTCTCGGCATAATCAGGCGTAGTCCGGTACGCGCTCATCTCAGCGGGCGTGCGCCAGTCGGGGCTCTCACACCACGCCAGCAGCGGCGCCATGCAAAGGAACGCGAGTACACGACGAGCAGAGCATCGCAGGATCATCCATTGCCTCCGGTGAATTTGTGCTGTGGGCGAGATTCAGCGAGGTGAAGAATCGACTCGAATTCGGCGGGCCCGACTGAAATAGAGACTACCGGAAGAAGCGTTCGTCGCGCAGCGGCCCATCACTCACTATGGAGCATTACATGCATCCCGGCAAACCGTTGGTGCTCGCGCCGACGAGTGATGACTGACCCCTGATCCCTGACCACTGCCCCTACGTGATGTCCTCGGTGTCGTACATCGGCGCAATCTTCTTTCTGGGGACGCCGTGCACCGAAGCGAGCAGATCGTCCACCACGTCCTCGAGCTGGCGCTGGCTTTCGATCACCTCGCTCATGCTTTTCAGATCTTCGTCGTCCAGGGCACGCTCCACCAGGGCGACGGCGTGGCACTGGGCCACGTGGTCCAGGCCCAGCCCCTCGGGTGTCTTGGCCTTGATGCTGACCTGGTCCATATCGATTTCCAGCAACTCGGCCACCCGCACGCGCATCTCGCCGGCAATCGGGGCAATCTTAGGCGCGTTCAGGATGAGCGTGCAGTCGAGATTTACGATCTGGTAGCCGGCGTTTTTCAGCTCATCGAGGGCGAGCCTGATGAAGATGGCGGAGTCGGCATCTTTCCACCTCGCATCACCGGGAGGGAAGAATGTACCGATGTCACCGGCCGCGATCGAGCCCAGCAGCGCGTCCGTGATGGCATGCAGCAGCACGTCACCATCGGAGTGGCCGGCCAGGCCCTGGGGGTGTTGGATGGTCATCCCGCCGATACGCAGTGGGACGCCCGCCTTGAACGCATGAGAGTCCCAGCCGAATCCGATCCGTGTATCCATTCGTCGATTTGCCTGTACCTGATCAGCTTACCCCAAAGATTGGGGCTTTACCCACATCGGGCTTACCCCAGATTGCGTGCTCCGGCGGGGGTGCGTTGTCGCAGATAGAACTCGGCAAGCTCCAGGTCTCCCGGCTGTGTGATCTTAATGTTGATCGCGGATCCCGGCACCACCGCCACTGGTTGCCCGGCGCGCTCCACCACCGAGGCTTCATCCGTGCCCACAAATCCGTCGGCGATAGCTTCATCAAACGCACTCTGAAGCAGGCCATAGCGGAATCCCTGCGGGGTCTGCGCCAGCACGATGAATTCGCGCGGTATGGTTGAAGTGATGAGGGCGCCATGCGCGGTGCGCTCCACCTGCTTGATGGTGTCCACCGCGGGCAGCCCCACGATCGCCGCCCCATGCTCAACCACCCCATCGATGGTGCGCTCGATGGTTGCGGCGTCGATCAGTGGACGGACGGCATCGTGGACCAGCACGATATCGTCCGCTTCGGCGGGCAGCGCGGATAAGGCGTGGGCGACGGATTCCTGGCGGTTGTCTCCGCCTTCCACCACCTGCACGCGCGAGGAAAACCCGTAATCGGCTATCTGCGCCTGGACGCGCTCCATTTCCGGTTTCCGTGCTGCCACCCAGATCGACGAAATTCGCCGCACTTCGGCAAACGCCCGAAGCGAGTGAATCAGAATCGGCACGCCGTCGAGAGAAAGGAACTGTTTTGGTTGCGGCCCGGCCATCCGTGTCCCCAGCCCTGCCGCGGGAAGAATCGCAAACACTTGCATAACTCGCCGAGTATACAACCTGGCTGAGGCCGTGGTCAGATTTTGGGTTTGGCATCTGCCAGCATCATTTCGTTGGAAGGATGAAACCCCAGCGATCTATATAGTGCCCGGCCCTCGTCCGACGCGTGCAGAGAAACGACCCGGATGTCGCGGCGGCGCGCTTCTGCCAGACAGAGTTCCAGGAGCGTGCGGGCAAGCCCCCGGCGACGATAGTCAGCGTCGACAAATACATTGAGCAGATACGCTCGCCTCTCACCCGTTGGATCGAAGGGGTGCGGAGGCCAGTCCAGGATGAGCATGCCTGCCGAGGCGATCGGGCGGCCGTCGTCCGTAGTGATCCATCCGAGGTACTTGCCTTCCCGCATCATGCGGGCCGTCCAGGGCTCGGAGGCGCGGCGTACGTCGTCGAGAACTGATTGTTCCGCCCTGCCCATTGTGGCGAACATGGCGCAGCGATGGGATGCGATCAGCGCCGCATCCTCTTCTACTGCGAGTCGTGTCTCCAGCATGGCCCAAGTATATGTGGCCGTTC
>DASXXV010000047.1:0-4810 GCA_036502905.1 Occallatibacter sp. | reverse complement strand
ATGATGGTTGGCTGATCGAGTCGAAGCGCGGTGCTTCCCAGGCTTAGCTTTCCATGGTTCCACGCATCGGCCAGCATGGCGCCCGGTCCCTGCTTTGGCAAGAAGAGAAGATACCCAAGGGACACCGCAATTCCAATCCAGAGAACAAAGCCCTGGATCACATCGCTCCACACCACCGCCTCAACCCCGCCCACCAGCGTGTAGGTGATGGTGACAAGCGCGGTAAACCAGATGACTCGATCGACCGGTACGCCGGTCATACTCGAAAGCGTGAGAGCCACAAGGTAAAATACAAAGCCCATCTTGGAGAAGTGGCCGACGGCAAACGCCAACGAGGAGTACAGGCGAACCGCGCTTCCAAACCGCTTGCCGAAATACTCATAGGCGCTCATGTGCACCACGTGCCGGAAGAAGGGAACAATTACGAATCCGATGATCAACAGCAGGATCACGAACATGATTCCCGGTACCAGCAACGACCAGTTGCCCGAATACGCCGAGCCCGGATAAGCAATAAACGTAACGCTGGTGATAATCGTGGCCAGAAGCGACAGCCCCATTGCCCAGCCGGGAATGGAGCGGCTCGCGATGAAATACGCCTCCGTCGTCCGCTGTCGGCGGGAGAAATACACGCCTATGCTGATCAGCGCAACGATGTAGCCGGAGATGATGACAACATCAAGCGGGCGCATGAGTTCCCATTTTGCTTTCCAATTTGTGGGCCGCCATGGTCGCCGCCATCTTCATGGCTGCCGCCATATTGCCTTCCCCGGCGATATTCTTGCCCGCGATATCGAAGGCGGTGCCGTGATCGACCGATGTCCGAATGATGGGAATGCCGAGAGAAGTATTCACCGTCGATTCAAAGTCCAGCAGCTTCATCGGAATGTGTCCCTGGTCGTGATACATGGCCACAATCAGGTCGTGGGAGCCGCGAATGGCACGGAAGAAGATGGTATCGGGGGCCACCGGCCCCTCACAGCGAATGCCCCGGGCCTGGCAGGCTTCTACCGCGGGCCGGATGAACTCCGCGTCCTCGGTGCCGAAGAGTCCGTTCTCGCCGGCATGCGGATTCAGGCCGCATACCGCGATCCGCGGTTCGGCATAGCCCATCAGCTTCATCGCTTCATGCCCCAGTTCGATGGTGCGAATGATCCGCGCCGTGTCGAGATTGCAGGCGTTCCGCAGGCTGGTGTGCGTTGATACATGCACCACGCTCAGCTTCACTCCCGCCAGCAGCATCCGTGAATCCTTGGCGCCGCATAACTCCGCAATGTACTCCGTATGGCCTGAGAACGAGAGTCCACTGAGCGTTACTGCCTCCTTGTTCAGAGGCGCGGTTACCATCGCATGCGCTTCGCCGGAAAGACACATCAGGGTGGCGTCGTGCACATAGCGCGCGGCCGCTCTGCCATAATCCGCCCGCAGCTCGCCAAAGCTCACCGGCTCCTCCGCCGGAATCATCCGCATATCGCGGAACTCCACGCCCAGATCGCTGAGATGAATTCCCGTAACCCTCTCCGCGCCTCGGATCGCCTGCACATCTCCCAGCAGGATCCAACGTGCGCGTTCCCGCACATCGGCAATGGCCAGCGCCTTGAGAGTAACTTCCGCGCCCACTCCCGCAGGGTCGCCCAGCGTTACCACGATCGTCGGTTTCGGCGAAGCATTTGTCATGCGTTCACTCTCCCTGGGGCGCGGAATTCACCGCATAATCGACGCAGCAAGTCGGGTTCTCCGAATCCCCCCGACTTCAGCACCGCGGCAACTCCATCCAGCAGGCCCATCTGCATTCGCCCCACCGGCACGCCCGGCGCATACTCCGATTCGATCTTCAATGAGGCCACTCCAAGAGCCCTGCAAACCTGCATCGCCGTGTCTCCCCCGGTCATGAATATGAAGCTGATGTTTTGGGGATCGCATCGGAGCACCGCCGCACGGATATCGCTGGCCCCTGCGTCTCCGCGGCGGACCTGAATCATTGAGACGTCCGTCAAACTCCCATCGCGGAGCATTTCCACCTGCGCCTTCGTCACCGGATGATCGCTTCCTACGAACAACAGCCCCGTGCCTGCCCGCGGTTCAAACTGCCTTACCTGTGTCGACGGCCGGGGAAACTGCTCGGCCAGCGCATGTGCCAATCCGCCGGAACCGATCCAGAGCACCGGCCGACCGAGGCTGCGGCCCGCGCCCGCCAGGGCTAGCAAATCCTCATTGGTGGTCGCCTCATGGAGAAAGAGGCGCTTGCTTTCCCCGTCTCCCTTCAGCACTTCAACCAGAGAGCTTGTGTCGGCACCTGCGCTCAATGAGATCGGCTGCATACCACGGCGGTGCAATCTGTCTCGCAGGTCGATGACGCCCTCTCCCGCTCCATCCCTCCAATGGATTTGCCCGGCGATGCAGACGCGTCCCAGCTTCGGATAGGCGGGCGAAATGATGACCGTATGATCCGGCAATATCTGTGTTGCCAGCTCGATCTCGGCGCAAGTGTTGCCACGCAGCATGGAGTCGATCTTCTTGAAGAGCAGCAACCGCTCCTCTCCACCCGACCTGAGAACATCGAACTTGCCGGGCAGCTCGTCGACCTGCACGTCGCGCGTTTCCGTCGTGACCGCGATGACATCTGCATCCCCATGGCCACTCAGCATCGCCTCAATCAGGACCTCTGTGCTGAATCCGCGCTCGGCGAACGCCACCGCCGAGTCCGCTGCTCCAGTCAGGTCGTCCGCGATGATCAGGATCACCTTTGGCATCTACTTGGATTTCTCCGGCCGGCTTGCACGCGCGCCATACGCCCCTAGGGTGTCTCCCTGCTTGATCCAGTTCTCATCCACCAGCACGGCCTTTATAGCCAGTCTTCGATAGGTGTACGTGGTTACGATCTTGCCGTCTGGCAACTGGAGCACGGAAGGATAGCTGTACTCCTGCCCTTTGGGCAATTGAATGACTTCCGCACCGGGCGCCTTGTCCTTTCCCGCCTGAGATGCGGGTACCTCGAGGTCCCGAACGGCGCTCCAACTCACCCCTCCATCCTTCGAGATCGCCAGCGACAGGGGAACACGAGGACCGGTTTGCGGTACCTTGTTCGGATTCGGTCCGTGGGTATTGTCAAACGCCATCACAATGTCGCCATCTTTCAACGGGTAGGCCTGGATGGAGGCGTTATTGTTCGGAAGCACCGTAGCGGTCGGCGCCGTCCAGTGAATGCCGTCATTGGATGTCGATCTATAGATGTGATCCGCATACCGGCTGCGAAAGAATGCGACGAATGTTCCGCGCCTCAGCTTCAGGACATTCATCTGCACCAGCCCCTCCGACTCCGGAACCCGCGTCTCCTGCCACGTCTTCCCCGAGTCCCGGCTGGATTCAATCGCGGAGTAGTTGGTTTGTGCGCCCTTGGTGATGCCGGCCGACGTGGAGTAGTAGATGGGCAAGATCCATTCGCCGTTGTCCCCCATCACCATGGGCTGCCGATCGTATGCGCCTCGTTTGTCAAACAACACCCCGGGTTTGCTCCAGGTGCGCCCACCGTCCCGCGACAGCACCTTCAGGATCTGAGAATCCCCCTGCCCCTTGCCCGCGCTCTGCTGTGTGTGAAGCAGCCAGATTGCGCCGTCAGGCGACTCGAACGGCACCGGGTTTTGATAAGACTCCGCGGGATCGCGGTCGATCAGTTGCGCCGCACTCCAGGTACTCGTCCCCTTCGCCAGGCGCGAGAAGACGATCCCCACGTTGGATTGCCCCTCCGCGCTGCCGGAAAACCAGAAGCAGAGCAGATCCCCGTTGCGAAGCAGCAACAGGTTCGAGGCGTGCGATGAGGGATAAAGTGTCGGCAGGATCGCGGTTTGCGCTCCGGGAAATTCGTCCGATGGGGTGAAAGTGGCGGACCCCGGTGCCTCCTCGCTCCGGACGTTCCTGGCGAGAATGCCTGCGGCTGACATCATGATCGCAATTCGAACGATCGCCGTAAGACGCCTATGGCGCATTCAACCTCTCACTCTGAAGGAGAATCGGCAAGCACGGTCATCTTATCGAAAAAATCTAATAACTTTCAATAACTAAACGCAAATGAAAATTATTTTCCCCATCACTTCCCGCCAGGCTCCAGGGCTGCCGTCACTTTCTTCGCCGCCTGCAGCACCGCTTCCTGAATCTGCGCCTCGCGAGCCGGCGTCATCCTTTGCGTAGGAGAAGAGACGCTCAGTGCAGCGATCGGTCTGCCGCTCGGGTCAAAAATCGGCGCCCCGAAGCAGATACCGCCAAGGGTCGACTCCTCGCGATCACAGGCCCATCCGCGTTGGCGAACCATCTCCAGTTCTTCTCTGAGCGCCTGGCGATCGCAAATGCTATGCTCGGTTCGCCGCGAAAGGCCGTAGGCTTCCAGCAAAACATCGGTGGCTTCGTGGGCCTGAAATGCCAGGATCGATTTTCCCATCGCGCTGCAATGCGGAGGAATGATCCTTCCCGGGCGGTTTGCGATTCGAAACGACTGGAATGTCTCCACCGAGTCGAGCACCTGGATATAGTGCTTGAAGCAGTAGCTTAGACTTGCGGTTTCATCAAATCGGCGCACCAGTTCCTCTAGAACAGGCCTGGCCAGCTTCCGAATGGACTCCGCTTCGTCCAGCACTCTGCCATACAGCACCTTGCGCGCAAGCTGGTAAGTGCCGTCCTCGTTCTGCGATAAATACCCTCGCTTCTGCAGCGTTAGCAGCACCCTGTACAGCGAAGCTTCCGGCTGCCCTGTTATCCCGCCGAGTTGCTTCAGCGACAGCGATCGATGCAGGTCGAAGGCATCCAGCGCGTCGAG
>DASXXV010000046.1:0-14371 GCA_036502905.1 Occallatibacter sp. | reverse complement strand
CTTGCCGACGACGAGCTCGTCCAGGCCGGAATGAAACATCCGACCTTGAGGGATCTTCACAAACTTTCGGATTTCGAGCACGTTGGGCGAAACGCCGCGAACCTGCACATTCGCGTCGGTGCCGGTGCTGATCAGCGGTATGGGAACGACGCCGACGACTTCTTGTGTAACCAGCGGCTGCCCGGATGCATCACGTGCCACGCCCGGCTTATCCTGCACCAGCTTCACCGAATCGAGAGTGATGCCGCCCATCATTTCCGAAGTCGAGCCGGCACGCATCACCAGCGCATCGTCAGGCGAACCTGAAGCCACCAGCGTGGCTCGGAAGCCCCGGGCCAGCGAAAGCATGGCCACGAATACGCCCACCGTGCCGGCAATGCCCAGAATGGCCACGATAGTGGAAGTCCAGCGCGCCCGAATGCTGCGGAAGTTATAGGAGATCGGGACCGATCCGATCAGCGGCGCCAGCAATCCGGCAACGATCCCGCCCACGATGATCAAGACCAGCAGCAGGGCAGCAATGGCCGCCAGAGTGATCACTACGCCGAAAATGAGCTTTGGCACCATGCTCAAACCCTCCGAAGGGCATTCACCACACCCATGCGCATCGCGCCGTAGGCGGGAAGAATTCCGCTGGCGAAGCCGACCACGAGAGCGGCGATCACACCGTACGCCAGCGTTTTTGTGGTAACCAGAAGCGGCGGCAACAGACCTGCCATCGCGCGGCTAAGCTCTGGAATAGCGACTAGTGCAAGGAGCAGGCCCACGCAGCCGGCAAGCGCGATCACGATCGACTCGCCCAGGATGAATCCAAGGATGGCGCGATCCGAGAAACCGATGGCCTTGAGCACGCCCAGTTCATTGGTTCGCTCGCGCACAGAGATGGCCATGGTGTTTCCGGTGACCAGCAAGAGGGTGAAGAACACCACCGTCCCGATCGACATAATCAGAAACTTGATGTTTCCGAATTGCTTCACCCAACCCTGCGCAAACGCGGATTCCGTCTCGGTCTTGGTTTCGTAGGGCGAATTCAGGTACATGTTGTCGATGGCCTTGGCGATGCGCGGGGCATCGTCGGGGTTGGCGATGCGAATCGTGTACCAGCCAATCTGGCCCTTGAACCTGTCCGCCACGCTCTCTTTGAAGTATTCCCACTGGAACCAAAACTGGGTCTCATCATCTTCCGGCTTTGCGCCGTGGTAAACGCCGACGATATTGAACTCGAAGGGCTTATCCTGGAGCCCATAGATAGTCGTCTTGATGGGAATGCGATCGCCGATCTTCCAGCCGAAGCGTTTCATGGTGACCGCGCCAACAATCGCTGCCTGGCGATCTTTCAGGAATCTGTTCCACTGGTCGTCGGGAACGATCAGTTCCGGGTAAACCTGCCGCTGATTTTCCGGGTCGATCACGAACTGCGGAAAAAAGTTCTTGGGATCTTGATAGACGCCGCCGAACCAATTGTCGTGGGTTATGTACTTCACGCCCGGAATGCGCAGGATTTCATCGCGGTAGGACAGCGGGATAGTGTTGATGATGGAGGTGCGATTGATGGTGACGAGGCGATCCGCGCTCACCACGTCCGCTCCGCGGCTGAACGCATCGTTCACCACTCCCAGCAGGGCAAACAGAAACAGCGCTACCGCGAACGAACCGATGGTCAGAATCAGCCGGACCTTCTTGCGAAACAGATTGGCCAGAATCAGCCTGCTGAATTTCATGAGGCGCCTCCCGCGACTACACCTTGCCGCGAACCTGCTTCTACCAGCACGCCCTTGTCGAGATGCAGTGTCGTATCGGCTTGCCGCGCGACCACCGGGTCGTGCGTCACCATCAGCACTGTTTTGCCGTACTCTTTCACCAACCGCTTGATGAGGTCCATCACTTCGTCGGCGCTCTTGCGATCCAGGTCGCCGGTGGGCTCGTCGCAGAGCAGGAAAGTGGGGTCGGCGACGATGGCGCGGGCAATGGCAACGCGCTGTTCCTGTCCGCCGGAAAGCTGGCGCGGATAGTGGTGCAGGCGCTCGCCCAAACCAACGATGGAGAGTGCGGTTTCGACGTGCTTGCGACGTTCGGCCTTGGAGAGCTTGGTCAGCAGCAAGGGCAATTCGACGTTTTGGAACGCGGTAAGCACAGGAATGAGGTTATACATCTGAAAGATGAACCCGACGTGGCGCGCGCGCCAGTCGGTCAGCTTGCCGCGCGACATGTGGGTTATTTCATCGCCGGCCACGCTGATGGTGCCGCGCGTGGGAACGTCGAGGCCGCCCAGCAAATTGAGCAGAGTAGTCTTACCCGAGCCGCTCGGCCCCATGAAGGCCACGAAACCGCCCTTTTCGACGTCAAGACTCAGGCCCTGCAGGACGTCGATGTCCTCGTTGCCGCGGCGGTAGGTTTTGTCCAGGCCGCGCACCTGAATCAGGCTGCCCGATGCTCCATTGCTGTCCACCTGAACCATGATCAACGCTCCTTCATTTCCGCCATTCCCGCCTGATCGCCGCAATGGCGCCGATCCCTTGCAGGCACAGCATTCTGTGTCCCTGCACAGCTACACCAAATCACCACCACAGAAGAATGACTAAATCGCAGCAACGTCCCGCTAGTGCTTGATGGCTACCGCTTCGCCATCTCTCAAATTGGTTGAGCCCCCAACGACGACTGTGTCTCCGGCTGTGAGCCCTGCCAGAATCTGCGCTTGCGTGCCATTGGCGGTGCCGACCTTCACGGCGTGACGCTCGACGTGATCGCCTTTCACCAGGAAAACGATCTTCTGCCCGCTATCCTCGCGGACCGCGTTCTGCGGGACCATTACGCCCGCTGGCGCTTTTGTCGCCTGCTTCTCTTGTTCCCCGAGGAACGTGACCTTCACGCCCATGTCGGGCAGGATGCGCGGATCCAGCTTGTCGAAGGCAATGCGCACCTCGACAGTCGCCTTCTGGCGATCGGCCGTGGGAATAATGGTGCGTACCCGGCAGGGAATCTTCCAGTCCGGATATGCATCCAGAACGGCGGTCACTTCCTGGCCGCGCTTCACGCGCGCAATGAAGTTCTCGTTGACGTCCACTTCGATTTCATTCGAGGCCATATCCACAATTGTCGCGATGCCGGTGCGGGTGAAACCACCGCCGGCCGAAATCGGCGACACCATTTCTCCCACCTGTGCGTCCTTGGAAACGATAATTCCGTCGAACGGAGCGCTGATGCTGCAGTTATCCACCGCCTGCTGCGACTCTTTAACGCGCGCGTCACCGGCGAGCACCTGTTGTTGCGTGTAGTCGATTTTCGCCCGCAGGCTGTTCACCGCCATGGTCGCATTGTCAAGGGTTTGCTGACTTTGAACGTTCGCCGCGCGCAATTCCTGCGCGCGATGCAGCTCGATCTGCGCGTTCTTCAACTGCACTTGCAAATCGAGAATGCTTGCCTGTGTGGCATTGCGATCTGCTATCGCAGACGCGAGCGCCCTCTGCGCATCGGAATCGTCCAGGGTGGCCAGCACAAAACCCTTGTGTACGCGCATTCCTTCGGTAAAAAAGACCCCCGTGACGCGCCCCGTGATCTTTGCTGCCACAGTGGCGCGCCGCTGCGGGGTGACATACCCGCTGGCGTTGAGAAGGGCCTGGGGTCCGGTGTCCGGGGCGTCTACCGTGGCGACTTGCACCGACGGCGTCTGATGCACGTACGCGTAGACTCCGCCCACGATTACGAGTGCGACAAGGAAAACAAAAAAAATAATCGCGATGCGCTTTCCCGCTTTTCGGGCGCCGCGCTTGTGGACGTCGATGCGCAGTGCCCCGAGGTCCGGTTTTACAGGAGTATCAGGCATAGTTCGCCCAATGGATACGTTCGCTCTCCAGCATTTGTTCCTCTTGGCGGGCAGTACAGGGGAAGATTGAAGATCTACTGAGCGACTATAGCGAATAACGAGCGAATGTTGCAACCACGGTAGCAGGTATTGATACGTACCGAGGTGCCGGCCAGTGATCGGCTTTCATGTCAATTGGCAGGCCGAGTCGCTCATTGAGGGGGCGCCGGTCGGTTTATAAACCATTCGTCAGCTAGCGTTTGATTGACATCTGATCTTGTAGCTCTGCACAACCTTCCTCTGAGCTGTCCAAGTCCCGTTCGGCATTTTAAAAATCAGTTAATTGCAAGGCTCCCATCGGCTAGAATTCCACCCGAGGCGCGATCGCCACTCCGGTTTCCCCCGGGGCTTCCCATGTCCGGATCGGCAAGCGCACAGGGAGGACACATGAGTGAGGATTCGCGGGTTCGTCAGAACTGGTGGGCCAATATCGTGGCGGCCGTCGCCTGCTTTGTCTTCGAGGCGGTGTGGTACTCCATCTTTCTTAACCAGTGGCTCGCCGGCATCGGCCGCACCCGCGACTGGCTGCATTCCGCCGACCAGATCCCCGAACCCCTGCAATACGTGACAGCCCTGGTGTGCGCCATGTTAATGGCCGCGGCCATCTCCTGCGTAGTCCAGCTCACCGGGCAGCAAACGGCCTGGCGCGGCATGCGCGTGGCCACCGCCCTGTGGATGGGCTTCAACATCACCGTTTTTCTTACGGAGTATGTATTCGAGGTCCGCCCCTGGAGCCTCCTGTTTATCAATGCCGGTTTCTGGCTCGGGGGCATGAACCTCATGGGCCTGGTGGTCGGCGCATGGAAGAAGAAGGCGCCCGCGGCCGCCACCCAGGAAAGCCGCGCCACCGTCAAGGCGTAGGGCTATTCCGGCGGCGCATAGAACGGCAGTTTTTCGTTCTTCTCGTTGGCGCGCTTCACCGTCACATCGCTCAGCAGCAGCGCCGGCGCCAGCACCGTCTCCGGCACGTCGCCCATGTAGTTGGCCACCCACAGGTCCTTGCCCGCGGCTTCCACCGTGGAGCGCAGCGCGCGCTGATCGAGATCGTCGAGAACCGCCCCGCGCACCAGTTCGCGCTTGCCGTCCATGCTTATGCGCCACAGCAGCCGCGGATTGAACGCGCCGCCCAGCGTTTCTACGTAGTAGACGCTCTTCAGGCCCCGGTCCCTGGCCATGTCCATCAGCTTGCGGTTGAGCTCGTCATTGGAGACGCCGCTTTCCGCGGTCACCTTCATTACCCCGATCGCCGGCCGCGCCGGCCCCGCCACAGCCGCCCGGCCGTGCCCGTTCGATTCGCCAAAGTCTTTCACCGGCTCGCGGCCCAGAAGATAGTTCTCCAGCTTGCCGCCGGCCACCAGTTGCACGGCCTGTTCCGGCACTCCTTCATCGTCGACGTCGTAGGCGCCCACCAGTTCTTTGCCGTCAAACGTCTTCAGGCCCGGATCGTCGATGATGTTGATGAAGTCGGGCAACACCCGCGCGTGATAGCTGGATGCGAACGGCCCATTCGTGCGCGCCTCGGTTCCCATTCGCGGCCGCGTGGCGGTAACCCCGGTGGCCACCAGCGCGCGCAGAATGTCGGAGCTGGCATCGGAGCTGAACAGCACCGGCCCGTGGTACTCCTCTTCCACTAGCGGAGCCTTGCGCAGGTCGGCCAGCGACCCAATCAACGCCACCACGTGCCCGGCAAACACCTGGGGCACGTCCAGGTCCTTCAGTTCCACCCCGGTGCTGGCGTAGGAGCGGTCCAGGCGCATGCCGTCATCGGCCTGAGTGCCCACGCCGAAGACCTCCTGGTACCCCTCGCTGGACTTGCGAACGATGGTTCCCTCGGTGTTCACCAGCCACGATGTGCTTACCCGGGCATGGAAACTCGCGGTGGAATACTGCACGCCCTTTTCCGCAGACTTGAGGGCCGAATCGCTGTGGTACAGGCCGCTGTCATGCGCCACGCGCTCTTCCCACCCCGCCTCGTCCACTTTCAATTCCCGCTGCGTTTCCAGCACCACAACCGGCTTCTGCTTGCTGAAGTCGTCGGCCTGCGGCGGCGTCTGGATGTTCTTCAACTCGGCCTGCTTCTGGGCGTACGCCGAAAGCGCATTCTTGTATGCCTGGTCGGTCGCATTCCAAAGCGCCGAACGGATGGCGATGGGATCGTCGTCCAGCGCCGTCAGCTGCACCGCTCCGTCGCCCCGCTGGCCGGAGCTGTCAGTCTTGTAGTCGCCCACCCGCACGGTTACCCGAACAATGCGCTGGCGGCTGCGCACCGAGCCCTCGCTGGCTCCAAACTCCGCGCGCGCGTCGAAAGTCGTCAGGTCCTCCACGCGGTACTGGATGAAGAAAGGCTTCTCGAATCCCTTCAGCTGCAAGTCGTTCTTGCTCCGGTCCAGCTCGACCAGCATGGCCTTGAATACCGGGTCCTTCTCGGCGTCGGCGCGACTGGGCTGGGCCGACGCGGATACGCAAATGCCCCAGAGTGAGGCCGCCGCAACCAATGCAATCCGGGCTACCTTCATTGGGCCTCCTTCTGCTCGCTGCTCGCGGCCGAAACTGATCCCTGTTCCCTAGGCCCTGTTCCCGGAATCGGCAAAATCGGCGGCCGGGACGTGCCCTGCGGCTGGCGCTGCGTCTCCATCTCGCTCAACAGCATCGCCGGAGCCACGGCGCTCACCGGCACGGTGCCGGACTCCGCGCCGCACTCGCCATTGAACACCTCGCTCTTGTCGCCGGTGGCGAGAATGCGCTTCATCGCCGCCAGCGGCGTGCCCACGATGCTCACCCCGCGCACCAGTTCATCCGGCCGGCCGTCGACGTACACCCGGTACACCACCAGCGGAATCACCTGGAACGCCTGCGGCGAACTGCGCGTGGTCACCGCAAATCCCGAAGAAATGTCCTCGAAGTAGAGGCCGTAGGCCTTGCCCTGCTTCTTCGCTTCCTCAATCAACTGCTTTCGCAGTTCCGCTTCCGGCACCGATTTGGTGGAGCTGACAATCAGGTTTCCCTGCCGGCCGGTCGGCATGCGCCCGGTCTGCCCGCGCCCGTGGCCATTCGAAGAGCTGAAGCTGGCGATCGGCAGCCGCGACATCAGGAACGTCTTCAGCACCCCATCCTGGATCAGTTCCACGCGGCGCGCCTTCTGGCCTTCGTCGTCGTACTCGTAGTTGCCGCTCAGCCAGGTGTCTCCGAACTTGGTCACCGTCGGATCGTCGGCCACCGACAGGAAGCTGGGCAGCACTGCTTTGTTCAGCTCCTTCGTGAAAGTCTGTCCTTCCTCTTCTCCGCGCTGCCGCTGCCCCTCCAGCCGGTGCCCCAGCACTTCGTGGAAGAAGACCGCCGCCGCGCGTCCCGAGAGGATCACAGGCCCGTCGAACGGCTCCGTCTCAGGGGCTTTTCGCAGCGCCTCCAGGCTCTTGCCCAGATCACGAATCGCCATCTCCAACTCCGCCTCTTTGGGCAGGCCCTCGGTCGTCTCGGCCTCGAAGGTCTGCGCCCGGAACAGGTCCATGCCGTCTACTGCGCGGGTCACCGCAAACACCACCAGCCGCGCTCCCACGTGCGGCGAAACCACCTGCGAGCCTTCCGACGATGCGAAGTAGTCCGTCTCGTTCTGCACGTTCAGCATCACCACGTTCTGGTAGACATCGGGATAGTCGCGGAAGATTTTGGAGAGCTCGGCCACCCGCTTCTCCCATGCCGCGCGGTCCACCTTCACCGGAGGTGCGGGCTTGCTGATCGATACTTGCGGCGCTTCCTGGCTGAAGTCGGGGGACGAATCCTCCTCCTGGGCCCGCACCTGCGCCTCGGTCTTCACGCGCAGGTAGTTGTCGAGCGCGTTACTGTAGCCCGTATTGGTCGCCAGCCACAGGGTGCGCGCCAGGGCTTGGCGATCGTCCGTCAGCGGCATCTGCAGGCTGTTCACCGCCGACCCGCGGTGCGAGCCGTGGGTGTTGTCCAGCTTGGGATCGCCCAGCCGGACCTGCACGTCCACCACGCGAGCGCGGTTGGACGAGCTGTCCACCAAGGCCCCGTACTGCGCGCGGATCGAGAGCATCTCCGCGTCCCCCACCGAGTAGCTGAGAAAATAGGGCGGAACCTGCTTGTCGTCCGCCTGCTTGCCGAGCGCGGCAAACCCGCGACGCAATTCCGTCGTCATCGTATCGAGCAGAACCGGGAGTTGGGGGTCGCCGGGCTTTTGCGCGGCAGCGCGGGCCGCGGGACTTCGGCCGGCACCATGAAGCACGGCGGCGCCTTGCTGGGAGCAAGCCGGTGCGACTAAAGTTCCGGCAGCAACCGAAACTGCGACCAGGGCCGACGATTTATGCCGGAGAGCCCTGAACAGCGTCAAAACGCAGGGGAACGTCAAACCAGGTACTGAAGGGGACATCGGTAGTTTCGATTCTCTCAAAGTATGGCTCATAAGGGGGAAAAACTAGTGGCCCGGCTGCCCGGATCGCTTTTGGCAGGTTGCCTTCTCATCTTCGCGTGGATTGCCTCCGGAGGGTTTGCCGGGGCGCAACCTCAGCCGCGTCCACACCCCAAAGCCTCTCTGGCTTTTCAGGCGCCCGCCCCAGCCGCCCCTCAGGCCCAGGCCTCCCGGCTCCGCCCGGAACAGGCCTATTCGCTTCCACCCGACAAGCTCGCCAAGGCAAGAACCCTGAACAAGATCCGGCTCGCGCTGGACATTGGCGGCTCGGTCTGGAGCCTGGTATTCCTGTGGTGGCTGCTGGCCTCCCGTACTGCTGCCCGTTTGGAGCATTGGACGCAGCGCGTCGCCGCTCGTCGCTGGGTGCAGGGCCTTTTGTTCTTCGCGGTGTTCATCTTTATCAGCGCCCTGGCCGGTTTGCCCATTGACATGATCGGACACACCGCCAGCCGCCATTACGGCATCAGCGTGCAGCACTGGGGAGGGTGGTTCGGCGACCAGGCCAAGGGCCTGGCCCTCGCCGAAGCCGGCATGTTCGTTCTGCTGCTCTTCAACTGGATCGTCCGCCGCTGGCCGCGCCGCTACTGGTTCGGAGTGTGGCTGGTCGCCCTTCCCCTGATGGTGATCCTGACCGTGGCATCGCCATTGGTTGAGCCGTGGTTCAACCAGTACGAGCCCCTCGAGAAGAGTCACCCCGATCTGGTCGCCAAACTCGAAACGGTGGTGGAACGAACCGGCACCAGCATCCCTCCCGACCGCATGTTCCTCATGAAAGCCAGCCTGAAGAGCAACGGCCTGAACGCCTACGTCAGCGGCATGGGCCCGACCAAGCGCATCGTGGTGTGGGACACGACCGCGGGCCGGGTGCCGGACGACGAAGTCATGTTCGTATTCGCCCACGAGAGCGGCCACTATGTTCTCCATCACATCGTGAAGGGTCTGGCCCTGTCGGCGATCTCGTTCTTCCTTGTCTTCTGGGCGTGCGCACGCATGGCGGATTGGCTGGTGCGCCGCTTTGGCGCCCGCTGGGGAATCGCGCCTGAACCGGGCGTGCCGCCGCTGGCCACCCGCACCGGCTTCCTGATCCCGGTGCTCGTCTTCTCGGTGGTTTCGTTCGTGCTGCAGCCGGCCGCCAACACGGTCTCGCGCTACTTCGAGCACCAGGCCGACGTGTACGGCCAGGAAGCCATTCACACCCTGGTGCCCGACCCGCAGAAGACCGCCGTCTCCGGCTTCAATCACCTGGGCGAAGCCTGGCTGGAAGATCCCGATCCCAATCCCTTCATCGAGTTCTGGCTGTACGACCATCCATCGGTGCAAAACCGCGCCACCTTCGCCGAGCACTACAACCCCTGGGCCAACGGCGGACAGGGCGAATTCTTCAAGGAGTAGCACCTGCCGGGGGCAGAAAGTCGGGCAGTCCTAAGGTGCCGAGCCCGTATCGCTTTCGGGGAGCAGGATGTGGGCGGCAAACGCGAAGTGCTTACCGTCGGGCGCCCAGTTGGGGACGTTGTCCGTGCCGTTTCCGCCCACGACTTGCACCAGGTTACGGGTCTTCCCATCTTTGGCATTCAGAATTCTCAGGGTGACTTCCCGGTCAGCGGGATGGCCGGTGACGCCCTTGCCATAGGAAAGGATCAGGATGGATTCCCCATCCGGCGAAGGGTGCGGCGTCCAGCTATTGAGCCCGTCGAAGGTCACCTGTTCGGGGTGGCTGCCATCGGGGTGCATGCGCCAGATTTCCATCGATCCGGCGCGGTCGGAGTTGAAGTAGATGTACTGGCCGTCGGGCGAATAGTCGGGGTCGTCGCTGATGCCGGCGCCGCTGGTGAGAGCGGTCTCCTGGCCGCCGTCGACGGAGATGGCGTAGACGTTCAGAGCCCCCTGGCTGGGGCGCGTGAAGGCCAGGGTTTTACCATCCGGCGACCAGGTATGGAACCAGGAATTAGGATTCTCGGTGATCATGCGGGGCGCGCCGCCGGAGGAGGGAACGATGTAGATGCGCGGTCCGGGACGCGGGCCCGTGATGCAGGTCATGGCCAGCCACTTGCCGTCAGGTGAGAGCCCGTGGCTGCCGGTGCAGCCCGCCAGGCCTCCGACGTCGATGGCTTTTGCCTCGCCGCCTTCGACAGGAATGGTCCACAGCTTTCCGTCGCGCGTGAAAATCAGCGCTTTGCCGTCGCGGGTCCAGTTGGGCGCCTCGATTTTGCCTTTCTCCGTGAGCACTATTTTGGCGACGCGGGCGTTGGGGTCAATGGCGATGGTCTGGAGGGAACTGTAGAGGACAGGATCAGCGGCTGCGGCGGCCGCGGCAAGGGACTTCAGCTCGACGTTGGCGAAGGCCGCGTGCTCGACTGCGTCCTTGTTATGTGAGCAGACGCCGAGGCCCACGTAGAACGGCTCGTCGAAATGCATCCTGATGGATGCGCCTGCCTGGTGCATTGGCTCGCCGTGAAGGCTGATGAAGAGCGTGACGGCATCGCCGCGCTTTTCGAGGCGAAGCGTCTTGGGGGGACCGCTGTTGAATTCGATGTCCTGGGTGGTGGCGCCGCGCGCGCCGCGGTATTGCAGCGCGGTTTCGCCGTCGCCGTGGAGGGCGGCATCGGCGTAGACCGCGTCCGAATCCAGCGTTTGCCGAAACATCAGCAGCGCCTTGCGATGGGCGCTGGCGCCGGCCGGGGTGAGGGGGAAGCTGACGTCCGCGGAGAGCGATACATCGCCCGACATTTTCTTCCATACAAAATGGAAGTCGTCCTCGGCGACCCAGAGGTTGGCGCCTGAGGACTCGATGGTGTAAGTGTGGGAACCCGGGTCATAGGTCGATTTGCCCGGCGGCGTCACCCGGCCGACGTCTGACTGCGATTCGAAGACACCGAGTCCTGAAGTTGAGGTCTGCGCTTTAACCTGCGCGGCCAGAACACAAAGAATGGCGACCCTGAAGCCGGCACAAAGAAAGCGATGCACGCGATGTCTCCTGATAAACCCACTTACTCTATTTCATCGGCGCGGACCTTCGCCAGTGATCGGCGGGGGTCGTTTATCCTGTGACCAACCTATGAACCGACGGCTGCTGTTCTCTCTCGCTGTTGCCGCTGTTGTTTCCGCATTCACCCCCGCGCCGGCGCAGGAGGGCGCGAAGAATACGCTGGCCTACCGGGGGGAACAGCCCACTCGGGCGGCGCATGCCATGGTGGTGAGCGTGCATCACCTGGCCTCGGATGCGGGGCTGGCGGTGCTGCGCGAAGGCGGCAACGCGGTAGACGCGGCGGTGGCCACCGGCTTTGCGCTGGCGGTGGTGCATCCGATTGCCGGAAACCTGGGCGGGGGCGGGTTCCTCCTGCTGCGCACGCATGAGGGCAAGGCGACGTTTATCGATTTTCGCGAGAAAGCACCGCTGGCCGCGACTGAGACGATGTACCAGGACGCGAAGGGAAACCTGATTCCCAATGCCAGCGTTACGGGCTATCGCGCGATCGCCACGCCGGGCTCGGTGGCAGGGCTGGCCTACGCGGAGCGCAAGTACGGCAAGCTGGGGCTGAAGCGGGTGATCGATCCGGCGATCCGGCTGGCTTCAGAAGGATTCCAGTTGACGGCGGAAGAAGCGCAGCAGCTGGCCGATCCGGATCTCTCGCAATTCGCCGATTCGAAGCGCGTCTTTCAGCGCGGCGGCAATTTTTATAAGACCGGCGAGACGTTCAAGCAGCCCGAACTGGCGCGCACGCTGGAGCGCATCGCGGCCGATCCCGACGACCTGTATCACGGCAAGATGGCGCATGAACTGGTGGACGATTTGAAGAAGGGCGGCGGCCTGATCACGCTGGAAGACCTGGCGCAGTACAACGTGGTGGAGCGCGAGCCGGTGGTGGGAACGTTTCATGACTACACCATCTTCAGCGCTCCGCCGCCGTCTTCGGGAGGAGTGGTGCTGGTGAGCGCGCTCAACATACTGGAGGGCTTCGACGTGGCGAAGCTGGGCGATCGCACCCCGGAATCGATGCACCTGCTGATCGAGGCGTACCGCCGCGCATTTATGGACCGCGCCGAGTATCTGGGCGATCCGGATTACAACAAGATTCCGGTGGATGCGCTGGTGGCGAAGAACTATGCGGAGGCATGGCGCCGGGGCATCGCTCCGCAGGCTGCCACGCCCAGCAGCAAACTGCAGCGGCCGGAGGGCTTTCTTCCTCCTCCGCCCAAGACCCCCGGGCGGCGCGTGGAAACGCCGGATACAACGCATTTCTCGGTGGTGGACGCGGAGGGAAACGCGGTGGCGGTGACCACCACGATCAACAACAACTTCGGGTCGGACGTAACGTCGGGCTCACTGGGTTTTTTGCTCAATGACGAGATGGACGACTTCGCATCGAAAGCCGGGGCGCCCAACATGTACGGCCTGGTCCAGGGCCCGGCGGACGCCATCGCTCCGGGCAAGCGGCCGCTGAGCGCGATGACGCCCACGATCGTTCTGGAGAGAGGCAAGCTGCGCTACGTGCTGGGATCGCCGGGGGGCGCGCGGATCATCACCACCGTGGCGAACATATTTCTTTCGGCGGCGGAAGAAGGGCTGAACATCCAGGAGGCAGTGGACGCGCCGCGCTTCCATCACCAGTACCTGCCGGACAAGCTTTACCTCGAGCCCGGCTTTCCGGCGCACACCATCGCGCAGTTGCGCGCCATGGGTTACATGGTAGACGTGAAGGACGGGCACTGGTCCAACGGCGAGTGCATCGCCGTCGATCCCGAAACCGGCGAACTGCTGGGCGGGCAGGACCATCGCAGCCACTACGGCAAGGCCGCGGGGTATTGACGTCGATCGCTGCGCCGAGGCGTCTTATCGGATGTCTAGTGCGGCCTGGTTCGCTGCAGATTTGGTTTGGGACCGCTCTTGCCGCTACTGTTACGTTTCGTGTCCCTGGTCGGGGTTGTCGAAGCGGGTGAACTTGCTGATGAAGTTCAGGTACACGGTGCCGGTGGGGCCGTTGCGCTGCTTGGCGATAATGATTTCCGATTTGGCCTTGTCGGACTCCGACATTTCTTCGTCGCGGTTGTAGTAGGCTTCGCGATGAATGAAGGTGACCACGTCGGCGTCCTGCTCGATGGAGCCGGATTCGCGCAGGTCGCTTAGCAAGGGGCGCTTGTCGTCGCCGCGGCGCTCGCTGTTTCGTGAGAGTTGGGAGAGTGCCACCACCGGGACATTCAGTTCCTTGGCCAGCGCTTTCAGGCCGCGGGAGATGGCGGAGACTTCCTGGGTGCGGTTCTCGTAGCGCTTGCCGCCGGCCGAGGGCAGGGTAGCGGACATCAGTTGCAGGTAGTCGACCACCACCAGGTCAAGCCCGCCGTGGGTCTGCTTGAGGCGGCGGGCTTTGGCGCGCATTTCTGCCAGGGAGATGCCCGCGGTATCGTCAATGAACACCCGCGATTCCACCAGGTCGCCGAGCGCGCGCTGGAGTTTGCCGATGTCTTCCTGGCCCAGGAAGCCGGTCTGCAGCTTGCGCTGATCCACCCAGGCCTGGGAGGCGAGCATGCGCCGCAGCAGCGACTCCTTGCTCATTTCCAGGCTGAAGACCGCGACCGTGGCCTGGTGGTTCACGGCGGCGTTCTGCGCCATGTTGATGGCGAAGGCGGTTTTGCCCATGGAGGGGCGAGCGGCCACGATGATGAGCTCGCCCTTCTGCAGACCGCTGGTCATGCGGTCGAGCTCGTAAAAGTCGGTTTGCAGCCCGGTGACTTCGCGGCTCTGCTTGTAGAGGTTGTCGATGGAGCCGAAGGAACTGGCGACGATCTGTTCCAGGCTGGCGAAGCCCCCGACGATGCCCTTCTGGCTGACCTCGAGCAGATCGGTCTCGGCGGCGCCGATGACCTCGAGAGCGGTCTCGGCCTGGTCGGCGGCGCGGGCTATAGCCGCGGAGCAGATCATCATGAGGCGCCTCAGCAGGCTCTTGTCCTTGACGATCCGGATGTACTCTTCGATCACCGGGCGGCGGGGCAGGCCTTCCGTGAGGGACGCGAGGTAGGCCACTCCGCCCACCGACTCCACTTCCTTGTTCCGGGCCAGCTCTTCTGCGAGGGTGACGATATCGACG
>DASXXV010000045.1:0-5722 GCA_036502905.1 Occallatibacter sp. | reverse complement strand
CTGGCTCACGGATAAACAGCGTTACATCCGGGAACACATGTTCCCGCAGTTCAAAGACATGGTCACGCAGCTCAAGCCTTCCATCATCTTCAGTGATGGTGAGTGGGAGCTGCCCTCGAGCGACTGGCACAGCCCGGAGCTGCTCGCGTGGCTGTTCAATGATTCGCCCGTCAAGGACGAGGTCGTCATCAATGACCGCTGGGGTAAAGAGACTCGTCACAAGCATGGCGGCTATTGGACCACCGAGTACACCGCCGGCATGAGCGGCATGGATCATCCCTGGGAGGAAAGCCGCGGCATGGGCTTCAGCTACGGCTATAACCGCGCCGAAAAACTCGAGGATTACCACACCGCTCGCGACCTGGTCCTGATGCTGACTGACATCGTGAGCCGCGGCGGCAACCTGCTGCTCGATATCGGACCCGGCGCGGATGGCACCATCCCCGTCATCATGCAGGAACGCCTGCACCAGATCGGCGATTGGCTCCAGGTAAACGGCGAAGCCATTTACGGCACGCGCCCCTGGAAGCAGACCCGCCAATGGAGCGCCGGTGACATGCCCGAAGTGAAATACAACAGCGAATTCGAGTCCGCCTACGACGTCACCAAGCTGACCGCCAAACCCGAGCCGGGCAAAGCCGCCATCGAAGCGTTCTTTACGACTAAGGGCAATGACCTTTATGCCATCCTTCCGCACTGGCCGGAAGGCAGCTTCCTGCTGAAAGACATTTCGGGAGTAAAACAGGCAGCCCTGCTCGGATCGTCCCAGCCCCTGAAGTTCAAGACGGTGGCGGGAGGCGTGCGCATCGACCTGCCTTCCCTTCCCGAAGACCTTATTCACCAGCCGTCCTGGGTGTTGAAAATAAGCCGCTGAATGAGGCCAACCGGGTGCCCTGGCTCCGCGGTGGGTGCCCCACCTTCGCGGACGTCTTGGATTGATGTCCGCAAAGATGGGAGACCACGATCGCCGGCCGGGAATATCCAAACCCGGAGACGGATGTGGGCGATCACGGACCCCGCTTGCCTGGGATTCCACCCTGGCGGATGGGCGGCACTCTGGCCGGTGGAAATCCCCCGCAATCCCGTTGCATACTTATTCATTTTCGTTGTATATTTATACAAGCGCGGCCGTGCACTTCCGGCCGCGCTTTCGATTTGTCCGGAAAGAGAACTTCGCCATGAAGGACCTGCGCCACAACGCGATTCGTGACCTGATCGGCCATTCCCAGGTGACCAACCAGGATGAGCTCCGGCGCAAGCTGCGCCGTCGCGGCTTTCAGGTCACGCAGGCAACCCTGTCCCGCGATATTCACGAGTTGCGCGTATTCAAGGGACCCGGCGGGTATTCGCTCCCCAATGGAAATGGCAACGGCGCCAACGCCGCGGTGGTCGACGACTCCCCTCCCACCGTCGACGAGATGCTCGACAGCTTCGGACTGCGCGTGGTCCATGCCATGAACCAAGTCATCGTGCGCACCGTGATGGGCGGAGCGCAGCCCGTGGCCGCGGCGCTCGATCGCGAGAACTGGCCCGAAGTAGCGGGCACTATCGCCGGAGACGATACGGTGCTCGTCATTTGCTACGACCAGCGCCGCGCCGCCGACGTGGAGGACCGCCTGAGAAAGATTCTGGAGTCATGACCGAAACAGTCCAAACCGCGATGGTTGGCGTCACCGGGTACTCCGGCGCGGAGTTGGCCCGCCTTCTCCTGCATCATCCCCGGCTCAGAAACAAGCCCCCCGTGTTTGCCGGGCGAATCGATGCCGGCGAAGCTGCGCGCGGAGGCACCCCGCTGGGCGAAATCCATCCCGAGCTCAACGACAGCAAGGGCAGCGGCAAGTTGCGCCTCCAGCCCTTCTCCTGGGACCTGCTCTCCGACCTCGACGTGCAAGTGCTCTTTCTCGCCACCCCCCACGAGCAGTCCCGCGCATGGGTCCCGGAGGCCCTCGCACGCGGCATACGCGTCATCGATCTCAGCGGAGCATGGCGCCTCAGTGAGGCCGCCAACCGCGCCGTCTACAACTTTGAAGATGAAGGCTCCGTGCACGCCCTCAGTATTCAGGCGCAGTCCGTGTACGGCATGCCGGAACTGCACCGCGACAAGATCGCCGGGGCGCGCCTCGTCGCCAATCCCGGCTGCTACGCCACCTCTGTCATCCTTCCTGTGAAACCGCTGGTCGCTGCAGGACTCGTCGATCTTCCCCATGGCATCATCGCCGATTCCAAGAGCGGCGTCAGCGGCGCCGGCAAGGCGCCTACCGCCAAAACCCACTTCATGTACGCGGCCGATAACCTTTCCGCCTACGGCGTGTTCGCCCACCGCCACACCGGCGAACTCCTGGAGCAGATCGGCATCGACGCCCAGTCCATCATCTTCACCCCGCACCTGCTCCCGATTCCGCGCGGCATTCTCTCCACCATCTACGTGCGCTTCCGGGAGCCCCAGACGCGGGCCGGTTTGGCCCACACCTATCATTCGTTTTTCACCGGCTGCCCCATGGTGCGCATCTACGACTCCACGCTGCCGCAGATTCAATATTCGGTACGCACCAACTATGCGGATATCGGCTTTGAGCTTTCCCACGACGGTCGCCGCGCGGTCATCGTCAGTTGTCTTGACAATCTGTTGAAAGGAGCATCCTCGCAGGCTGTGCAGAATCTAAACGTGATGCTGGGCTGGGATGAATCCGAAGGACTGGAATGATGAGGCTCGACTTATGAGATACGTTGTCAAGCTCGGCGGAGCGGGCCTCGAAACTCCGGAACTTCTCAGCGGCTGCGTGCGCGCCATCGCTGAACTGGTGCGCGACGGCAACCAGGTCGCCGTGGTGCATGGCGGTGGAGTGCAGTTGACGCGCACTCTAAAAGCGCTCGGCAAGCAGAGCGAGTTCATCGATGGACTTCGCGTGACCGATGCCGAGACTCGCGATACCGCGCTCATGGTTCTCGCCGGTCGCGTGAATAAAACCCTGGTCGCCGCCCTCGGCTCTGTCGGCCAGCCCGCCGTCGGCCTCTCCGGCGGCGACGGCCTGCTCTTCCGCGCGCGCAAGAAACGGACACAACCCGATCTCGGCTTCGTCGGCGAAATTGCGGCCAGCGACCCGCGCTGGCTCGACGCCATCTGGCAACTTAAAGGCGTGCCTGTCGTGTCGTCCATGGCGCTCGGATTCGATGGCGAATACTACAACATCAACGCCGACGAGATGGCCGCCGCCTGCGCCATTGCCTGTCGCGCCGACGCGCTCGTCTTTCTTACCGACGTGCCCGGTGTTCGCGGCGCCAACGGCTCCGTGCTGCGATGGCTCTCCATCGATCAGATCGCGGAAATGGCCAAACACGCCATCATCTCCGGCGGCATGTTGCCCAAACTGAGCGCCTGCCGCGAAGCCCTTTTGAACGGCGTCAAGCGCGTTCGCATTCTTCCCGCAGAGGCTGCCGGTTCCCTTCCCGACCTGTGCAGCTCGCGCGTGGCCCACGGCACTGAAGTCATGGTGGCCTGACTGCGCTGTGCGCAGCTGACTGCGCTGTGCGCAGCTGAGGAGAAACTGAATTGACCAAACTCGAACAGATCAAAGCCGCCGAAGCACGGCTCTTGCTTTCCACCTACGAGCGCAATCCGATTCTCTTTGTCGGAGGTGAAGGTGTCCACCTGGTCGACGAGAAGGGCGAGCGCTACCTCGACCTGCTGAGCGGCATCGGCGTCAACGCGCTCGGCTATGGGCACCCCGCCATCGAGCGCGCCATCATCAATCAGGGCCGCGCGCTCATTCACACCTCCAACCTCTTCTTCCATGAAGGTCAGGCGGACCTCGCGTTGCGCCTCACCGAGCGCACCGGCCTCGATCGCGTGTTCTTCGCCAACACCGGCACGGAAGCGTGGGAAGGCGCCATGAAGCTGGCGCGCGCCCATGCCGGCCTGCTGCGCAGCGAAGGCACAAACATCGGCACAAAGTTCCTCGCCCTCGAGCAGAGCTTTCACGGCCGCACCTTCGGCTCTGTCTCCACCACCTACAAGGCAAAGTACCGCGAGCCCTTCGGCCCTGTCGTTCCCGGCGTCGAATTCGTCCGCTTCAACGATGTTGCCGACCTGCGCGCCAGGTTCTCACAAGACGTCTGCGCCATCCTCGTCGAGTCCATCCAGGGCGAAGGAGGCATCCGCCCCCTCACGCAGGAGTTCTTTCAAGAGGCGCGCACCCTCGCTAACTCGACCGGCGCACTGCTCATCGTCGACGAAATCCAGGCCGGCATGGGCCGCACCGGAAAGTGGTTCGGATACCAGCATTACGGCATTCGCCCGGACGTAACCACCGTCGCCAAGCCCCTTGCAGGCGGCATTCCTCTCGGCGCGATAGTTTGCACCGAGGAAGCCGCTCGCGCCATTCACGCCGGCATGCACGGCACTACATTCGGCGGCGGCCCGTTGGCATGCGCAGTGGCCATTGCGGTCATCGATACCATCGAGAAAGATGGCCTTATGGCGCACGCTGAGAAAATCGGCGGCTACTTCCAGCAGCGCCTGCGCGAGTTGGCCGCGAAACACGAAGCTATCGTGGACGTGCGCGGCAAGGGCCTGATGCTGGCCGCCGAAGTCGATTCGGCGGACCTCGCCAAGCTCATCGTGGCGGAAATGCTCAGGCGCCGCATCGTCATCAACGCCACCAGCGACACCGTTCTGCGTTTCCTGCCGCCCTACATCCTGGAGCAAGAACATGTGGATACAGCGATCGCGGCCCTCGACGAAGTCTTCATCGAATACCCAGCAAACACCAGCGCAACCGCCGCAGGAGGACAACACATTGGCTAGCAGAGCGACCGTTGAACGGCACGAGATTCCGTTTCCCGTGCTCAAGGACCCCGATATTCTCGCCGCCGCGACCCGCCTCGCCGGCGAAGACATGTGCTCCGTCGGCGACCTCTCTGCCGGCGAGGTGCGCGCCATTCTCAAGCTCGGCCACGAGGTCAAGCGCAACCCCCGCGAATTCCGTCATGCGCTCGACGCCCGGCAGATGGTGCTCATGTTCGAAAAGGCCAGCCTGCGCACCCGCCTCAGTTTCGAAGCCGGCCTCAACACCATGGGCGGCAACGCCATCTTTGTCGATCAAACCAGTTCACCGCTGGGCGAGCGCGAAGCCATTGCCGACGTCGCCCGTAACGTGGAGCGCTGGGTCGATGTCATCGTGCTGCGCACTTATGCGCACGACACCATCACGGAGATGGCCGCCAATTCGCGCGTTCCGGTCATCAATGCGTTGTCCGACTTCGAGCATCCCTGCCAGGCGCTGGCCGACTTCATGACTCTCGAAGAACATTTCGGCTCCATCCCGGGCCTCAACTTCACCTACGTGGGCGACGGCAACAACGTCTGCCACTCGCTCATGCTTACCGGCGCGCAACTCGGCGCCAATGTCACCGTGGCCACGCCGCGCGGCTACTCGCCCGACATCGAGATCGTCACCATGGCCCGCGAGATGGCGGAGAAGAATGGCTGCGAGGTCCGCCTGCTGCAGGACCCGCAGGCGGCTGTCGAAAACGCCGACGCGGTCTACACCGACGTATGTGTCAGCATGGGCTTCGAACACGAGTCCACCAAGCGCGCGCCCATCTTCCGACCGTTCCAGGTGAACGAGGCTCTGATGTCCAAGGCCCAACCCAACGCCGTGTTCATGCACTGCCTTCCCGCGCGCCGCAACGCCGAAGTCACCGACGCGGTGCTCGACGGGCC
>DASXXV010000044.1:0-50156 GCA_036502905.1 Occallatibacter sp. | reverse complement strand
CAGGGCCCCCGCGGTTCCGCCCAGCAGGCCGGCAATGCCCATGGGGATCGCCAGGCGGCGGTTTTTGCGGATGTCTTCCCGGTAGGCGGCAATGGAAGTAACCTGGCCAGGCCAGAGGGCGACGGTGTTGGTGGCATTGGCCTGAACCGGCTGAATCCCCGTGCCGAGCAGGGCCGGGAAGGAAAGAAACGAGCCGCCCCCCGCCACCGCGTTGAGCACGCCGGCGAGGAACGCGGCGATTACCAGCCACATCCAGCGCCAGTTGACGGAGGCAGAGGCCACAAGCAGAGACATTGGTTCGATGGTAAGGGATCCAACCGAGCGTTTCAGATGAAGATGCCGGGGCAGGGGATTTTGCCACATACCTGGAGTGGAGCGTGTGCGAAAGGATCAAAATCAGCGGAAGACCACCAGGTAAGGAACACAATTTGAATTGCTTATAAGAGCTCACAGCATGTGAGCAGAAAACACTCACATTTCTTGCATCCTTTGTGCTATAGTCTCCATCAGATCAAGTGAGCGCCGGGGCGTTCGGCTAGGCCCGAGTAAGCCCTCCCGGAACCCGCTCACGAATTCTGAAATATGCATCTGGAGGAAAACATAGTCATGGCAATCACTCGTTGGGATCCCTTCCGTGAAGTCGTTGCGCTGCAGAACCGTGTGAACAACCTGTTTCGCGAGATGAATGAAGGAGAAAGCCCTCTGACCACTGCCAGCTTTGTGCCCGCGGTCGACATCTATGAGGACACCAAAAAGGTCGTGCTCAAGCTCGAAGTTCCCGGCATCGAAGAGAAGGACTTGGACGTGCGCGTCGAGAACAACACCCTTATGGTGAAGGGCGAGCGCAAGTTCGAGAAGGAAGAGAAGGAAGAGAATTTCCATCGCATCGAGCGCCGCTACGGCACCTTCTACCGTTCGTTTACCCTGCCCTCGACGGTCGACAGCGAGCACATCAATGCCGCCTACACCAACGGAATCCTGAAGCTGGAGTTGAACAAGAAGCCTGAAGCCCAGCCCAAGCAGATCAAGGTGAACGTGGGCGGCCAGGCCAAGATGGAGCAGAAGCAGGAGCAGCCCGAACTGGTTGGCGCACGGTAAGAAAACCAGTGGTCAGTAATCAGTGGTCAGTGGTCAGTCCCTGGCGCCGGGCATAATTGTTCCCGGCTTGCCGGACTGGCAACTGACCATTGTTTTTGAGGCTCAAACCATTCTGCAAAGCCCGTCGTTGGGGCGAAAATACTGAACACTGACCACTGTTCGCTGGTCACTGAATACTGTTCACTGGAGTTTCTATGGCAATTCGTTGGGACAAACTGACCGTGAAATCGCAGCAGGCGATGCAGCAGGCACAGGAGCGCGCGGCGGAGCTAGGCAATCCGGAGATTCTGCCGGTCCATCTGCTGCTGGCGCTGGTCGAAGACCGCGAGGGCGTCATTCCCGCCGTGCTGGGAAAGATCGGTGTTCCCACGGAGCGTCTGGAGGCCGGCCTGAACGCCATCGAGCAGAAACTGCCGCGGGTGGCTGGCTCTTCGGCGCAGCCGGGACTGAGCCAGGCGCTGAATCGGGTGGTCGAGCAGGCCTTCAAAGAAGCTGCCAATTTCAAAGACGAATACGTTTCCACCGAGCACCTGCTGCTGGGCGCCGCACACCAGAAGAACGACCCCGTGTATGAAGCCCTGGCCGGAGTCGGTGCCACCTACGACATCATTCTGCAGGCGCTCACCGCGGTGCGCGGTTCGCAGCGCGTGACCGACCAGAATCCGGAGGGCAAATTCCAGGCCCTGGAAAAGTACGCCAAGGACCTGACCGAACTGGCGCGGCGCGGCAAGCTGGATCCGGTGATCGGGCGCGATGAAGAAATTCGCCGCGTGATCCAGGTTCTGAGCCGCCGCACCAAGAACAATCCCGTACTGATCGGCGAGCCCGGGGTGGGCAAGACCGCCATCGTGGAGGGCCTGGCGCGGCGCATCGCTTCGGGCGACGTGCCGGAAATCCTCAAGAACAAGCGCGTGATCTCGCTCGACCTCGGATCCATGCTGGCGGGCGCAAAATATCGCGGCGAGTTCGAAGACCGTTTGAAGGCCGTGCTCAAGGAGATTGAAGAGTCCAACGGACAGATCGTGCTGTTCATCGATGAGCTGCACACCCTGGTGGGCGCGGGCGCGGCTGAAGGCGCAATCGACGCCAGCAACATGCTCAAGCCCGCCCTGGCGCGCGGCGAACTGCGTGCCATCGGCGCCACCACCCTGAATGAATACCGAAAATACATCGAGAAGGATGCGGCCCTGGAGCGGCGCTTTCAGATTGTCTACGTGGGCGAGCCGAACGTGGAAGACACCATCGCCATTCTGCGCGGACTGAGGGAGCGCTACGAGGCCCACCACAACGTTCGCATCAAGGACTCGGCCATCGTAGCGGCGGCGACGCTGTCGCATCGCTATATCAGCGACCGCTTCCTGCCCGACAAAGCTATCGACCTGGTGGACGAGGCCGCGGCTTCACTGGCCATTCAGATCGGAAGCGTTCCCACGGAGATCGATCAACTGGAGCGCGAGGCTACTTCGCTGGAGATCGAGCGCGAGGCCCTGAAGCGCGAGACCGACTCCAACAGCCGGCAGCGGCTGCAGGAAATCGAGCGGGTCCTTTCCGACATCAAGGAGAAGGCCACGGCATTGCGCGCGCGCTGGACGCACGAACGCGAGGCCATCACGCGTATCAGCGAGTTAAAGAAGCAGATTGAAGCGTTGCGCTTCGAAGCCGAAGAGATGACGCGCAGGGGCCAGCTCGAGCGCGCCGCGCAGATCCAATATGGAGAGCTGCCGCGGGCCGAGCAGGAACTGCGCAGGCTGGATTCCCTGCAGGAGACGCCCGGCAACGGGGCCGCCCGCATGCTGAAGGAAGAGGTCGATGAAGAAGACATTGCCCGCATCGTGAGCAAGTGGACCGGTATCCCGGTTTCGCGCATGCTCGAGGGCGAAGTGAAGAAACTGGTCCACATGGAAGAGCGGCTGCGGGAGCGCGTGGTCGGTCAGGACCCGGCGCTGACCGTGGTGGCCAGTGCCATCCGGCGTTCGCGCGCCGGGCTCAGCGATCCCCGGCGGCCCATCGGTTCTTTCATTTTTCTCGGACCTACCGGCGTGGGAAAAACCGAAACCGCCCGGGCGCTGGCCGAGTTTCTGTTCGACGACGAGCAGGCCATGGTGCGCATCGACATGAGCGAGTACATGGAGAAACACGCCGTGGCTCGCCTGATTGGCGCACCTCCGGGCTACATCGGCTACGACGAAGGCGGGCAGTTGACCGAGGCTGTTCGGCGCCGGCCCTACTGCGTGATCCTGTTCGACGAAATCGAAAAGGCCCATCCAGACGTGTTCAACGTGCTGCTGCAGGTGATGGACGACGGCCGCCTGACTGATGCCAGGGGACGGACCGTGGACTTCAAGAACACGGTGCTCATCATGACGTCAAACCTGGGCGCGGCCATGCTCGCCGGCGACAAGCTGCACAGTGAGCACGACTTCGATATGGCGCGCGAGAGCGTAATGCGGGTGTTGCGCGAGCACTTCCGCCCGGAGTTCCTCAACCGCGTGGACGACGTCGTGATCTACCGTCCGCTGGGCAATGCGCAGCTGGGCGCGATCCTCGATATGCGCATCCGCGATATCCAGAAGCTTCTCGAAGACCGGCAGATCTCGCTGGAGCTCACGGAACCCGCGCGGCAGCTGGTGTTGGCGGCGGGGTCCGATCCCGCCTACGGCGCGCGGCCGCTGAAGCGCGCACTGCAGCGCATGGTGCAGGACCCGCTGGCCATGAAGATCCTCGACGGCGAAATCCTGCACGGCGTCCACGTCCGCATCGACGCCGACCGTAACTCGAACTCGCTGCTGTTCGAGCCGATGGGTCGCGAGGCGATGGCTTAAAAAGCGGCTGGCGGGGCCAGCGGGCCAACGCAGCTCGCTACCCGCCCGCTCTTTTATGCGGAGCGAAGTCTGGCGCGTTCTCGCGCCAGACTGAGCCGAGGGATCTGCCTTGAAAATACATGCCGCCGCAGGTGTAAGTACGACTTCTGCCTGCGAACTCGCAGGCTAGCGGACTCCTGGGCCAGAAATCTCCCACATTCTTCATAGTCTTTTCACGGATGCACGATCCTGCACCGATATGGTGCAACGGACGATCAAAGAGGGAAGCCTCGGTGCAAATCAAGGCCTTTCCTGGGTTCCCCCAACCCTCAAAATCTGTAAAGATAAAGGCATGACGACGACGATTGCCGCCCCCTCCAAAGTTTTTGCCGACCGCATTGGCCGGATTGAGGTTTCTGCCACCATGGCCGTGGCCGCCGAGGCGGCCAAGCTGCGCGCCCAGGGCGCCAAACTGGTGGATTTCGGGGCCGGAGAGCCCCATTTCGCCACCCCGCGCCACATCAAGGACGCTGCCATCGCTGCCATCGAGGCCAACTTCACCCGATACACCGTGGTCCCGGGCATTCCCGACGTCCGCAAAGCCATAGTCGACCGCCACGCCTGCGACTTCGGCTCCGACTACGGCATCGACGAAGCCATCTTCACCACCGGCGGCAAGCTGGCGCTGTTCAACGCCATCCAGATCCTCGTGGACCACGGCGACGAGGTCATCCTGCCGGTCCCTTACTGGGTCAGCTTCAAGGACATCATCCAGTACGCCGGCGGGAAGGTCGTCTTCCTTGAAACCAGCGAGGCGGAGAGCTTCCGCATCACCGCCGACGCCATCGAAAAGGCCATCACCCCGCGCACCAAGGCGATCATCCTGAATTCGCCGTCCAACCCCGCCGGCTCGGTCGTCTCCGCCGAGGACCTGGAACGCATCGTGCGCCTGGCGCACGAGCGCGGCATTTACCTGCTCCTGGACGAGTGCTACGTGTACCTCAACTATGCCGGCAAGGCGGTGTCGGGCGGATCGTTCACCTGGGCCAAGGAGCACCTGGTCATCCTCGGATCGCTCTCTAAAACCTACTCCATGACCGGCTGGCGCGCCGGTTTTGCCCTGGCCTCCAGGCAAATCGTCGCCAACCTCAGCAAGCTGCAGTCGCAGTCCACCTCCAATGCCTCCAGCATCGTGCAGAAAGCTGCGGTGGCCGCGCTCTCCGGCTCCCAGGAGTGCGTCAGCGAATTTCGCGCCGAATTTATCCAGCTGCGCGACTACATGCTTGCCAAATTGGCCGAGATCCCCGGCGTCACCTGCACCCGGCCCGAGGGCGCTTTCTACGTTTACCCCAATATTTCCGCGTTCCTGGGCAAGGGCGGAATCCGTTCCGCCACCGAACTGGCCACCCGTCTCCTGCACGAGGCGCACGTTGTTGCCGTGCCGGGCGAGGCGTTCGGAACCGCAGAGCACATCCGCCTTTCCTACCCCGTCACCCGGGAAAGCATCGACGAAGGCACCCGCCGCATGGCAGAATTCCTGCAACAGTTGGCCTAGCATCATCTGCGGGTCACAATTGGGGTGCCCCGGTCGTGGGCTCCCCAAACAGGTTTTTGTTAGTGAGGCCGAAGATCTCGATTCTTCACACCGGGGAGAAACTTCCTCCCTGGGCCGGGCGGCGAACGCCCCATCCAGGGCGCATTTAATTCGTTGAAACCATGTATTCGACGTCACTGGTCAAACCTTGCGTTTGTCACGTAGGATGTGGGTTCCATGTCAAACCGTATTGATTTTCGTCCTGTCATACTAGCGGGCGGCAGCGGAACCCGATTCTGGCCGCGCTCCCGCCGTGCCCGTGCCAAGCAGGTCCTGGCGCTCGATGGCGAGCGCTCCATGATTCAGCAGACTGTCGAACGCCTCAAGCCGCTAGCCGGACTCGATCGCACCTGGGTGATCACCAACGAATTCCTGGCCCACGAGATCGAGGACCAGTTGCGCGGTGTGCCCGCCGGTCAAATCGTCTCAGAACCGGTGGCGCGCAACACCGCCCCAGCCTGCGGCCTGGCCGCATTCATCATCGAGCGGCAGAATCCCGCCGCCGTTCTGGGCGTCTTTCCTTCCGATCACGTGATCGCCGACGAACCGCGCTTCCTCAAAGCCCTGCAGAAAGGGATTGCGCTGGCCGCCGCCGGCGAGAACATGGTCGTGCTGGGCATCGAACCCACGCGCCCCGAGACCGGCTACGGCTACATCGAGACCGGCGACTTCACTTCCGACGACTCCGCCCTCCGGGTGCGGCGTTTCACTGAAAAACCCAATCAGATCAAAGCCGAGGAATTCGTCACCTCGGGGAACTACTACTGGAACTCGGGCATGTTCCTGTGGACGGCGCGCACCCTGGCCAACGCGGTCCGCGAGCACCTCCCCGAAACCGCGCCCATGCTGGAAAAAATCGGTTCGTGCTACGGAACGCCGGAATTCGAAGGCTGCTTCCGCGAGTTCTATCCGAAATGCGAAAACATCTCGGTGGACTACGCTGTGCTGGAGCCGCGCTCGGCCAAGGGCGAGCACAAGTCAAACCTCTTTTGCCTCCCTGCCGAATTTAGCTGGAACGACCTCGGATCGTGGGGCTCGCTTTACGAGTACCAGGTCGAGACCCGGCTTCGCGGGGACGGGGAAGGAAACGTTTCCGAAAGCAACGGCCACATCTCCATCAACGCCGCCAACAACTATGCCTACAGCCCCAAAAAATTCGTCGCCATGGTCGGGGTGAACGACCTGGTCATCGTCGATACCGAGGATGCCCTGCTCATTGCCCGCCGCGGCGACTCCCAGGACGTAGGCAAAATCGTGAAGGAACTCGCACTCATGCGCGAGGAGTTGATCTAGGGCCTGTTAACCCCAGTAGTGTTAACAGGCCCTAGAACGCTGGCCGACATGAAGCGGCACTCTCCGTTATTCTGGTTCATTCAACGGAGAGATAGATCGCATCCATGCCTCATCCTCAAATCAAGTTCGGCACCGACGGATGGCGCGGCGTCATTGCCGACGACTTCACCTTCGCCAACGTGCGCACGGCCGCCCAGGCCATCGCCGCCTACGTGCACGCCAAGGAAGATCCCGGTAAGAGCCTCTGCATCGGCTACGACTCGCGCTTCGGCTCCAGGGCTTTTGCGCGCGCCTGCGCGGAAGTGGCGGCAGCCACCGGCATCCCTGTTCTGCTGGCCAACGACATCACGCCCACGCCCGCGCTCAGCTATGGCGTTCGGGGACTGGGCGCGGCCGGCGGCATCATGATCACCTCCTCGCACAACCCCGCCCAGTGGAACGGCGTGAAGTACAAGGCCTGGTACGGCGGTTCGGGCAAGCCCTCCATCATCGCCGAGATCGAATCCCTTCTCGGCAAGCCGGTCCCCAAAGCCGCGAATCCCGCCGCCATCGAGGAATACGACTTCCTGCCGCCCTACCTGAAAGCCATCGAGAGGTTCGCCGATCTTGACCTGATCGCCAAATCCGGCCTCAAGTTCGCCATTGACTCCATGTACGGCGCCGGCCGCACCATTCTCTCCAACATCTTCACTCGCCTCGGTGTCGACCACATCCAGATCCGCGGGAACATCGACCCGCTCTTTCCCGGCATCAACCCCGAGCCCATCGAGCCGCACATCCGCGCGCTCCAGGATGCCGTGGTCGCCCACCGCTGCCACGCCGGCCTGTGCACCGACGGCGATGCCGACCGCATCGGCGCGGCCGACGAGCACGGCAATTTCGTCGATCCCCACAAGATATTTTCTGTGCTGCTCAGCTGGGTGCTGCGCCGCAAAGCCTGGCCGGGCGCCGTTACTCGCGCATTCAACACCACGAAGATGCTCGACCGCATCGCCGCCAAACACCACCGCGAGCTGCTCGAGCACGGCATCGGATTCAAATTCGTATGCGACTACATGCTGGAGCGCGAGATCGTCATGGGCGGCGAGGAATCAGGCGGCATCGGGTTCCAGCGCCACCTGCCGGAACGCGACGGGCTGCTCAACGCCTTGCTGCTGGCCAACGTAATGGCCGAAGAAGGCAAGACCCTGGGCCAGCTGGTCGCCGATCTGCAGAACGAATTTGGCGAGCATCACTACGGCCGCATCGATCTGCATATCCCCGACGAGATCAAGAACGGGGCCATTGCGCGCGCCCGCGCCCTGCTGCCCGGCGATGCCGCCATCGCCGACATGCCCATCCTGCGCCAGGAGACGCTCGACGGCGTAAAGTTCTACCTCGACAACCCCGAGGCTGTGACCAAGCCCAACGCCGCCGAAACATGGATCCTGTTCCGCGCCAGCGGCACCGAGCCGTTGATGCGCATCTACACCGAGTCGGTGTCAAAACAAGCCGTCGCCAAGCTGCTCGAATCCGGTCGTAAATTTGCATTGGGGAACTGACCCAGCCATCACAGCACCGTGCCCCATCCTCGCGCCCGGCAAATCGCCGTAACCTGGTCGCATGAGTGTCCGGCGTGAGGGTGGGAGACCACCACACTCCAACGAAAAGGAAACCATGTTCATTCACATCTTCGGATTCAAGTGGAAGCCTGAGGCCACCGACGCCGACAAGGCCCGGGCCGCCCGCGACATCACCGCCTTCCGCGGCCATATCCTGGGCCTCCTCGACGTCCACGTCGGCCCCAACCTCTCGCCCCGCGGTCAGGGTTACACGTTCTGCGGCCTGATGACCTTCACCGACAAGGCCGCCGCCGACGCCTACACCGCGCATCCCATGCACCAGGCATTGCTCCAATGGCTGCGCCCGCTCATCGATCCGGTAGAGCTGGATTTCCAGGCGTGAACAACTTGGGCCGGTTAACAGGCCCTAATTCAGCATCACAGGGCGGCGCTCGCCGCCGGCACATGGACCAACGCCTTTCCTCCCTGGAGAAGAGCGTCGCCCGCAATTCATCTCGCCGTGCCCGAAAACTTTCGTACCGGCGGCCGATAAGAAAATCCTAGTTGTGTTTGGGTTCCCGGCGCGGATAAACGGGGGGCTTCGCCTTTCGCAGCGATATCGACCGGTCCCATTCATTGCGCGCCTGCCTGCAATGGGCGCCGGATTCCGCCCCCGCCTGCGAAGATTGTCTCTGCAGCAGCCGCGAATACGCACGAATCACTCGGTTGCGCACAATAAGGTTGGCGAGATCGAGCAGCCACTCCTCCGGCGGAGTGAACAATGGCACCATCAGATCAATGCCCTCGACGCGGTACGCCCGGCCGGGATTCGGAAACACGATAATCGGCGCGGAGCAGCGCGCGTGCGCCATGGAAATAGCCTGAAGCGACATGAGCCCATCGCCGTCCGTCACCATCACCACGTCGGCGTCCGCGTCGGAGTCCAGGGCCGCTCGAAACTGCACCAGGTTGGAGCATTGGGTGATGTCGTACCCCGCGCGCCGGAGCACGTTGATCCTGTAGCAGTCATCAACACCAAAATGGATTACCTTGGCAGCCACGCTCAGAATCCGCCTTGTACTCCGGCAAAGCTACACCATCTCCGACCGATATGGCGAATTACAAATCTGTCATTTTCGCTTACACCGAAGCAGATTTCACAGCGCATTCGGGGCTCGCAGCGTGCTGAAAAGTCAATCCCCCGACACAACCTGCTGCTACACCGATTTGCCGCAGCTCTTATGGTTTCAACCGTAAGAGCGAAGCAGGTCGCCAATTGACTAAGCGCCCTCGCCCACTGCCCCGATCACCGCCACCTTGGCCCGTTTTCCCAGGCGAACCACGATGCGGGCGGGCAACGATTCCAGGGGGACCACCGGACTCTCGGCTACCGCGCCATCCAGCTTCACTGCGTGCTCGCTGATCTTGCGATTGGCCTCCGCGCCACTGGCCGCCAGTCCCAGCTGCACCAGCAGCTTGGGGAGCCGGATCTGCACTCCCCCGTCCTCGCCGGGCGGCCCGGCCACGTCGGCGTAGGCAGCGTGGATCTCGTCCAAATCCTCGCTCTCCGACTTCTGCTGAAACATGCGCGCCCAGTTCTCCCCAGCGTGGGTCGCGGCTGCCTCTCCGTGGAAGCCTGAAGCGATGGACCACGCCAGTTTCTTCTTGATCTCCATGGGATGCCGCGCGCCCGACGCCGCTTCGGCCTTCAGCGCCTCCACTTCCGAGCGGCGCAAATCCGTCAGCAGCAGAAAATATTTCCACATCAGCTCGTCGGAAATCGACATCAGCTTGCCGTACATCTCCGCCGCCGGCTCGTTGATGCCGATCGCATTGTTCAGCGACTTGGACATCTTCTGCACTCCGTCCAGCCCCTCCAGGATCGGCGTCATCAGCACGATCTGCGCCTTCTGCCCGTACTGGCGCTGCAGCTCGCGGCCGCACATCAGGTTGAATCTCTGGTCCGTGCCCCCCAGCTCCACGTCGCACTCCAGGGCCACCGAGTCGTACCCCTGCATGACCGGGTAGAGCAGTTCGTGCAGGCTGATGGGCTGCTCCGCCTGGAATCGCTTGTGGAACTCATCCCGCTCCAGCATCTGCGACACCGTGAAATGCGAGGTCAGCCGGATGGTGTTCTCGTAATCCAGCTTGCCCAACCACTCGCTGTTGTACCGGACTTCCGTCTCCTTCTCGTCCAGGATCCTGAAAACCTGCTCCTTGTAAGTCTGCGCGTTCTTGTCGATCTGTTCGCGCGTCAGCGGCTTGCGGGTGACGTTGCGTCCGGTGGGATCGCCGATCAGCGAGGTGAAATCGCCTACCAGGAAAATCACGGTGTGGCCCAGTTGCTGAAAGTGGCGCAGCTTGCGCATCAGCACGGTATGGCCCAGGTGCAGGTCCGGCGCGGTGGGATCGAACCCGGCCTTCACCCGTAGCGGCCGCCCGCTCTTGCGGCTTTCCTCCAGCCGCTCGCGCAGGTCGCTGGCGCGGATGATCTCCGCGGCGCCCTTCTCCAGCAGATCCATTTGTTCATCGACAGGTAGAAACTCGTTCATGCCGAGTTCAAGTATAAATTCGAGGAAAGGATTGGCCGGGTCGACGATTGTTCTCTCCCGCCCTTGCGAAGGAAAAACCCATGCACCGTAGAGGGAAGTGCTGTCGGCTTTCAGTCTGCGGTCGGCGCCAGGGAAATGTTCTCGTAGCGGGACGACTCCGCCATCAGCTTCTCCACATCTTCCACAGTCCGGATGCCGCCGCGTGCGCCCGAGCACGTACAGTTCAAGGCGGCCGCCGCGCAGGCGAAATCCAGCTGGCGCTCCAGCGGCCATCCCTGCAGCAGGGCGTAAATGAATCCCGCGTGGAAGATGTCGCCGGCGCCCGTCGTATCCACCACACCCACCCGGTAGGCGGCATGCAGATAAGAGCGCTTCCCGTCCCAGGCCAGCACGCCATCCTGGCCCAGCGTGGCCGCCGTCACCCGGCAACCGTAGCGCCGGTGCATCTGCCGCAGCGCCCGCTCCAGGTTGTCATCCCCGGTCAGGCGGCCCGGAAAATCGCGGCTCACGATGGCATAGTCAATGTTTTCCAGCAGGTCTTCGACGCCTTCGTACGTCTCGTCCAGGTCGGCGATCACCGGTACGCCCGCCTCATGCGCCCATTGCGCTGCCTGCCTGGCCGCTCCGGTCTCGTAGCCATCCACGTGCAGCGCTCGCGCATTCACGATCCACTCGCGGTCCAGGTCCCCGGGCTGCAGCAGCAGGCGGTCGTCGCGCCGGCAAAGGACTGTGCGCTCGCCCCCGTTGTCCACGATGATCAGCGATTGAGGGCTGGCCGCCCCGGTCACTTCGACGATGCGCGCGTCAACCCCGGTCCGGTCGAACTCGCTGCGGTGCAGACGCCCGGCGTCGTCGTCTCCCAGCCGCCCCACGTAGCGCGTCGCCAGCCCCCACAACTGGCAGGCCACCACCGCCGAGGCCGTCTGCCCCCCGGGCATCACTGAAACCGACCGGTACTCCGTCTTGGAGCCCCGCGCTGGGTAGCCGGCGAGCGGGATCAGCGTGTCCGTGGCGTTCAGCCCAACCCCCACCAGATCCACCGTGGACACGCCCGTCATACATCTCATTGTAATAGTCGCGCTTCCCGCCCCTCAGAAGCGCGGATCTCCGTGGGCTTCATATCCGGCACGATTCCCCGTGCCCCATGTCCGGTTTTGGGACATGGAAACCCAGAACCCCTCCCCCATTGCTGTATAACCGGCCGCCACTTTCAGTCGTGCAGCAAACCCACCCAAAGCGGTCGGGCTTTTGAGCTCCTGTCGGCCGCTTCTTCGTGCCGCCCAAAATTTTTCTTCTCAAGCTGTCGATTTCTGTCTGCTAACTTCGACGTGTCAGCAGAGCCGGTAGAGAGCTTCCCGAAACTCGCCGGTCAAATTCCTCAAGGAGAATGCAAAAATGCGCTTCATCAGCATCTACAAAACCCCCGAACGCAACACCCCGCCTACCCCCGAAGAGATGGCCCACATGGGCAAGATGATTGAAGAGTCGATGAAGAGCGGAAGACTGCTCGCAACCGAGGGCTGCATGCCCAGCGCCCTCGGGGCTCGCCTCCGCATCGACAGCGGCAAGGTCACGGTTTCCGACGGTCCCTTTACCGAAGCCAAGGAGGTCGTCGGCGGTTTTGCCATTCTCAATGCGCCCTCCAAGGAAGTCGCCGTTCAGTACGTGAAGGAGTTCCTCGAGTTCACCGGGCAGGGAGAGTGCGAACTACGCCAGCTCTACGACATGGATTCCCCTCCGCCTTGCATCGAGCATCAGCAGGAAGCGGCCGCTCGCTGAGCCGCCATGCACCCGTCCCCAACCCGGCCAGAGGAGACCACAAATGAGATTCATGGTGATGGTAAAAGCAACGAAAGACTCGGAGGCCGGGATACTCCCCGACTCCAAACTCATTGCCGACATGGGCAAGTTCAACGAAGACCTTGCGAAAGCGGGGGTGCTGCTCGCCGCAGACGGCCTGCAGCAGAGCTCGAAAGGCGCGCGCGTCCGCTTCTCCGGCCACGATCGCACCGTGATCGATGGCCCTTTCGCCGAGACCAAGGAACTGATCGCCGGTTTTTGGCTGTGGCAGGTTCGGTCGTTGGAAGAGGCGATCGAGTGGGTGAAGCGGTGCCCCAACCCCATGTCGGGCGAATCCGAGATCGAGATCCGGCAGGTATACGAAATGGAAGACTTCGCGCCCGTCCTGAGCCAGGAGGAGATCGAGGAGAAGCAGCGTCTGCGCGCGCAGATCTTCGCCCGGTAGGCGCGTTTGCCCTCTCGACCTGTGTCGTGGTGTGATCGGTAGGGATGTCCTCTGCCGATCCTTATCGGGCTGCCGATCCTTATCAGGCTGCCGATCCTTATCAGGCTGCCGATCCCCATCGGGCCATCGATGCCGTCTGGAAAATGGAAGCCGGCAAAGTCATCGCGGGACTCGCGCGCATGGTTCGCGACGTGGGTCTCGCCGAGGACCTCGCGCAGGAAGCACTGGTTGCGGCACTCCAGCAGTGGCCCGCATCCGGCATTCCTTCCAATCCAGGCGCATGGCTCATGGCCACTGCCAAGCGCCGCGCCATCGACCATTTCCGCTACACCGAGCGCACCGAACGCAAGTACGAGGAGGTAGGCCGCAGCCTGCTCGCCATCGAACGTGCCCATCCCGATTTCGATACGCCTCTGGATGACCCCATCGGCGACGACCTGCTGCGCCTCATTTTCATTTCCTGCCACCCGATTCTTTCCACCGAAGCGCGCGCCGCCTTGACCCTGCGCGTTGTGGGCGGTCTCACCACCGACGAAATCGCCCGCGCTTTCCTGGTTTCCGAGCCCACCATCGCCCAGCGGATCGTGCGCGCCAAGCGCACCCTGGCGGATAAGCACATTCCCTTCGAGGTGCCGCGCGGGCTCGATCTGAGCGCGCGTCTCGCCTCCGTCCTCGAGATCGTCTACCTCATCTTTAACGAAGGCTATTCCGCCACCGCCGGCCAGGACCTCATCCGCGTGTCTCTCTGCGAAGAGGCATTGCGGCTGGGCCGCATCCTGGCGGAGCTCGAGCCGCGCGAACCCGAGGTCCACGGCCTCGTCGCTCTCATGGAAATCCAGGCCTCCCGGTCCCGCGCCCGGGTCGGCCCCGGCGGCGAGCCCATTCTCCTTCTCGACCAGAACCGCGCGCAGTGGGATCGCCTTCTCATTGGCCGCGGCCTGGCCGCGCTGGACCGCGCCTTCAGCCTCTCCCCCGCCAAAGGACCCTACCTGCTGCAGGCGGAAATTGCAGCTTGCCACGCCCGCGCTCTTACCGCTGCGGAAACCGACTGGGCTCGCATCGTTTCGCTCTATGACGAACTTGCGCTGCTCATGCCCTCGCCCATCGTGGAATTGAATCGCGCCGTGGCCGTCTCCATGGCTTCCGGTCCGCAGGCGGCGCTCGACCTCCTCGAGCCTCTCCTCTCCGAGCCCCTGATGAAGAACTATCACCTGCTGCCCAGCGTTCGCGGAGACCTCCTCGCCCGCCTGGGGCGTCACGCAGAAGCTTGCCGCGAATTTCAGCGCGCCGCCGCCCTCACCCGCAACTCGCGTGAGCAAACCCTGCTCCTCGAACGGGCCCGCGCCAGCCAGCAGAAATCTTGTGAATGAGCGAGATTGGATTCCCCGCGGGGTGCGACGGAAGAATTTCGCGAACATGGGGCAGGGAAGTTTTCGGCATGGCAAATTTATGGGCCGCGTTCCCGAAGTTGATCCTCCATTCATCGGGCCAGTCGCACTGCCGCCCGTCCTGCTCTAAACTTGGAACACCCATGAAGTGCGGTCGAGGCTGGCTCTTCCAATTCAGAAGAACACTCAGCGGCTTCCTGACGATGTGCGTCTGGGGCTTCGCCGTACTTTGCGCGGCCGCTCAGCCGGCCTCCCCGGCGCCCCAAGCTTCCCCGGCGCTTCCGGCAAGCCAGGCCGCCGCCGACGCCGTTCCCTCCGCCATGCACGGCGTGGTCCAGCTCGACGGGCCGTGGCGCTTCCAAATGGGCGACGATCCGCACTGGGCCGACGCTTCCATCGACGACTCCAACTGGCTCTCGGTAACCCTGGGCAAATCCCTCACCGATGAGGGATTCGAACCCTACGCCGGCTACGCCTGGTACCGCCTTCGCCTCCAGCCGGGCGACTTTCACCTGGGCGCGGATAGCCGCGCACCCCTGCACCTGCTCGTCACCAGCCATAGCATCGGCCAGCTGGCCGTCTACGTGAACGGCGTCGAACTGGGGCACAGCCGCGGCATGACCGACTCACCGAAGATGTACCAGTCCCCGCCCATCGACGTAAGCCTTCCGCCGGCGGTGCCCGGCCAGCCCATAGTGGTGGCGATTCGATCCTGGGCCGCGCCCGGCGTTCCCATTTCCTACGGGCTGCTGGAACGGGTTGAAGCCGGCACCGGCGAGGACATCGCCGACCGCATGGCACTGGCCATCTCCCGCAAGTGGAACCAGAGCGTCATCGCCGAGCTCATCCTGGTGTTTCTCTTTCTCGGTGTCGCCGCCCTGGGTGGGATTCTCTACCTCGCCCAGCGCCACCACTCCGAATACCTCTGGCTGGCCCTCATGTGCCTGGCCGTAACCATAAAAGGCGCCCTCGAGGTCTGCCATTGGCTCGCGCTCGTGTCCAACGAGACCTTCGGGATCATGGATCTGTGGTCCGGGCGCATCTTTATGGCCGTCACCGTGGAATTCGTTCTTCGCTTCACCGGCGCCGGCCGCCGCCAGCTCGCGCGCGGATTCCAGGTCGGCGTCCTCGTCCTGCCGCTGGTCTCGCTGGTCGGATTGGAGTCCACCTACGAAGTGCTGTCCATCAGCGCCGAGGTGATCTTCTGCATTCTCATCTCCGTGCTCCTGTTCCGTGCCTGGCGCCGCGGCTTCCGCGAGGCGGGCATCATGCTGGTGCCCTTCTTCCTCGCCGCCACTGCCGATTCGATCGACTCCATGCTCGATTACATGGCCATGCGGCATTGGCTGGCGGACCGATTCATGGCGCACCACTTCCACTTCGGGCCCATCGAATTCACTACCGGAGTCGCTACCTACACCATCTTTCTTTCCAGCCTCATCGCCGTCATTCTCTACCGCTTTGTGCGTGTCAGCCAGGATGAACAGCGTTCCAACGCGGAGATCGCGGCCGCCCGCAGCGTGCAGGCCATGCTCATTCCCACCACCCTTCCCTCCAACAGCTACTTCATGCTGGAAAGCGCCTATGTCCCCGTGAGCGGCGTGGGCGGCGACTTCTTCCAGGTGATGCCCGTCGAAGACGGATCCTTGCTGATCGTGGTGGGCGACGTCAGCGGCAAGGGCCTGCAGGCCGCCATGAGCGCCAGCACCCTCGTCGGGGCGTTCCGCAACGAGCTCTCCCATGAGCCCGCCACCATCCTCAAACACCTCAACCACGTCATGTTCGGCGCCGGCTTCGGATTGGATGCCATGATGAAAAAGGAGTCGGTGGCCACGTTTGCCACCTGCCTGTGCGCGCGCATCTATCGCAACGGCGCTATGGAAATTGCCAATGCCGGCCACCTCAGCCCCTATCGCGACGGCCGCGAAATGGAGCTTCCCCCGGGTCTGCCCCTCGGCGTCATCCCCGGCATGACCTACGAGCAGAGCACCTTCCAGCTCGACCAGGGCGACCGCCTCATCTTCCTGTCCGATGGCGTAGTCGAAGCCACCAATCCCCAGGGCGAACTGTTCGGCTTCGAGCGCACCCAGCAGGTTAGCAACGAGCCGGCCCGCTACATCGCCCAGACCGCCAAGCGCTTCGGGCAGAACGACGACATCACCGTGATCTCCATCTACCTGGCCTCGCGAGACGCCAAGCACAGCGAAGACTTGGTACCGGCCTACGACCACTGAAATCGGCGGTCGCCTTCATCCCATCGAAGTCCGCCGACTTACGCCCCCCGAGGAAAAGACCAATGCGCATGGACCGCCGCCGTTTCATCGACCGATCGATTCTCGCCGCAGGAGCGCTCCTGCTGGATTCCGCATACAGCCCCGCCAGCACCGCGAAAGACGAATTGTGGAATCGCATGAGCTGGTTGAATGAGCCCGCATCGGCAAAGATTTCAGGAAGCGAGCTGCTGGTGCACAGCCGCGCGAAAACCGACTTCTGGCAGAAGACCTTCGATGGCTACGTTGCCGATAACGGTCACTTCTTTCACCTGACCGCCAGCGGAGATTTCACGTTCACCGCTTCCACCAACGGCAAATACGCGGCCCAATACGACCAGGCCGGCTTGATGGTGCGAATCGACGCGGAAAACTGGATGCGCTGCGGCACCGAATTCATTGACGGCAAGCGCTTCGCGAGTGTCGTCTTTACCCGCACATTTTCCGACGGATCCACCTTGCCCGACCTGTCGGAGACCGAGCCCATCTGGTGGCGGATCGTGCGCAAAAAAGATTCGATCGAAACGCTCTGTTCTCTCGATGGAGCCAAGTTTACGTCCGTCCGGATGGGCTACTTCCCGCCCGATCGTCCGGTCGAAGCAGGCCTGATGTGCGCGGCTCCTTCCGGGCCCGGATTCGATGCGGTGTTCAAAGGACTGAAGCTCGAATCGGCATCGTCGTAGGCGCGGAAGACTCACGTTCCAATCGCCGTTCCCAGTAATTCCTTCAGCGCCCGCCGAAGCTATAGCCGCCGTTTCCAATCTTTTATCAGTTCTGATTTTTCGGAATTGCCGAGTCGGCCTTGACCTTGAAAAGGTATGTATGTAAGGTAAGTCATGTAATATGGAAAAGGAGGTTTGACCGTGGCCCCCACGGAAGTAGCCAGGAAGTATGTCATCGACAAGTATGTTCGCCCTGCACTCGAACGCGGAGACAAAACCATCGAGGTGCGGATTGGAAATGTCCTGAAAGAGCTGGGCTGGTCGAATCGAACACCGTCGGTTTTTTCGACATTGAGTTCGCGGCAGTTTCAGGAGGAAGCGGGCGTCGAATTGATCGAGAAACGCGATGGACCCCCGTCGGGAGGTCCGAGCACGACCTGGCGGTTTATCTATCGGATTATCGGTTCTCCTGCAAATGGCGCGACCGGAAAGGATCCGGTACTCCCGAATGGCGCCGGCCTGATGAATCTGGCAGGTATTTGTGCGGGTGTCTTTCGCAAGCTTGGGGGTGGCGAGGCTTTCCTCAAATCAGAAAGAAACTGGGGACCAGATGCCGGGGAAAAGTATGCCGCGGAACAGTCAAATCAGAAGCCAGGGGATGATCGCAAGTGAGCAAGATCTACTGGGATTCCATGGTGTTCATCTACCTTCTGGAAGGCAATCCCCAATTTCTGCCCAAAGTGCAACGCATCCTGCAACAGATCGAAAATCGGGGAGACACTCTTGCGACCAGTGTCTTCACATTAGGCGAGGTGCTCACAGGTCCGCGCAGGGCTGGCGCCGGCGACGCCATTACATCGATCAAAGCCTATTTCGGCTCGGGGCGAATTGAGCTCTTGCCATTCGGGGTTGATACCGCCGACCGTTACAGCATCCTGCGCTCCACCTGCAAAGTAAGCCAGGCAGACGCTATCCACTTGTCGGCGGCAGCCACCGCGGGAGTCGACCTGTTTGTCACCAATGACAAATCGCTATGGAGCATTGCGGTTCCGGGGATCAGGTTCATGATGGACCTGGATGGTGTAATCCACTGACGCTCGTTAGCCGGGGGCGCCAGCTTCGGCGGGGCTCATTCCAAGGGCTGGCCGAGGGGATTTCTGGCGCAACATGAGGCGGTCTTACGTTCCAATCGTCGTCCGCAGCAATTCCTTCGGCGCCCGCACATATTCCCGCAGCGCCAGGCGTCGCGAAACGGTCACAGAACTCCTTTCCAGTTTTGGACAGGAACAGGCGTCGCTACGTCGGAGCGATGCTCCGTGCCTCATGTCCGATTTTGGGACATGGGAACGCACAAACATCATCGCGCTTTCTTTGTTCGGACCCGCGCAGCACGAACTCCCGGCGCCGCTTCACACCACCCCGGGAGAAGCCGCTATCAATACCGGGGAAGCTTATGCCGCGTATTTTTGTCCGGCATCATAGCCCTGATCGGCGACGCTATCCTTCGAGAACAGACACACCACGTCCTGCAGGGCGCTCAGGTATCCGTGCGCCCAGTAGCCGCGCTCCTGGGTGCCTTCTTCCAGGTGCTTCTGTTCCGTCAGGCACTGCGGGGCTTTATGCTGGATCCACTCTCTAAGCTCGCGGCAGCGATTCTCTATCTTTCGAAACTCTAAGCTCTCGTCCGACATTCGAACTTAGATGCACGACCCTGCCCGGCATCTGCCTCGCTCCGGCCGGTTTGGCCTCCATCCCTCCTTCCCGGTCCCCTCACGCCCCGTTTTTACACTGCTAGAATCCTGTTGAGCGCCCCGCATGCAAGTGAAAGCTCTTTATCCCGGCACCTTTGACCCCCCCACCAACGGTCATGTCGACCTCATTCAGCGCGGGGCCAAAATCTTCGGGCATCTCACTGTCGCCGTCCTGAACAACCCCGGCAAGAACCCTCTGTTCACCGTTGCCGAACGCGTGGAAATGCTTCAGGAGGTGGTTCGTCCGCTGGGCAACGTCTCGGTCGCGACCTTTGACGGACTCATGGTTGAATTCGCCCGCCGCCAGGGAGCCACCGCCGTACTGCGAGGCATCCGTGCCATCTCCGACTACGAGTACGAATTTCAGATGGCCCTGATGAACCGCCGCCTGGCGCCCGAGATCGAGACCGTCTTTCTCCAGCCCGCCGGCCGCTATTCCTTCGTCAGTTCGCGCATGCTGAAGGAAGTCTTCAGCTTCGGTGGCGACGTGACCGGCCTCGTTCCTCCCAACGTCCTCAAGCGGCTGCGCGGGCGCATGTCGAAACCCTGACCCGGCGCTCCAACTCCGGCGCACGCGGACCGAACTTCGCGAACAACAGGGCGCGCAATCGGGCCCCATGCGGGTCGCCTGGCCTTACCTGCACTTGCTCTGTGGTTAACTCCCGCGACGCCCCTTACTCGGCTTCTGCGGTTCTGTATGTCTGTGCCGCCCGATACAGACCCTTCCTGGGCGCCGGTTCCACACTGAAACCAGTTGCACCATCGAACGCGTGGCTGCGGTCGTCGTTCATCGGAAGGAATTCGTAATGCAAGTAAAAGTCGAACAACTAGACAACTTAAAGTTTTTCGTTCACGCCCGCCATCACACCATCCTCTGCGATCAGCCGGCGGAGAATTCAGGCACGGACGAAGGGATGACTCCTCCGGAGTTGATGCTCGCCTCGCTGGGCACCTGCGCGGCGTTTTATTCGTTCCAGTATTTGAAGACGCGCAACCTGGCCTCGGAAGGCGTGGAGGTGACAGTGGACGCCGAAAAGCTGAAAGCTCCAGCCCGCCTGGGCAATTTCAAAATCGAGGTGCACTGCCCCGTGCCACTCACCGACGAGCAACAAATGGGTATGGTGCGGTCCGTGCATAGCTGCCTCATCCACAACACCCTCATGTCAGTTCCCGAGATCGCCATCGAGCTGAAACTACCCGTTCTGGTGAGCTGACGAGCAGAAGGCCGGTTTAGCGGGCATGCCACGCAGGGCATGCGCAGGGGAGAGCTTAACCTTTTATCCGGCAACGACTTATCTTCCGCCGAAGATCCTTACGGCGCCGAACATGGCGGCTCGGCTCAGATCAATACCACCAATGGGTCATTGTCTGAAAGGTAAATACCTGGGTATCTTGGGCGCAGTTTCCAGAAGGGTTTTCCCCCATGTTGTCGCCCTGGAGGCCCGCAGGGATTTTCCTGCTTGCCTTGGTTCTCTTCTCTCTCTGTTCCTGCGGTGTCACTCTGTCCGGGCGGCTGTCGTACGCCTCTGAAGCTTCCGATCCTCTGGCCCACTACAACCTGACCGGGGATACGCTTCCGGTTCTGGACCCCAGCATCATCCGCCAGGGCGCAACGTATTACGCCTTCACAACCGACGTCGCCGGATTCTCCACGGGCAGCAACGTGCCCACGGGCAGCAACGTGCCTACGGGCAGCAACCTGCCCATCCACTGCTCGCAGGACCGGGTCGACTGGACGCTTTGCGGCAGCGTGTTTCCGGGCGGCATCCCGGCGTGGGTCTCAGAAAAGGTGCCGGGCATCGTCGGCCTGTGGGCGCCCGACATCTCCTATTTCAACGGCCAGTACCACATCTACTACAACGGATCGACGCTCCACTCCCAGCGCACGGTGATTGGCCTGGCGACCAACACCACCCTCGATCCCGCCGATCCCGACTACAAGTGGGTGGACCGCGGGCTGGTGCTGGAATCGAAAGACGGCGACGACTTCAACGCCCTCGATCCCAGTATCCTTGCCGATACGGACGGCGTGTGGTTGACCTTCGGCAGCTACTGGACCGGAATCAAGCAGCGGCAGATCGATCCGGCGACAGGCAAACTGCTGGCATCCAATCCCACCCGTTACGAACTGGCCACGCGGCCCGGCGTTCCTGACAACCCCATCGAGGGCGCATCGCTCGTCCGCCACGGGAACTACTATTACCTGTTCGTATCGGTGGACTTTTGCTGCGAGCAGAACGTGGGGGCGAACAATTACAAGCAGGCGGTGGGTCGCTCAACCAGCCGGCACGGTCCCTTCGTGGATGAAAACGGCACTCCCATGATGAACGGCGGCGGCACCGTGCTGCTGCAAGGCGACAGCAACTGGGGGGCGCCTGGCGGCGGAACTGCCTATATCGACGTGAAGAGCGGCGAAAGCCTGATCATCTTTCACGCGCACAACCTCCGCAAAAACGGCCACCCCTACCAATGGGTCAAGAGCCTGCAATGGGTGAATGACTGGCCGCTCATCGAAGATTGATCGCGGTGCACGAACCGCGATTTTAGCGGATGTGCAACTGGCGGATCATCTCACATGGCGACATGCGCGCTCCGCAGCCGCCTCTTCACGGTTTAGAGCCCGGCCGGCGCGAACGTGATTCAGGCCTGAAAATCGCGGGCGCCGCGAGCGCACATCCCCCGCAGCGAACTCGCGTTCCTGAACTTGCCCGCCATGCAACCCTTCAGTTAAGCAACCTAAACTCCGAGGACCGCATTTCTGGTTCAAAGGGCGCGCCCTGCTTCCGCACTGGACAGCAAGGCCGGACACCATTCGGGTCGTGCCCGGTAAGCTGATTTTCCACAAGGGAGACGAGTCACTCTTTCTATGCAACCTCGCGGGCAGGAGACTGCAATCATCATTGGGGCCGGACCGGCGGGGTTAACTGCCGCGCTTGAACTGTGCCGGCGTTCATCCATTCGACCCATCGTCCTGGAGTCCAGCAATCGCATCGGTGGACTCTCGTGCACCATACGCTACAACGGCAACCGGATCGACATCGGCGGGCACCGATTCTTTTCCAAATCGGATCGCGTCATGGACTGGTGGACATCGCTGATGCCCATCGAGAGCGCGGATAGCCAGGGCGAGTTCGCAATTCGCTACCAGAACCAGCAGCGCACGGTGAGCGGGGCCGACAAGAGCAGCCGCGCGCGTGGGGGCGTGGCGCTGGCCGACGATCCCGACTGCGTTCTGCTGGTGCGACCGCGCAAGAGCCGCATCTACTTCATGCGCTCGTTTTTCGATTACCCGCTCTCGTTGTCGGGCGATACGCTTCGGCGGCTGGGCTTCTGGCGGACCCTTCGCATCGGCCTGAGTTACATGATGGCGCACCTTTTCCAGCGCAAGCCGGAGAAGACACTGGAAGATTTCCTCATCAACCGCTTCGGGCGCGAGCTGTACCTGACCTTCTTCAAGAGCTACACCGAGAAAGTCTGGGGCGTGCCGTGCGAACAGATATCCGCGGCATGGGGAGCGCAGCGCATCAAGGGCCTCTCCCTGCGAAAAGCAGTGGGGCACTTCTTCAAGAAGCTGATGCAGCGCGACAAGAACGTGGGCGATATCAAGCAGAAGGACTCGGAGACGTCGCTGATCGAGCAATTCCTGTATCCGAAATATGGCCCCGGCCAATTGTGGGAACACGTGGCCGATTTGATTGAAGAGCAGGGCGGCGATATCCGCCTGGGCTGGCGGGTGACGGGCATTCACGTGGAGACGGGCGACGACGGCGTCGATCGCGTTGCCTCCGTGGAAGCGCGCACGCCCAAGGGCGAGTACGTCACCCTGAAGGGCGACTACTTCTACTCGAGCATGCCCGTGCGCGAACTGCTCCGCTCCATCGACGCGCCAATTCCGGAGGAGATCCAGAAAATCTGCGACGGCCTGCAGTATCGCGACTTCATCACGGTTGGACTGCTGGTAGACAAGCTGCTGCTCACCGAACCCGATGGCTCGAGGATCAAGGACACCTGGATCTACATACAGGAGCCGGATGTGCTGGTCGGGCGCATGCAGATCTTCAACAACTGGAGCCCGCACCTGGTCTCGGATCCGAGCAAGGTATGGATCGGGCTGGAGTATTTCTGCTACGACAGCGATGCGCTGTGGAACAAGTCCGACCAGGAGATCATCCAGTTCGCGACCGAGGAAGTTGCGCGCATTGGCATCCTGAACCCGTCGGAAGTGCGCGATTCATGCGTATTTCGCGTGCCCAAGACCTACCCTGCGTACTTCGGGACCTACGATCGCTTCGACGAGATTGTGCGCTACATGGACCGCTTCGAGAACCTGTTCCTGGTGGGCCGCAACGGAATGCACAAATACAACAACCAGGATCACTCCATGCTGACCGCCATGGTTTCCGTGGATAACATTCTTGCCGGGATCACGGACAAGAGCAATCTCTGGGATATCAATACGGAGCAGGAGTATCACGAGAACAAGGCTCCCTCGCGGGAGACGGCGCTTGACCCGGATGCTGCCCAGGATAAAGAGCTGGTGGCATGAACGACGTGGATCTCGAAGGATCGAGGGTTGGGGCTGCCCCCCACGACCAGGCAGCCCTGGGGAGGAGCGGTGGGCTGGAGATCCGGATGGCGCGCGCCCCCTGGACCGCGTTCGGGCTCCTGACGATTTTGTACTTCCTTGTAGTCGTCGCGCAGTCGCATTTCAAACTGCTCTGGCTCGATGAGCTCATCACGCTGCACATTGCGCGCCAGGGCAGCGCCGCGGCCATCTGGAATGCGCTCGCGCAGGGCGCCGATCCCAATCCCCCGGTCACGCATCTGCTGGTGCACTATGCGCGCCTGGCGTTCGGAGATCACGAGCTCGCGTACCGGTTGCCTGCCATCGCCGGCTACTGGATCGGCATGGTCTCGCTGTTTGCCTTCCTGTTGCGGCGCCTGCCGGCGATCTGGGCTGTGGCCGGCACGGTGTTGTCCATGGCCATGGCGGCGTTTGATTACAGCTTCGAGAGCCGTTCCTACGCGATTTTTTACGGATTGGCAATGCTGGCCGTGCTGGGCTGGAGCGTTACTGTCGACCGGGCTTCAAGCCGGGCTGCGCGCACCATCGCGCTGGCGGCAATGATCTTCGCCCTCGCCGCCGGCATCTCCACCAACTACTTTGCGGTGCTCGCGTTTCTTCCTATCGCGGGAGGCGAACTGGCGCGAACGCTCGACAGGCTATATCCACGGTCCGGGTCGCGGGGGTACGCGCGCCCGTCGCTCATGCGGGCCATCGATTTCCGCGTCTGGATCGGACTCGCGGTGGCGGGTTCCACGCTGCTCGCTTACCGGGCGATGATCGAGCATTCCATCGCCCAGTTCGCCCCCTACGCGTGGAACAAGGTCTCCATCGACCAGGTATTCGACTCCTACACCGAAATGGTCGAGGTGGTGCTCTATCCCGTTCTCGCGCTGTTTGCCCTGGCGCTCGTTTTCTGGGTTGTATCCCGGCAACTGGCTCCGCTTCGCGATTACGGCCGTGACCGGCTTTCTCATCGCTGGATTGGCCCCGTCCTGTTCCCCGGCACCTGGCGGCTTCCGGTTCCTTTGCACGAAGGCGTCGCAATCTTTTTTCTGATGGCCTACCCCATCCTGGGATACATCATCGCCTCCATCCGCGGAGGGATGCTGTCGCCGCGCTTCGTCATCCCCGTCTCCTTCGGATTTGCCATTGCCGCAACCCTGGTTGCGTTTCAGCTCTTCCACCAGTTGCGGCACGCCGGCGCGGTCATGCTCTGCTTTGTATTAGCGTGGTTTATGGCGCGCGAATCGGTCGTTGCCTATTGGTATGCGCAGCAGAAGCAGGCGTTTTACAAGGTCGTCGATCGCATTCCGGAGGCCGAAGCCTCGGTTCCGGCAAATGCGCCCATCGTGATTCCCGATCCGCTGCTGGCCCTCACGTTTCAGCATTACGCGCCAGCCGCGCTGGCCAGGCGCGTCGTGTTTCCGGTGGACTTCCCGGCGATACGCACCTTCCGGCACGACGACTCCCCCGAAGAGAACCTGTGGGCGGGACGCAACTTTCTCTACACGCTGCCCATTCTGCCCCTGGCCGATTTTCAGCATTCGGCGAGTGAGTACCTGATCATCGCAAAGAATGGAAACTGGCTTATCGAAGATCTGCGAGCGCATCGCTATCCGGTGCTGAGGCTTCCCATCGATACAGGCGCCGAGGACATCGGGGGATTTACTCCGCTGGCCCACGGCACTCCGGCCTTCTTTATTGCGGTCGGCGATGCGGCCCCCGCCGAGTTGCTGAGAAGCACGGTAATTCCACAACCTTTTTACGCCGCTGACAACCTGCCCGCCTCCAAGGCCATCCTCCCGGGTCAGACTGCTCAGCAGACCGCAGTGGTACCACCATGAACGCACTCGCACGGCCCAGACTTCGAAGGTGGCAGCATCGTTCTCCTGCTGACCACCACGGTGCTGGTTGGGGTCGCAGCTTTGTCCTACCGGCGCACAAGCAAGGCCGAAATCTCGCTGCTGTGTCAGACCGGCGGGCTGGAAAAATGGCTGCAGGCGGCGCCGCGCAGCCTGGACCGTGAGCAACCAATTTCGCAAGCGCCCGTCGCGAGCAGACTTGCAGCCCGCGTGATATAGACCGCGCAAACAACTACCCCCCGGTCGATGGAATCTCAAGCCTTGTAGTAACCGCTGACTGCGGTGCGGGCAAGAGTGTGCCGTTACGGGCGCACAACAGGAGGAGACCCTTCTTTGGCGGCAACGGCACCACCGCTTCGCTCGATTGAGCGGGAACGAACGTCCACGGCGCTCGAGCGAAACCGGGCAGGTGTTTTTGCCGTTAGCGCGCTCACCGTCCTGGCGGTTGTGGTGCACGGATACCACCCCTATGCCGAGGATGGAGGTCTTTACCTGGCCGGCGTGAAACGCGTGTTGGACCCCGGACTGTATCCGTACGGAACCGGGTTCACGACAGCCCACCTGCGATTTTCGCTGTTCGCGCCGATGGTCGCTTTCCTGGTTCGCGCCAGTCATCTGGGCGTGATGGCAGTGATTGCGATGCTCTACGTCGCCAGCATCTGGGCAACCCTCTTCGCTGGATGGCAGCTCGCCGCGCGCGCATACATGCAGTTCGAGGCACGCCTTGGAGCGGTATCGCTCCTGGCCCTGCTGCTGACCGTTCCGGTAGCCGGAACCTCGCTGATGCTAATGGACCCGTACGTTTCTGCGCGCAGTATCTCTACTCCCTGCGGGCTGTTCGCGCTGGTGGCGATGCATGACATTGCGCGCGGGCTCCGGCAACACGCAAGAATCGCGCCAGCAAGCGTGGTCCTTTGTATTGCTTCGCTGGGTCTGGCACTCGTCGTGCATCCGTTAATGGGCGTCTACGCCCTGGGGTGTGTTCTGATCTTCGCGGTTGCCAGCCTGGCCGGCGCGCGCCTGCAACTCGCCGCCTGCCTCGGGCTATGCGTGCTTGCCGCCGCGGTCGCAATCCTGCTGCTTCTGCTTCGCTGGGCGCCCGCGCCTCCCCCCGGCTACTTGGAAGTGGCGCGCACGCGCACCTACTGGTTTGTCAGTCAATGGCATTGGTACGAGGTGGCAGGATTGATCGCCCCGATGGCCGTGCTGGGATGGGTGTATTCACAGAAACGGAGCCCTGCAGGCGAGGCGCTGAAATCATTGGCGCAGACCGGACTCATCGCCGGTGGACTCGCGGTGTTCATCGCCCTGCTGTTCGCGCGCGTGGGAATGTCGAATTACACGGTGGCAAAACTGCAGCCGCTTCGGGTGTTTCAGACGGTCTACGTGTTCACCATTCTTTGCGTGGGCGCGGCCATCGGACAAACTCTCTTAAAGCGCCGCATTCTGCGCTGGGCCGGCATGATCGGCGGCCTTGCCGTGCTCTTGATCCTCGTCCAGTGCGCAGCAGTTCCTAACTCCTCGCACCTGGAGTTCCCCGGTATCCCCCAGACGAATGGATGGGAGCAGGCCTTCACGTGGATCAGGAACAACACGGACAAGAACGCCGTATTCGCGCTGGATGCCGATTACATCACCGCGTCGGGCGAGGATTCGCAGAACTTTCGCGCCATCGCGGAGCGAAGCGTGATTCCCGATTACTCCAAGGATGGGGGCATCGCATCCATCGCTCCCGACCTCACCGCGGAATGGATCGAAGGCGAATCAGCCCAGAAGGGACTGGACGGCGCGACCGATGCCGATCGGATTAGGAGCCTGCGTCTGTTTCCGGCGCAATGGATCGTCCTGCCGCGCAACGCAGCCACCGCGTTTCGCTGCGACTATGAGAACGCCACAGTCAAAGTATGCCGATTGCCTGATAGCCGTGGACCGGAGTAGCCTCGTCCATCCATGCCTTTCAGGTCTTATGTTGTCAGGGCGACCATGGAACCACATGGCGACACCAGGGGTCACCGGCGCAGGCAACCTGTACCTTCTTTGTACCCTCTGACGGAGAAGATGACGGCCGCTGCTTGTTGGAAGCGTGCTCAACTCATGGAATATCAGGAAGTCTGATGATCGAAGCAATCGTGCTGTGGAATGAACCTAACAATCTCTCTCACTGGAATTTCCATCTCGACCCGGAGTGGAGAACGTTTTCCACGATGGTGAAGGCGGCTTCGGACTCGATTCGCGCTACCAATCCTGATCTCCCCATCGTTCTCGGCGGGGTGTCTTCCTGCGATTGCGATTTTCTGCGCCTGATGCGTTCTAACGGCGTTTTGGAGTATGTGGATGCGGTGGGCGTGCACGGATTTCCGCTGGACTGGAATCATTGGCAAATCGACGAGTGGCCGGAGCGAATCGCGGAAGCGAATGAGATTGCCGGCAAGCCTGTCTGGGTACTGGAGGTGGGAGCATCTTCATTTGGTTCGGAAGAGGTGCAGGCGTTCGGGCTGCTAAAGTCTCTTGACTTGCTGCACGGCAAGACTGAGCGCATCCACTGGTACAGCCTGTTCGACCTGCCGCCGACCTGGCCGGCCGAAACCCGCCACAAGGAAGCCGAGGGCTCGTCCTATTACCGGCATTACTATCTCGGCATTCTGAAAGCGGATGGCACGCCCAAGCTGGCCGCCGACCTGTTTCCCTCCAACGGCTCGGTAGGCTTTTGCCAGTGGTTTCATTTCGAAGATCCGCGCCTTTACGACGCGGTGCACTGGATGAAGAAACACGGAGTGCGCTACCTGCGCACCGGATTGAGCTGGGCCGATTCGTTCCGGCCCAATGCCACCGCCTGGTTTGATCGCATGATCGACGTGCTTCAGCCCTTCGATGTCTCCCTTACGCTCTGCTTCACGCCGGCTCACCTGGGAATGGAGGCGCATCACACCAGCCCGCCGCGCGATATCCAGCAGTTTGCCGACTTCGCCGCGTGGGCAGTGGATCGATATGCCCCCAGGTCAACCTCTTCGAAAGTTTCGCCGTTTCGGAAGGGAACTGTGCTGGCATGAGCAAGCAGGTATTGATTACGGGTGGAGCGGGTTTCGTAGGTTCGCACCTGGCCGATGGGCTCCTGGCAGCCGGGCACCGGGTGCGCATCCTCGACGACCTCGCGGTGCAGGTGCATCCGGACGGGCCGCCCACCTATCTCTCCAGGGATGTCGAACTGATTCGCGGCGATGTGCGCGATCCCAATCGCCTCAAAGAAGTTTTCGCCGATGTGGATGTGGTGTTTCATTTTGCGGCGACGGTGGGCGTGGGCCAATCCATGTACGAGATCAGCCGCTACATGAGCGTGAACACCCAGGGCACCGCCGAATTGCTGCAGGCGATTCTCGATTCCAAGCCGCCGCTCCGCAAGATCATCGTGGCCTCGTCCATGTCCATCTATGGAGAGGGACGTTATGCCTGTTCACAGTGCGGACGCCCTTGCGCGCCGCCGGTCCGCTCTATCGCCCAACTGAAAGCCGGGCGCTGGGACCTGCAATGCGATGCCTGCGGCGGCGTTCTCAGGCCGCGGCCTACGGAGGAAACCAAGCCCTCGGAGATCAACTCCATCTACGCATTGTCCAAGCGCAACCAGGAAGAGATGTGCCTCATCTTCGGACGGACCTACGGGCTTCCCGTTACGGCGCTGCGCTTCTTCAACATCTACGGAACGCGGCAGGCCCTCTCCAATCCATACACCGGCGTCGCGGCCATCTTCGCGGCGCGCCTCATCAACGGAGAGCCGCCCCTGGTGTTCGAAGATGGCGAGCAGATGCGGGACTTCGTCAGTGTCCACGACATCGTTCGGGCCAACATCCTGGCCATGGAGCGACCCCAATCCGACGGAGAGGTCATCAACATCGGCTGCGGCAAGGCCATCACCATTCGGCAGGTGGCTACCCTTCTGGCCCAGTCGCTGGGGCGGCGCATTGAGCCCGTGATCACGCGCAAATACCGCGCCGGCGACATTCGCCACTGCTTCGCCGATTTGACCAAGGCACGCAATCTGCTGGGCTATGAACCCCGCGTGACGCACGAAGAGGGATTTCGGGAATTGGCGGAATGGCTCGCCGGCCAAAAGGCGGAAGACAAGGCGGAGACCATGCTTCGCGAATTGAGCGCTTACGGGTTGACTGCCTGATTGCTCTCCCTGCTTGTCCGGAATGCACGACATGCTACGCAAGGAAAGGCGCGCTAACGAAGGCGCCGACTAACAGTGCCAAGGAGGAGGCAGACGTGGCCGCAGTTCCGGTTGTTCTCATTACAGGCGGCGCAGGATTCATTGGTTCAAACCTGGCAGAGCACCTGCTGGCAACGACCCCCTTCCGGATTCGCATTTTCGATAACCTTTCCCGCGCTGGTGTCTCGCACAACACAAGCTGGCTCAAGTCGCTGCCCGGCGCCGCGACCCGCCTGGAGATCATGGAAGAAGACGTGCGCGACCTCCGCGCCGTGCGCCGCGCGGTGCGCGATGCTGCGGAGATTTACCACCTGGCGGCGCAAGTGGCTGTCACCACCGCGGTGGAAGATCCGGCCACCGATTTCGAAGTCAACCTGCGCGGCACTTTCAACGTGCTCGATTCGGCGCGCCTCTCAGGGCAGCGCCCGTTCATGCTGTTCACATCCACCAACAAGGTTTACGGAGCCTTGACCAGGGTTCCCATCGACGAAGAGGGAACGCACTACCGCCCGTCGCTGCCGGATTTTCACGGAGTCGACGAACTGGAACCGCTCGATTTTCATTCTCCCTACGGCTGCTCGAAGGGCGCGGCCGACCAGTACGTGCGTGATTACGGGCGCATCTACAAGATGCCCACCGTGGTGTTCCGGATGTCGTGCATCGCGGGGCCACGTCAGTTCGGCAATGAAGACCAGGGATGGGTAGCGCATTTTCTTTACTCCGTCCTCGGCGGCCGCACCATCACGGTGTACGGCGATGGATACCAGGTTCGCGACGTTCTCCATGTCCACGATCTGATCGCCGCCATGCGCGCAGTGCGCAACGCCCGCCAACGGCGCGTGGGCGAAATCTACAACCTGGGCGGCGGCAAAGAGCGCAGCATCTCGGTGATCGAAATGCTGAAGGAAATCGAAAAACGCACCGGCGAGCCGCTGCGGCTGCGTTACTGCGATGTGCGCCCCGGCGATCAGCCTTTGTACATCACCAATACGTCGAAGATCGAGCAGGAAACCGGCTGGCGCGCGCGTCATTCGCTCTCTGACACTCTCGATTCCATCTATCGCTTCTGGCGCGCAAACCGGGCGGAGATCGAAGCGCGACAGCACACCCCCGCGGTGCACGAAGAGCTGGAAAGGGAGATAGCATGAAGTACGCTCTCGTGAATCCGAACTGGAGGTTCGATGGTTCCACGTATTTCGGGTGCCGCGATCCGCATTTCCCACTGGAACTGCTGTCGGCGCGCCAAATGCTGCGCAGCGCGGGGCATGATGTTTTGTTGGTCGACGCCTTCATGGAAGATCTGACTGCCGAACAGGTCCGCGTGCGCCTGGATTTATTCGGCGAAGACTTCCTGGTCATTCCCACCGCTCCGTCGTATCTCTTCTGGCGCTGCCCGCAACCCGAGCTCCGCGTTCCGAAGGAATGGATTGGCGCGCTGGGCCGAAGTTCGCTGAAAGTGGTCATCGGGCCCCATGGGTCGGCTACCCCGCAGGCCACCTTGCATAAGACCGGCGCGGATATCGTGCTACGCGGCGAACCCGACCAGACGCTTCCCCAACTCGCTTCCGATGCATGGGAAATGATTGCGGGCTGCTGCTGGAACGACGCCGACGGCCACTTGCACATGACGCCCGGCCTGGGCGCCACCGATATGCGCGCGGTGGGGACGCTGGATTATTCCGACTATCCCGTCGAGCGCCATCGTCATCTGCACCACATCTTCCCCGGGCATGGGGCGGACCATCTGCGCCTGGGCGCCGAAGTCGAGTTCGCCAGGGGATGTCCATACTCATGCACGTTCTGCAACAAGACCCTGTTCCGGAATAAATTCCGCGAACGCGAACTCGATGCGGTACTCGCTGAGATCGACCAGCTGCTGGCGCGCGGCGTGGATTACATCTACTTCATCGACGAGATCTTTGGCGTGGGCAAGCAGGTGCGCACGCTGCTGGAGGAAATCGCCAGGCGCCCATTGTCGATCGGCTTTCAAAGCCGCATCGACCTCTGGAACGAGGAATCGCTGGAGTTGCTGGGCCGCGCCCGTTGCGTCTCGTTCGAGTGCGGTATCGAAGCCATCAGCGAACAGGGCCGCGACGAAATGAACAAGAATTGCCGGCTCGCCACCGATCGCATCGAGATGCTGCTGATTCACGCGCGCAAGCACATCCCCTGGGTGCAGGCCAACCTGATCAAGACCGCGCATGACGATCCGGCGGAAGTGCAGCGCTTCCAGAATCGCCTGAAGGCGCATGGCGTGTGGGTCAGCCAGCCCGTCCCCATGTTTCCTTTCCCCGGCAGTCCGGAATATGTGCACACCTTCGGCGCGCAACCCGACGAGCAAGCGTGGGAACGCGCGCATGCCTTCTATCTGCAATTGTTCGCTGACAAGGGATACAGCGACATCCAGGATCAGAATCCTCGCAGCCTGGTGGAACTGGAATGCGTGTCCTGATCACTACCGACGTAGTGGGCGGGGTTTGGCAATTTACGCACGAACTGGCGACAGGCCTTCTGCGTGAAGGCTTGTCTGTGGCGCTCGTCAGCTTCGGCGGGATCCCCGCCGCCGGGCAGCGGCGCCAGTGCGCCTGCCTTTTATCCGATTTCCCAAACAGCTTTCTCTATGAGAGTTCGACGGCGCCGCTCGAGTGGATGCAGCCGAATGAGAGCGCCTATAGCGACGGCGCGCAGTTGCTCCTCCGCATCGCCAGGGAATTCGGCGCGGACCTGCTCCATTCGAATCAATTCTGCTTCGGAGCCCTGCCCATTGACGTTCCCAGGGTGATCACGGCACACAGCGATGTGCTGAGCTGGGCCGAGGCATGCCGCGAGCAGCCGCTGGAGAATTCCCCGTGGCTCAGCCAGTACGTGCGGCTGGTGGGCGACGGTCTCAACGGAGCAGACCTGGTGGTTGCGCCTACGCGGTGGATGCTCGATGCGCTGATGCGCAATTTTTCTGTGAGCGCGCGATGCGAAGTTATCGCCAACGGCCGCACCATCCCTCTGCAAGAGGGGGCAGGCCGGCAACTCCGCGCCGTAACCGCGGGGCGCCTGTGGGACGAAGCCAAGGATATCTGCATGCTCGCCCAGGTGTCGTCCCCGGTTCCTTTGTATGTGGCGGGGCCCATGAAGCATGAGTCGTCCCGTGCGCCTGTAGAAATGGGCGCTGCCACTCTGCTCGGGCCTCTTCCCGAAGACGAATTGCTGCAGTGTTTCCGCGAGAGCGCAATCTACATCTGTACATCGCGCTATGAGCCGTTCGGGCTGGCGCCGCTGGAAGCCGCGCTGTGCGGGTGCGCAGTGCTGGCCCGCGATATACCGTCGCTTCGCGAGGTTTGGCGGGACGGTGCGCGATACTTCTGCGACCCGCAATCGCTGTCCGCGCTGCTGGACGAATTTGCCGCCGATCCCGACAGCTTGTGCGCCGCCCAGCGCCGCTCATACAGGCGCGCCCGGTCCTTCAGCGCCGAGAAGATGGTGAAGTCCTACCAGGCACAATACGCGCGCGTCCTGACGGAGATGGAGACGGGGACGTATGCCGCGTAAGTTGCGCCTCGCCTACTTCGCCCATTCGATCAGTTCCGATTGGAATAACGGCAACGCGCATTTCCTTCGCGGACTGCTGCGCGCCCTGGCGTCGCTGGGCAACGAAGTCCGCATTTTCGAACCGGCGCATGGCTGGTCTATCGATCACCTGCGCGAAGAGCCGGGCGGCGATGTTTCCCTTCGCAATTTCCATGCCGCATATCCCGACCTCCGCATCGCCGCATATCAGGAAGCGGAAATGCGCGATCCCCAATTCTGGCGGCGAATGCTGCGGGATTTCGAGATCGTCATCCTGCACGAATGGAATCCGCCCGAGCTTGCCGCCACGCTGCTTCAGTTGCGAAGTGAACTAGGCTTCCGCCTGCTGTTTCACGACACGCATCATCGCGCCTCGTCGTCTCCCGCGCAAATCCGCGCTTTCGGTACGGATCAGTTCGATGGCGTTCTCGCGTTCGGCGAGGCGCTTCGATCCATTTATCGCGATGTCTTCAATATCACTCGCGTCTGGACCTTGCACGAGGCCGCCGATGTCAGCGTCTTCCATCCGCTCGGGCCACGCGAAAAGGATACAGACGTCGTCTGGATCGGCAACTGGGGCGACGACGAACGCTCCGCCGAGATTACCGAATTCTTTCTCTGTCCTGCGACGCGGCTGCGCAGCCGCCGATTCGTCATTCATGGCGTGCGCTATCCCGGGAATGCGATGACAGCACTGCGCGATGCGGGTGTTGCCTATGCCGGTTATCTGCCGAACCTGGATGCGCCTGCGGCTTACGCGGCCGCCCGTCTCACCGTTCACATCCCGCGGCAGCAGTACACCCGCGCCATGACCGGCATACCGACCATTCGGGTGTTCGAGGCGCTGGCATGCGGTATTCCCTTGATCTCGGCGCCGTGGAACGACAGCGAACACCTGTTTCGCGAAGGCGACTTCCTCTTCGTACGCGATCATCGCGAGATGTCCGGGGTCATTGCGTCGCTGCTTACGGATCCGGCCGCGGCGCAGGCGCAGGCGTTGCGGGGACTCGAGACCATTCTGTCGCGCCACACCTGCCGCCATCGCGCGGAGCAGTTGTGGGAAATTTGTGAGGAGGTTCTGGCGTGAATATCTTTGCCTTAGGCTCCAGCATCGTTTCGTCGTACTGGAACGGCGCCGCCACCTATTATCGAGGCATCTACAAGTACCTCGCGCAGCGGGGTCATCGCATCACCTTCGCCGAGCCGGACGCATATGGTCGCCAGGCGCATCGCGACAGCGGCGATTTCTCTTACGTCCGTTCGCTGGTGTATCAACCGTCATCGGATATCGACACGGTCCTTCGCCGCGCTCGGGAAGCCGACGTGGTGATCAAGCACAGCGGCATCGGCGTCAACGATGCGCTTCTCGAGTCCCGCGTTCTCGAACTGCAACGCGACTCGGCGGTCATCTTCTGGGACGTGGACGCGCCCGCCACCATTCAGCGCCTGCATGCGGTTACGGGCGACTCGTTCCGTCCTCTCGTTCCCCGTTACGACGCGGTTTTCACCTATGGCGGCGGCCCGGGCATCCGCGACGAATACCTGCGGTTCGGCGCCCGCAGTTACACCAGCGTCTACAACGGGCTCGATCCTGAAACGCATCATCCCGTGCCGCCCGATCCCTCGCTGGCGTGCGACGTGGTGTTTCTCGGCAATCGTCTGCCCGATCGCGAAGCCCGCGTGGAGCAACTCTTTCTCCGCGCCGCTGAACTTGCGCCGCAGCGACGATTTATTCTGGGCGGAGAAGGATGGGGCGACAAGCCGCTCCCGGCCAACGTCCGCTGGATCGGCCACGTGCCGACCGGCGACCACAATCGTGTAAATTGTTCGGCCAGCATGGTGATGAACATTAATCGGTCATCCATGGCACAGTTCGGATTTTCTCCACCCACGCGGGTGTTTGAAGTGGCGGGCGCGGGCACGTGCCTGCTGTGCGATGATTGGGCGGGAATCGACGAGTGCTTTGAGCCCGGCAAGGAGATTCTCATCATTCGCTCCGCCGAGGACGTGCTGAGCGCACTCGATACTTATGATTCGCAGGCCTGCCGGCGCATCGGGCAGGCATTCCATGATCGCGCGTTGCGCGATCACACTTACGCGCAACGCGCGCAGAAGGCGGAAAGGGCATTTATCGAGTGCCTGCGGCGGCGCGGAGCAACAGATCAGGCCGCGAAAAGTGAAGCCTCCCTGATCGAGGAACGCGCATGAAGATCGTTATTTACGGACTGACCATCACCTCGTCGTGGGGCAACGGCCATGCCACCACCTACCGTTCCCTGGCCAAGGCCCTGGCCCGCAAAGGCCACACCATCCACTTTGTCGAAAAGGACGTGGAGTGGTACCACAACAATCGCGACCTGCCTGAACCCGAGTTCTGCACGGTCCGGCTCTACGAGCAGTGGTCGCGCGCAGGCCGCGACCTGGTGGGGATTGCGGCGGATGCGGACGTGGTGCTGATCGGCTCCTATTTCCCTGACGCCATAGCGGCCACCCGGGCGCTGCTGAATGCCGGGTATGGTCCGGTGTTGTTTTACGATATCGATACGCCGATCACTCTTACGCAGTTACGCGAGCAGGGCAGGACATCGTACCTGGAGACCTCGCTTATCCCTTTGTACGACGCCTATCTGAGCTTCACCGGGGGCCCCGCTCTCACCGAACTGGAGGATGATTTTGGAGCGGCGTGGGCCGTGCCGTTTTATTGTTCAGTGGACGCGGACATGTACCGCCCGGTTTCGGTCTGTCCCGAATTCCAATGCGACCTGAGCTATCTGGGAACATACGCGGCGGACCGGCAGCCCAAGCTGATGCAGTATCTGAACGAGCCTGCGCGCCTGCTGCCCCGTAGCCGATTCATCGTAGCCGGACCGCAGTATCCCGGCGGGATCCCATGGCAGCCCAACGTGGGTCGCATGATTCACCTTTCGCCGCGCGAACATCCGTTCTTCTATTCGTCGTCGCGATTCTCATTGAATCTGACCCGTTCCGATATGGTGGCCGCTGGTTATTCGCCTTCCGTGAGGCTGTTTGAAGCTTCGGCATGCGGGGCGGCGATTTTGTCGGACCGCTGGGCGGGCATCGAGGAGTTCTTCACGCCCGGGGAAGAGATCCTGTTTCCCCGCGATGCGCGCGAGGTGGCGGACATCCTCACCGGCATGTCCGAGGATGAGCGGCTGCGCATCGGCGCGCGCGCGCGCGATCGCATTCTGTCGCAGCACACCTCGGAGCACCGGGCCGCTCAGTTCGAGGAGATTGTGGCCACCTGTTCCATGGCCAAGGCCTAGACGGCGCAAAGCAACTCGGCGAACGAATGTATGCAGAGACTCGGCCGGGCCTGTTCGAGTTCTTCAAAGGAATATATTCCGGTGGCGACCGCGATGACGGGCAGCGCGTTTTGCTGCGCGGCGCGAATATCGGCGGGAGTATCGCCGATCACGCAGATCGCGGCATTTTCGCCGGCGGCGGCGCGAACCTTGGAGATAGCCGAGGCAATCACGTCGAACCGGTACTCGAACGCATCGCTCCAGGCGCCAAAGCGGAAGTAGTGGAGCAATCCGGCCCCCTCCAGCTTGATTTTCCCAATGCGCTCGAGATTGCCGGTGGCCACGCCCAGCGTTGCGCCGCGCGCAGAAAGGCGCCCGAGTACCTCGTGCACCTGCGGCATCACGGTCACGCAGACTTCGTGCTTGCGGTCTTCAACATAGCGACACATGGAATCGCGCATCTTTGCCAGGGACGGCCGCCATGCCGACTCCTGCACGCCCGCACCAGCCAGTGCGTCGCGCAGAATCCCCACATCCGTATTCCCGTGCGCAGTCACGCCCTCCAGCGTCATCGGCTTTCCGGCGATGTTCTCGAGCGTCTCGCAGAATGCGAAATAGTGAACGGCATCGGAGCAATTCAGCAGCGTTCCGTCGATGTCGAAGAGGTAGGCATCGAAGTTGTCCCAATCCCGGCCCAGGGTGTTCGTCATGACGCAACAAGCCTCTTGCTGGATGGGCGCGGCCAAGCGCGCAACGCGCCTTGAATGTCGCAGACAACCGCTTTCCAATCGCCGGGACGCGGCTGGCGAAACAGGCGTAATGAAGGATACCAGGGGCTCCGCGCAGTGCCAGTCATCCAGCGCCAGTCGGCAGCGTGCTGCAGCATCACCCAGGCCGGTACGCCGAGCGCTCCCGCCAGGTGCGCCGCCAGGGTGTCCACGCTGATGACCAGGTCGAGCTGCGAGATGACGGAAGCCAGCGCGAAAATACTGTTTCGGCAATCCTCGGCCTCGCGCAAAACCCGGGATCCGCGGGAAGGCCGTTCGGCGGACGCATCGGGACCCTGCAAATTCCAGAACTCGCAATCGTCCAATTCGAAAAACGGGGCCAGCAAGTCATACGGAACGCAGCGTGAGAGGTTCCACTCGCCCGCACTCCACACAACTCCCACTCGCGCGGCGTTCGGCTGTCCCATTTTCTTCGTCACTCGCCCAGCCGCGGGTTCTGGGAGACGCAGATATCGTTCCGCAACCGGCAGGTCGCGCAACTCGGTGCGAAAGAAGTAAGGAAGCTCCATCACTTCCATTTGCACGTCCCATGCGGGCGGCGGATGCGGCGCTTCCTCGTCCCACGTGATCACCTGCTCCACGCGGTCGAAGCAGCGCGCCAGCTCAACGAATCGCGGCGCCACCTGGAAAGTGACTTCCCGCGCAAGCCCCCGCAGCGCGGGCGCATAGCGCAGGAACTGCACCGCATCTCCGAACCCGTGCAGGCAGCGTACGATAAGCCGCTTTCCGACAATGTCCTCGCCATTCCAGAAGCGATGCGGGTCGGGCGCGCCCCGGCGACGGATGGCGTCGCTGCTCCTCCACGCCGATGCGAACTCCCCTCGCAGCATCCATACCATCCAGCGTCCGGCGGCGCATCGGTCGGCATCTGCGCCCTGCCGTTCAGCCGCGTTGAAAATGTCCAGGGCCTTTAGCAGGTCGCGCGCATCGAGCAGCTTTTCGGCTTCCCGGAGAGTCGTTTCCGCTGAGGTCATGCGCGCGCTGAGCCCTGGTGCGGATACACGCAGTGCGGTCCGTCCGGCGGCACCTCCACCGGCTGCCAGCGGCACAAATACACCTCATCCTCCGGGTGCGCTTCAATGGAAAACCCCGAGGAGCGCAGCATTGCTTCCACGCATGAACGATTCGGGATCCACCAATTGGTCTCGTCATGCGCGAAACGATCTTCGATGAAGTGCATCTTGGGAAATGCGGCGTCGTCAAAAGGCGCCGCGCCGTTGAAATCGTAATCCTTCTGCACCGCAATCAGGTCCTTGCTACCCCGTTGCATGCTCTGAAACAGCAGCAGATCCCGGGCCACGTGCTCGTGAATCAGGTCGAGCGCGAGCAGCGGATGGCGAAGGTGATAGAGCACGCCCATGAAGATCACCAGGTCGAACTTCTCGCCCAGGGCCGCCACGTCCCACACCGGGATGCGCAGGAACTCGACATCGGCATCTTCGATCTCGGCCGCGAAGCGCGCCTGCCTCAGGTAATGCTCGTCGGTGTCGATGCCCAGCACTCGCCCCGCCCCGCGCCGCTTCATTTCCAGCGAATAGAACCCCGCATTGCAGCCGATATCGAGAACCGACTTGCCGGTCAGATCTTCAGGTATAGCATCGCGAAATCCCGCGAACTTTATCTGCGGATAATCTCCCAGAAAATGACCGGGCGCCGTTTCAATGCCATGGATGCGCAGGTTATGAAACCAGGGACCCAGCGAGCGGATCCTGTCCTCGAGGCTTTCTTCCACAGCGGCATGCTCGTTCAGCAAGTCCATAACTCACCCTCGATGAGGTTAGGATGTCTTTTTGTTTGTGGAAGATGTTTGACTTGCCCCCCCTCCTGCAACGCTTGGAGCGCACGCAAGCCTGGGATAAACTGAAACTCACTCCGATGCCCAGGCGACGTATCGTGTCTGGCCCGGCGGCCATTTCATGCCCACCCGATTGGACACCATCCTGGAGACGACGCGCGCCACGGTGGCGCAGGCGCGGCAACGTGTCTCCGTGGCCGAGCTTGAGCGGCGTGCCGCGGCGCATCAGCCGCGGGGCTGGGCTGCGGCGCTGCGCCAAAAGGCTGCGGCCGGTCCGGCGGTGATCGCCGAAATCAAGAAGGCGTCGCCCTCCAAAGGCCTGATCCGCGCTGGCTTCGACGTGGCGTGGCTGGCTTCGCGCTATGCCGCAGGCGGGGCGGCGGCGTTGTCGGTTCTCACCGATGAGCCCTATTTCCAGGGCGGGCTGCGCAATCTTGAAATCGCGTCCGACACCGTGAACCTGCCCTGCCTGCGCAAGGATTTCACGGTCGACGAGTATCAGATTGTGGAAGCACGCGCCCATCGCGCCGACGCCATCCTGCTGATTGCCGCCGCGCTCAGCGATGCGGAGATGAAACGGTTCGCGGCCATGGCCCACGATATCTCACTCGATGTGCTCGTCGAGGTGCATACAGCGGCCGAACTGGATCGCGTGCTGGATTCGATGGGCAACACCGGCGCCGACGCGATCGGCGTAAATAATCGCGATCTGAAGACGTTCGATGTCCGCCTGGAAACTTCGTACGAGCTTGCCGGGCGAATTCCGCGCGACGCGGTTCGCGTGACGGAGAGCGGCATCTCCACGCCCGAGCACATCACGCGTTTGCGTGCGGCCGGCTTCGACGCATTTCTCATCGGAGAGAGCCTCATGCGCCAGGACGACCCGGGCGCGGCGTTGGAGGAGCTTCTGCGAATTCCCAAGTCTCAAAATCGAGTCCCCCACCCCACTGGCAAGAACCCGTCCGCGGGGACCCCGGACCTGGGGCACCCCTCTGGACCGGTCGTCACGCCATGAGCACCGCGCGCTCCATCTGGGTGAAGGTCTGCGCCAACACCTCGCTCCAGGACGCCCGCGTGGCTGCGGAGGCCGGGGCCGATGCCGTGGGGTTCGTCTTCGCGCCCAGCCCGCGCCGCGTCACCGCCTCGCAGGTGGGCGAAATCACCTCGCATTTACCCGGAGAGATCGAAAAGATCGGCGTCTTTGCCGATGCCGGTCTGGATGAAATCTGCGCCGCTGTCCGCGAGTCCGGCCTCACTGGCGTGCAACTGCACTGCGATCCGTCGCCGGAATTGCCCGCGCAATTGCGCCGCGAGCTCGGCCCGCGCGCTCGCATCCTGCGGGTGGTGCATTTCGGCCCGCAGGCAGCGGAACTGGCGAAGGGCATTGCCGCCGACGCCAATATCGACGGCATTCTCGTCGATTCCCGCACTGCAACCGCAATCGGCGGCACGGGTATCGCCTTCGACTGGGCTGCGGCCCGCGCAGCCATCTTCCAAAACACGGAAGCGCAAAAGCGCTTGATCGCGGCCGGCGGTTTGACTGCGGAAAATGTGCGCGAGGCTATTACGACCTTGCACCCCTGGGGAGTGGATGTAGCCAGTGGGGTGGAGGCGGCGCCGGGGCGGAAGGATCCTGAAAAGGTGCGCCGCTTCGTCGCCAATGCGCGCGCCGGCGGAGTTCGCTAGAGCGCAATTCGGGAGGTCCATCTCATGGAGAGGTTCATCCTGACCGGCACTCCCGGCTCGGGCAAAACTGCGATCCTCCGGCAACTTGAGGTCGACGGTTTCAGTGTGGTCGAAGAAGCGGCCACGGATGTGATCGCACTGTGGCAGGCGCGCGGCATCGATGAAGCATGGAAGCACGTTGCCTTCATCGATGCGATTGCCGGCCTCCAGTTGCAGCGGCAACTTCGCGCGAATGCAGAGCCGGTGGGCATACAGTTCCATGACCGTTCGGTGGTCTGCACCGCGGCTCTCGCAACTTACCTGGGTTTCCCCATCAGCGGACTGCTTGGGCGGGAACTCGAGAGGATCAGGTTGCAACGTGTCTTTCAGCCCCGCGTCTTCTTCGTGCGCAGCCTCGGCTTTGTAGCGCCCACCCAGGCGCGCCGGATCAGTTACGAGGAAGCGCTGCGGTTTGAGCGGATTCACGAAGACACTTACCGGGAGTTCGGGTACGACATTGTTTCCATTCCGCCGGGGAGCCTTGCCGATCGCGTTTCCCGCATCAGGACGCTGGCGGAGGAGGCCGCGGTTCCGGGTGTGTCGGTCCCGTGATCCGCGCCCGCCGCGCCAGCCTCCTAGTACACTGAAACCGGCGCCTTTGGGCGGCAGTTCAGGAGAACCATGGCATCGATCATCCTTCCATCCAGCCCTTCCGAGTCGCGCCCCGGGCGGTTCGGCGTGTACGGCGGGCGCTATGTGCCGGAGACGCTGATGGCCGCCCTGCTGGAGCTCGAGCACGAGTACGCAGCGGCCAAGGGGGATGCCGCGTTCCAGGCCGAATTGAGCCTGTTGCTGCACGACTACGCCGGTCGGCCCACTCCGCTCTACTTCGCCCAGCGGCTCACCGAGGACCTGGGCGGCGCAAAAATTTATCTCAAGCGCGAAGACCTGCTGCACACCGGAGCGCACAAGATCAACAACGCGCTCGGCCAGGGACTGCTCGCCAAACGGATGGGCAAGCATCGCATCATCGCCGAAACCGGCGCCGGCCAGCACGGCGTGGCCACCGCCACTGTTTGCGCGCTGCTGGGCATGGAATGCGTCATTTACATGGGCGAGGTGGACATGGCGCGCCAGGAACTCAACGTTCTGCGCATGCGCCTGCTGGGCGCCGAAGTGCGCGGCGTGTCGTCCGGCTCGAAGACTCTCAAAGACGCCATCAGCGAAGCCATGCGCGACTGGGTCACCAACGTCCGCACTACTCACTATCTCCTCGGCAGCGCGCTGGGCGCGCATCCCTATCCCACCATGGTGCGCGACTTTCATCGCTGCATCAGCATCGAGCTCAAGGAGCAGATCCTCGAGAAAGAAGGCCGCCTGCCCACCGCCGTCATTGCCTGCGTCGGCGGAGGCTCGAACGCCATAGGCGCCTTCTACGAGTTCCTCGGCGACCGCCAGGTGCGGCTCATCGGGGTCGAAGCCGGCGGTCGCGGTACCGCGCTCGGCGAACATGCGGCCCGCTTCAGCGGCGGCGCTCCCGGCGTTCTGCAGGGCACTTATTCCTACGTGCTGCAGGATGAGTTCGGCCAGATCGCGCAGACGCATTCCGTTTCGGCCGGGCTCGACTACGCATCTATCGGCCCCGAACATGCCGCGCTGCACGATTCGGGCCGCGCCGAATATACGTCGCAGGACGATGCCGCCACGCTGAATGCGGTGGTCAAGCTGGCGCGCACCGAGGGCATTCTGCCCGCACTCGAGAGCGCCCACGCCGTGGCCGAGTGCATGCGCATCGCTCCCAGTCTTTCACCGCGTGACATACTGGTGGTGAACCTCTCCGGACGCGGCGATAAGGACATGGGCATCATCGCGCAGCAGTTGCACATCCAGGGAGCAAACCCAAGCGAAGATCTCTGATGGCCATCCGATTCGATCACAAACCCGGCCTGGTGGTGTATTTCACGGCCGGCGACCCCACTCTCGAGGCGACGCGCGCCATTGCGCTGGCCGCCATTGACGCGGGTGCGGACGTGATCGAACTGGGCGTGCCTTTCAGCGACCCGCTCGCCGATGGCCCCGTCATTCAGCGCGCCATGGAGCGTGCCGTGGCGCGCCGCACCAGCATGGCCGACGTGCTCTCCGTGGCCCACGAAATTCGCGCTGCGCGTCCCCATGCCGGGGTTATCATCTTCACGTATCTAAATCCCATCCTGCGCTACGGCCTGGCCCGTTTCGCCGACGATGCGGCCGCTGCCGGCGCCGACGGTGTGCTGGTTACCGACCTGATTGTCGAAGAGGCCACGGAGTACCTGGCGGAGATGGATCGCGTGGGCCTTGCGCCTGTGTTTCTGGCTGCGCCCACCAGTCCTGACGAGCGTCTGGAAGCTATCGCTGCGCACAGCAGAGGATTTGTGTACGCCATTTCGCGCGTCGGAATCACCGGCAAACAGCAGAGCATGACCGCCGATGCGGCCGGGCTCGTCAACCGGATTCGCGCGTCGTTCGGCCCAGGCCGGAGCCGTCTCCCGGTGGCCGTCGGCTTCGGCATCTCCAACGCGCAACATGTCGCCGAGGTGGCGGAGTTCGCGGATGCGGCGGCCATCGGCAGCGCCATAGTGGAGTTGATCGAACGGTCCACGCCCGATTCCGCGCCCGGTGAGGTGGCTCGATTTATTTCGGGCCTTCGCCCGGCAGTATCGGCGACGGCCCGTTAAGACGGCTCCGAACCTTGGCGGAAAGTATCCATGCCGGACCGCCAGGGATCCAGTCAAGGACTCCCGCAGCGGCCCGCCCCAGGGAAACGCTGATTTGGCATCAACTCTTGTTCTGTGCACCGGAACGGCCCGCCCGAAGCGGCGAGCCCCCGGCGCATCACGAGGATGGAATGACGCTGGAAGAATTGCGGAATCGAATCGATGTTCTGGATCGCCAGCTGGTGGAATTGCTCAACGAGCGCGCCCGGGCCGCACTGCTCATTGGCCACCTGAAAGCGGCCACGTCGCTGCCCGTCTATGAGCCGGCCCGCGAGAAGGTGATCTACCAGAATGTTCGCGCCAACAACAAGGGCCCGCTGCCGGACATCGAGCTCACCCACATCTACGAGCGAATCATCGACGTGATGCGCGCGCTGCAGAGGAACGAGTTGGCATCGGAAAGACACGCCCAGGCCCACAGCGGGTCGCAGGGCCAAGGCACCGGCGCAGAACAGCCGCAGCGGCCGACACCCGTCGCCGCGGACCAGGCGCCTGAGACAGGGAAGAAACAATGATCGTAGCCATGCAGGAGAAGGCCACCGAGGACCAGATCGACGCGGTCATCGACGCCATGACGGAAGCCGGTGTCGAAGTGCATCGCACCACCGGCGAAAGCCAAACCATCCTTGCCGGCGTGGGTCCCACGGCCAGCCTGGACCTCAGCAAATTCGAAATCCTACCGGGCGTGATGCACGTCCACCGCATCAGCTCGCCCTACAAGCTTGCCGGACGCGGATGGCGCCCCGAGGGCACCGTCATCCAGTTTCGCAATGGCGTGAAACTGGGCGGCGAGCGCGTCCATGCCATGGCCGGCCCGTGCTCCATCGAGAGCCGCGAGCAGATCCTCGAAACTGCGAAACACGTCAAGGCCTCCGGCGGCGCGTTCCTTCGCGGCGGCGCATACAAGCCGCGCAGTTCGCCTTACTCCTTCCAGGGCATGGGCATTCCGGGACTGGAGTTGATGCGCGAGGCGGCCGACGCGCACGGCCTTCTGGTGGTCAGTGAAGTGATGGAGATTGCGCAGATCGAGGCCATGCTGCCCTTCGTCGATCTGCTCCAGGTGGGGGCGCGCAACATGCAGAACTTCAACCTGCTGCGCGAGCTGGGACAGGTGCGCAAGCCCGTTCTGCTCAAGCGCGGCATGGCGGCCACCATCGAGGAGTTACTGCTTTCGAGCGAGTACATCCTTTCCGGTGGCAACTATGAGGTCATTCTCTGCGAACGCGGCATCCGCACTTACGAGACGTCCACGCGCAACACCATGGATATTTCTGCGATCCCCGTGGTGAAGAAGCTGTCGCATCTGCCCATCGTCGGCGATCCGTCGCACGGCACCGGCCGCCGCGATATGGTAGCGCCGATGGCGCGGGCCGCGGTGGCAGCGGGCGCGGACGCCGTCCTGGTGGAGGTTCACCCCAACGCCGACAAGGCCGCATCCGACGCCGCCCAGACGCTGTACCTCGATCAGTTTGACCAGTTGATGAAGGAATTGCGCCTCATCGCCACGGCCGTCGGGCGCTCCATGTAAGATCAGGCCGCACCATTCGCCAACTGGAAACGAACCTCCGTGCCCCATGCTCGCAACTTACCGGGGCCCCCAGCGACAGGTCTTGGTCGTTGGGGTGATCGGTCGCGAGGGTGGGAGACCACCAAGGTTCGGCCAGGCTTAACTACGCGATCCGCTCGTAGCTCTTCTGCACGCGATCGGGAATCGCGCTGGCTGCATCGCCCAGGCTGTGTCCAATTTCCAGCACTGCCGCAGGCGCACTCTTAAGCGCCTGGATGGCATCGCGCACCGCGGGCCAGTCAATGGTGCCGTCGCCCGGCCACAGGTGTTCGTCTTTCGTCCCCTGATTGTCGTGCACGTGCATCGAAACAATGCGCCCGCCCAAAACCGTGATCGCTTCCGAAACACCCACCGATATATGGGCATGGCCCAGGTCCAGGCATACCCCGATACCGTCCAGGTGCCCAAGATCGAGAATCGTGATCAGGTGCTCCGGCGTGGTCGGTTCACTCAGCAGATTCTCGACAAGTACGCGCACGCCCAGCGGCCTTGCGAACGCACCCAGGTGTTCGAGCGCGACCTCCGCAAATTCCATGGTGCGCTGCGACCAGGTATCAGAGCGCTCGCCCAGGTGCACCACCATGTTGCGAAAGGGCACGTGATCGGCAGTCTCCAGCGCGCGCTTGATCTCGTCCATGGCATCGATCCGCCGCGCCTTCTCGGGATGAATTACGTTAACTGCCGGCGCCCCGGCGCGTCCCATTTCATAATCGGGCCACATGGGCGCATGCAAGGAAAACGGCTGCAGAGAATTGGAACGGAACCAGTCGGACAGCTCGCGGACATGCTCGCGGCTGGTGTAGTCGAAGTGCTGCCGCGCAGCGAAAATCTCCACCGCTTCCGCGCCGGCCCGGCCGGCCAGCTCCAACAGTCCCGGATGCAGCCGCTGATTGAGGAACAGGTGGGTGGAAAGCACTCGCAGCATGGTCAAAGATCGTCCCCCGGCGCCGGCCCGTCACGTGTCTTATGGCCGAATCATTTTCTCCTTATTGTCGCACCCGGACTGGGGCTCGTGCAGCACCCTCGCCGCCCGGTGCCCGACCTTCGGACGCAGCTTTATCGCGTCCAGGTGGAGATAACCCATTCGGCGAATCTGCACATTTCTTGCTCTCGACAGGCCCGCAGCCGCAGACTGAAATGGAATGCCCACGCCTCTTATTTTCGGGATAGGCGCCGCTACAACGGTCGGACTCGCCGCCGGCGCCTTCGCCTATGCATCCCGCTGGCCGGCTTCGCAGCTCTTCGGCCGCACGCTGATCGCGCCGCGCCGCCCCGGCGAACTGGCTCTCACCTTCGACGACGGCCCCAATCCCGCATGCACGCCGCGCCTCCTCCAGATCCTCGCCAGTCATAGCGTGAAAGCAACCTTCTTTCTGGTGGGGCGATACGCCCGGCAGGAATCAGCACTGGTCCGTTCCATCACGGACGCCGGCCATCTTGTTGGCAATCACTCCTGGAGCCACCCCAACCTGTCGCTCATCGCGGCCAGTCGCATCCGTGAAGAACTCACGCATACCAGGGACACGCTGGAGCAGATCACCGGCAAACCGGTCCGCTTCTTCCGTCCACCGTTCGGGGCGCGCAGGCCTTACGTGCTGCGCACCGCTCGTGAGTTGGGCATGACCCCGGTGATGTGGAACGCCATGACCTCCGACTGGTCGGAGCGCGATTCCGATCGCATCGCCGGGCGCCTTTCGAAGAAGATCGATGCGAACCGGAGTGGCGGCTTTGCCTCCAACATCGTTCTCCACGACGGCGGCCACCTGGCACTCAACACCGACCGCGGTCCATCCATCAGCGCAGCGGAGAAACTGCTCGCGCATTACGCTCCGACGCATGAATTCATCACCATCGACGCATGGCTTTAGTTCATTGGTCCGGATGGTCCGTTATCATGTCAGCCTGAGATCACTCTCTGAAACGCTTCCCGCGCGGCCGCGATGGTAGCATTCACTTCCGTCTCTTCATGCGCGGTTCCCAGGAATGCCGCCTCGAACTGGCTGGGCGGCAGCCACACGCCTTGCTCCAGCATGGCGCGGTGAAAGCGTCCGAAAGCCGCGGTATCCGACTTGGCTGCATCATCGTAATCCTTGATGCGCCCCGGCGTGAAAAACCACGTCCACATCGCGCCCACGCGATTGGTGGTCAGCGGGACGCCGGCCTTCACCCCTTCGGCTGCTACACCTTCCGCAACTGCTTTCGAGGCGGCCTCGAGTTGCGGATAAACCTCGGCGGCGTGCTCCTGCAGATAACCGACAGTGGCAAGGCCCGCGGCCATGGCCAGGGGATTGCCGCTCAGCGTGCCCGCCTGGTAAACCGGCCCCAGAGGCGCAAGTAGATCCATGAATCTGCGTTTTCCTCCGAAGACGCCCACCGGCAACCCGCCGCCAACAATCTTGCCCAGCGTGATGAGGTCCGCATCGATTCCGTAAAGCTCTACCGCTCCGCCCAGCGCCAGGCGGAATCCCGTCATGACTTCATCCACAATCAGCATCGCCCCCTCGCTCGCAGTGAGAGCGCGCAGTCCGTCGAGGTATCCGTCTGCCGGCGGAATGCACCCCGCATTTCCAACCACGGGCTCCAGGATTACCGCGGCGATCTGCCCGGGATGAGCCGCAAACGCCGCTTGCACCGCCACCAGATCGTTATACGGCAGGGCCAGCGTCAGGTGCGCAATTTCCTCCGGCACGCCCGCCGATCCGGGAATGCCGAACGTCGCTACGCCCGACCCGGCCTTCACCAGCAGTCCGTCCGCATGCCCGTGATAGCAGCCTTCGAACTTCACGATGATCTTGCGGTCCGTGGCCGCGCGCGCCAGGCGAATGGCGGACATCGTCGCCTCCGTGCCCGAACTGACGAAGCGCATCTTCTCCATCCCCGGATAGCACGCGATCACGCGCTCCGCCAGATCGGCCTCGCTGGCGGCGGATGCGCCGAAGCTCGCCGACTTGCGCGCCGCGCGCTCGATGGCCTCCACCACCGGCGGGAACGCATGCCCCAGGATCATCGGCCCCCACGAGCCGAAGTAGTCGATGTAGCGGTGGCCGTCCGCGTCCGTGAGGTATGCGCCCTGCGCGCTTTCGATGAATGGCGGCGCTCCGCCCACCGCGCGGAATGCCCGCACCGGCGAATTCACGCCACCGGGAAAATACCGCTCGGCGCGCAGTTGGAGGGCTTCAGAACGGCTGTGGGAAAGAACAGGGGAATGCGCACTCATGGTGCGAACAGTATAGAAGGGCGATGCCGCAAGTGCGATGTCGAGAGGGCGTATGGAATCGGTCACACCAAACCATGCCGGCTCACTTGCCGCGGCGCAGAATCATGAACACGCTGGCCAGCACCAGCGCTGTTCCCGCCAGCGTACGCAGCGTCACCGGCTCGCCCGCGGCAAAATATCCCAGCGCCACCGCGACGATCGGATTCACATACGCATGACTTGCCACGCGGGTTGCCGGCATGTGCGCCAGCAGCCAGACGAATGCAGTGAACGCCAGCAACGATCCGAACACGATGAGGTAAACCAGCGCCAACACCGCCCGCAGCGAAACGTGGGGCATGGGATGCATCTCGCCAAAGCCCGCTGAAAGCAGGAGCAGCATTGCTCCGCCCAGCATCATCGCCGCGCCGGCCGTGAGCGGCCTCGCCTTGGGCAGATCCATCGAGCGGGTGAGAACCGTGCCCAACGACCACGTCGTGCAGCCAGCCAGGATCGCCAGGCAGGGCATGAGTCCGAAATGCTGCTCGCCTCCCGGCAGCAGCAGCACGCCCACGCCGCCAAATCCCAGCAGCGTTGCGGCGGCCAGGCTCAAACGCCAACGCTGCTGGCGCAGCACCAGCATCTCCAGGACCAGCGTCAGGATGGGAATGGTCGCGGCCAGCACCGATACCACGCCCGAAGGTACGTACTTCTCCGCCCAGAACAGCGGCCCGTATTCCGCCACGAACATCAACAGGCTCATGACCAGGAGGTTGCGCCATTGCCGCCCGCTGGGGCTCCGTTCGCCTTTGGCCAGCATGAAGCCGAAGAGCACAACACCCGCAATTAAGAATCGCGAGCCGGCAGCGAAGAGGGGCGGCAGCTCCTCCACCGCAACGCGAATGGCGAGAAAGGTCGTTCCCCACAACACGTAGATGGCGAAGAACGCCAGCAGCATGCGAATCCGAAACGACCCACCGGTGGAAGACTCGATCTTGGTAACCGTTGAAGTGCTCATAAACAGTTATCACTTTACAGGCTGCCTGCTAACCTGTCAAACTATGTTTAAAGGTTATCAACCATTCTCCATGTCCCATGCAATTCTGGATCGTCCCTTTGAACTCATCGCCGGGCATCCGGCGCTCGATCTCGTCAACACGCTCGACTGGCGCTTTCGCGATAACGGGCCGGAGGAGTTGCTGCTCAGTTATGACGATCTGCTTCGCTTCTCTGCCCAATCCGAATTGCTGACCGCGAAACAGATCCGACAGATCGATCGAACCGCAACAGAGAGCGCCGCCGCCGCCGCGCTGGTCGCCTGTCGCGAGCTGCGCGAGGCCGCCGCGGACGTCCTCTATGCTGCTGTCGATGATCGAACTCCCGCCGCGTCGCAAATTAAAACGCTGGAGCGTTTCCTCAAGGAAGCGTGCGAACATCAGCGGCTCGCCTGGTCCGGGTCGCGCCTGGTGTGGGAATGGCCGGTGTCGGAATGTGACGCGGAATTGCCACTCTGGATGCTATCGCTCAGCACCGCGCGCCTGTTGACCTCCGATGATATGGGCCGCCTCCGCGCCTGCGAGAAACCCGATTGCCGCTGGCTGTTCCTCGACACCAGCAAGAATCACACCCGCCGCTGGTGCGACATGAAGATCTGCGGAAACCGCATGAAAGCCCGCCGCTTCAAAGCCATGCACAGCGCCTGAGCGGTTCGCTCGCCTTTGACGCTCCATTAAACTG
>DASXXV010000043.1:0-31372 GCA_036502905.1 Occallatibacter sp. | reverse complement strand
CCACCCAGTGACCCGGTAGCTGCGGCGGACGTGGATCCGCTCAACGGTGCGCAGGTCGCCCCTGAAGCTGTGCCGCAGGTGTAGCCCCACATCGGCACAATCGTGCCGTCAGGCATGGCTGCGGTGGTCGGCCCCGCCGTCAAGTTGACCTGCTGGCCAAAGCCCATTGCGACCGCACAGAGAAGGAGGGTGCTCGCTAGAACCGCGGCCTTCAGTGTCGCTTTTGACTTGGAAACATATATCCGGATCATTGTTGTCGCCTTTCGCTTCTCGTTGCGTCCTGAACAAAGAACTCTCGTTCGCCGTCCGCCGGCTGTTGGCTCAGACGGACGGCGTTGCAAGGCAGGCACTTCGCCCCGCCGTTATTGCGATTCGTCGATTGGGAATTCGCGTGAGTCGACCAGCATCATCATCAGCATTCCGCCGGGGAAGACGTTGTTGGTCGTAATCTCGCGCTCGTTGTGCGAGTGCCACATAAATGCCCAACCGCGCTCGCTCGCGGGGTTGGCCTGGGTGTTCGAAGGCAGCAGGGTGGTGCAAGTGGCGTTGGTCGTGGTGTCGCAGGAAGCCATCGATCCGCGCAGACTCGCATCCGGCCCGAGGTAGGGACTGCCACCGTACCATTGACCGTTCGTCAAAACATTCGGATCCGGCAGCGTGGCTGGACCGCCCGATGCCACATCGCCAAACGGGGCCACCTGCACCGGCTTGTTATGATCCTGGCACCACTCGTAGTAGTTCAGTGCCTTGGAATCGCCCGTGTTGTAGCCGTTGTAATCAGGAGTGCACGACAACGACGCCTGCGGATCGTTCGGAGGACTGTTGGCCCCGAGGTCCATTGTCGCCGTCGCGCCCGCCGTCGTTCCTCCCACAAGAGTCGCGCTCGCCGAGGTGAAGGTGCCCTTGGCTAAGTTTCTCGACGGGTCGTTATACGTGAATTTGGATCCCGCGACTGATGTCACTGTGAAGGTTCCGTTGTAGGCGGTAGGAGTAACCCCGGCAATGCTCACTTGGGCACCGACAAGAGCACTTGGAACCGTGCCAGACGTCGTGACCGTGACCGTCCGTGCGTTTCCCGCGCTTTCGCTGATTCCGGTGATCGTCAGCACCAGCGGGGAGATGGTGTTGGGGTCCGTAAAGGTGATTGTGTTGGTCGAAGTGGCCGCGCTGGTAAGGATCGTAAACGTTCCGTTATAGCCGGCGGGAGTGACCCCGGCAATCACCACTGAGCTGCCCACAGGAGGTATCTCATTACCGCCGAATGTTACCGTGACTGTGCTTCCGCTCTCCTTGATGGAGGCAATCGCTGACTGAGAGGTATAGTTGCCGGTTCCCGCGGGATGGTGACCATAGGCATCCCAGTTCAATCCCCTGCCGCTGAAGTAGAAAATCCCGTCGAACGCCTCGCCTGGAGTAGTGTCGGTATTGAACATCAGGGTGCCGGCAAGACTTGAAGCCGGGTTAGTCGGGCTCAGAATCAGGTTGCCGTCGCGGGCCAGGATGCGCACGTGGTTGGCGTGCTCGTGGAACGGATGCTGCCAGCGTCCCTGTCCGATGGTACGGATCAGCGTGAGTTCGCCCGGATGCATGTGCGGGTTGCCGTTGTAGGGCTGGTGCGGATATTCGGACGCATAATTGGGGTCCATCAGGTCGGGCATGGAACGCCCGTTGATCAGGAAGTAAGCCGGATGGTAGGGTTCGGTCTGCACGTCGAGGCTGCAGCCCATGATCCCCGCCGAGCAGCCCACCTTGGCCTGAACTTGCGCCTCTGCCTGTTTATGAATTCTGGTGTCCATCTCCGCCCACTGGAACAGGTACTCCCGGTCGTAGCAGCTCTTGGGGTGGTCGTATGCTGCATGAGCCAGACGGAAGTCATGCTCTTCCGTGAGGCCGATGGACGAGAGGTAAGTGGTTTTTCCGTACAGGTTCGTCTTGGTGGTATTGCAACTGGCCGGGCCACCGCCTGCCGGCAGCACAATGATGGCTCCGTAGAGCCCCATCTCAATCTGGAGGTCGCCCTGCGTTCCGCTGTAATACGCGTGGGTGCCCGGTGCTGAGGCGGTGAACGTGTATTGCACCGACCCGCCAGGAACGGCCTCGCAGGCCAACAGGCCTTGCTGAGGTGGGTTCGCCGCGGTCGATGGCCCACAGTTGGTCGCCACATTGAAGCCCGGAAACAGGATCGAGGTGTTGCCGGCGGCCGTGGGCAGATTATTGTTCAGGGTGATCGTGACCAGCTGTCCTTCAGTGACGATCATGGTGGGGCCGGGAACCTGCATCGTGCCGCAGGTGGGCGTGAAGGCAAAATAGGTAGGTTCAGGGTCGAACGTTGGCGACGAGCCGCTAACGCAGCCGTATCCCCACGAGTAAATGGCATTCCCGTCGGGCTGGTTCAGGTAGGCATCCTGGGCCGTCAGTGTGAACGTCCCAGCCGAACCCGCCGTGCTGGTGATCCCGGGAGCCGCAGCGAAAGCGGACTGGGCGAACGACAGTGTCACAGCCACCGCCAGCGCCAGGAACAATTGCGTCTTGAATGTCGCGTTTTTCATGTTCATCAGCCTCATCGCTGCTCTCCTAGTTGGTGCTGCACGTATTGCCAAACGTAGCTGCCGCGTCTGCCGCGCTGCTACTGCTGGTGCTGGTGGTGGTGCCGGTCACGCTACTGCAGATGTGAACCTCGGTCATCATTCCCCCGAAGTTCTCCGCGTCGTTGGACAGCATGTCGAGATTCCGGCTGTAGACGTAAAAGGTGCTGTTCGCTGGATAAAGCTTTGCGGCGCACCCCTTACCCAGGTAGGCACTGCAGCTATCATCGCTGGCGTCCAGAATCACGTCATTTGATTCGCCGCCGCCCAGCGTGATCGAGTTGGTGTAGTACTCGGTGCTGTTGCCGTCCTGGTCCCGCAGCAGCTTGGCGTTCCATCCCACCACGTGCATCGGAACTCCCTGCGACTGCAGCGTGAAGTACTCCGCGACCGACAGGTTGACGAGGCGCAGAGAAGCTTTTCCGCCCGCCGGAATATTGATGACCGCGGGCAGCGGCTGCGAGTAGTGCATCTGGCCGTCACTGGTCACCGTGGCTTGTGGGCCCGGCGCGACCGTGTCGGGATAACTCCGGCCGTTCAGCAGGAAGTACTTGTCCTTCATGTCCACAAACATTTCGGGGTTGAAGGTCATGCCCACGAAGTGGAAGTTGGGGTCGAACCCGTGCATCTGGATGGGGTAAGTCACGTCGTAGCAGGTCGAGCCGTCGCCGTCGTTATAGACGTACTCCGCCGTTGTCGCCGAGCTACCACCATTGCAGAGCGATTGAGCCACCGGCCTGGATGCGCTTCTATTCACGGCCGGCATGGACGCGCTGCACAGGATGTCGTTCGTGGGATCGCATTCGGTGCGCAGATCCTTCGCAGGATTTGTCGCGGGCTCGGAAATGCCGTTCTGGTATCCGAGATACGTGTAAAGGTCTTGGTTGGGAGGCACTCTATTCTGCCGCGGCCGAACATAGAGTTGTCCCACCATGCCCATCTGCAAGTGCTCGGGCGGGGTGATATGGCAGTGGTAGAAGTACGTCCCGGCATCGGGCGCCTCATAGTAATACGTGAAACTGGCGCCGATGTTGATGGCGACGGATGCATCGGGCACGCCGTCATAGAACGAAGAAGCGTTGGGGTAACCGTGGAAGTGAATCGTGTGCTGCTCGAACAGGTCGGGGCGCATGATCATGCCCACGTTGGTGAGGGTGAGAAAGAGCTCATCATCCTCGTCGATGGCGACGAGCGGGGCCGGAATGCTGCCGTTCATGACGCCCACATCCATGATGGGGCGGGGATCGACATGCCCGTCCAACATCGCGGGAGAAGAGGCGGTGGCCGCAAGGTCATTGCCGGTATCCGCAGCCAGCCCTTTGTTCGTGTCGGTGTACTGGAAGGCGTACTGGTAGAACCCATCCGGAGTGACGCCACTTCCAGAGGCGACACAGGTGACCGTCCAGGGGCTGTTCAAAGCGCTTGCATAGCCGGGCGGGGCTGTGATCCCTCCCTCAGCCGCGGCCAGGGAGATGACAACTTGTCCTCCTACGGGAATGCCCAGCGGAGCATCCGTCCAGGCGGTGACGGTGGTCGCCGAAGCAGTTGTCGTAGGGCAGCCGGGTACCGTGGCCCCCGGGTACAGGGCAGCTGTGACGGGACCCTCAACAAGGTTGCTGACGCTTACGACGCTGGCGACGTCGGGCGCGAGGCCAACCGCGCCATTCCACGTGAAGAGCGGGTTCGCGGTCGGAGAATTGCTCGGCGGAAATGGCACGGCGCCGCTGATTGCACCATCCGTGGTGGCCGGGTCGCCGCGCACCAGCGGAACGTCCGGGCTGACAGTGCTGTAAGGGGTGTTGAAGAGATACGGGAACTGGGTGCCAGGACGGCCAGCCGCGATATCCGCCAAACCGGAGAGCGGCCCGAACGAGAACATGAAGATCTGGTTGCCATCGCCCATCGTCGAGTATCCGTCACCACCCGAGACTTGCTGGCACTTGATAGCGCCGTTCACGCCGCTCTTCGGCGTTAAGAAATCCCCGGTTGTACCGAGGGGCAGGCCAAGTGCCGCGGAGTTGAATTGTGTGGGGCCGTTGTACGCAGGCTCGGCGTTATTAACGCCCGTATTGCCCGGATCAGGATGCGTAATAGTACTGGTGGGACATTGAACTCTGAAGGACTGTGACATCGCAGGTACTGCCCAAATACTGATGAGCACCGCCAGAGACATGACTGCGCCCGCGTTTCTCCTCGACATTCGTTTCCTCCCTCGCCGGTGACTGGTCAACATTGCATTCAGGTGCCGCGTCAGATTCCGTACGAATCGGGCCCACCATCTAATCACCGCGGTTTTGGCTTTTTGTTCTAGGTCAAGCAATGACCTTTCATGTCAGGAATTTACGTCGATTGTCATTTTTGTGACCGCTTGCTGGCTTCGCCGTGCAAATTTGCAGCGTCCTGGATGACTGCTTGCATCGAATGCCAAAAGTTGAAAATTCGCGTCGTGGCAGATGCCGGAAGCTTTCGTTTGTCGACCCCTCCAAGCGCCCAATCGAAACCGGTGATGAGCAAGAACACCAACGTCCATCCCGTTTCCACTCGATCGCTGACCGTCGTGCGGCTACATGCGGCAACAGCCAGCTGAGCCTGCCGGAATCCTGAAAACAAGAGCCCCTTTCGCTGATAGCGCTGTCAGTGAAACTGGGGAAAACGCACATGCGGGTAGAAGCCTGAAGTGCAGTTACCTGCAAAAACAGAGGGTTTTACTCACTTGCTAAGAAAGGAGGATCCCGTCACTTGTAAAATTTGCAAACTATTTTGAATGCTGTTTGCTCCAAAGCAAAATAAGGGGCTCACCCACATAGTGAAATCTTAGAGAAGTCAGCCGGTGCAAATTACGCCCTGCGCTTTCTTCAAAATCACACCCAGGTCGGTCTCCTTGGAACTCGAATTCTCTCTCTGAGCATGTTGGCCGCCTTAGTTAACTCGGCAGAACCAGTACAGGATTCAATTCTGGTACGTTCGTTTTGCTTTGCGGCGTTGTTACCAAAGGGCGCCTGACGGAAAATCCGTCAACTGCGTTTTTGGGGGGAATGAATTCTCGCGCCGGGACCACTCAAATGAATCGTGGCCGAGCCTTGGGTGCGCTGCTAAACAGGTGCCTGGAGACCCATGGAAAGTCAGACAAAACTGAAAAGCAGCAACCTTGCCCGTTCATGCGGGGCCTGGGACCCAGGCAGCATGGGAATCGTTCACGGGAGACCGCCTGCAGGTGATAATCCGGCGCTGCTGCCACTTCGGAACCACCGGGGGCAAAATCGACCCGAACGGCTACTTAGGGCACCCTCCGAAACCAATGCCACGCTTTCCCCCATGCGAGAAGCTCCGATGGATTGCACTTCGATGAGTCTCCTGGAGTTTGTGCAGCGAAAGTTCATTCCGGAATACGTCGCAACCAGGAAATATGCCGGACGTTCCCATTTCGGCGCCATCCTCAAACATGTGTTGACGCCCGAACAGGTAACCCGTGCATTCGGACGAAGCTCGGAGAACACCAGCCTTACCCTCAAAACTATCGACGGTTGGCCTTACATGGATTCCCTGCAGCTGTGCGAGATAACGGGGGAGAGAATCCAAACCCTCATTTCAGCCGTTTTGCAGTCGGGGTATTCGATTCAGACGGCCACACACGTCCGCAACGTCATCCGTACCATCTTTTCTCACGCAATCGCTACCAGTTGTTACACCGGAACTAACCCTGCATCGCTCGTGACCTTGCCGGCGATGGCGCGCAAGAAGGCGCACTCGCTCACCCTGATCCAGTTGAAGCAGATTATGCAGGCGATGCGCTATCCGGAGAAGGGCATCTCCCTGCTCGCCTTACTTACGGAAATGAACGTCGCGGAGATTTGCGGGCTTCAGTGGAAATATGTGAACTTATCGAATGTTGCCTGCCTGGTCGACGAGGATTCGATACCGCCGAGAACCATCTCCGTGAGAATGCAATCGTATCGAGGCCAATTCGGGCCCGTGAGTGGCAAGAGGAAACGGCTTATTCCAGTATCGGACCTGCTTGGTTCGATCCTTTCCGACCTCGGAAATCGCAAGCACTTTACAGCTCCGCAGGACTTCGTTCTCGCCTCACAAAACGGAACCCCAATCTATCCGGAGAACATCGCGGCGCGGCGTTTGAAGTCAATTGGAAAGGCGTTTGATATGCCATGGCTTTCGTGGACCGTGTTTCATCGAACTCATGTAGCCCTGGAATCTGAACTTGGCCGGCACTTGCACAAGGAGTACCAGCGAGCCCTGCCGCTCCACAACCTGGCTACACGCCACTGGCCATCGTATTCCGGCCTGGTTCAACGAACCTTCGCGGGCTAGGGCCTGTTAACACTACTGGTGCGGCGCAAGCGGAGTCGGCATTCGCACTGCGCCCAGAGCGCATTCTCACCACGTGATGCGCCTTGTGCCCGGCGCGACCGGCTGGCGATTACTGGATCGCTCCTCGGCGGGTTGCTGCTCGCACGCCGGACTTCGGCTTGCCTTTGCTTTCGAGATTGAGCGTCACCGCAGCGCAAATCAGATCCTTCAAGGCCGCTTCATCGATCTTGTCGCCTTCGCGAATGTCGATCGCGCGCCGGACATTCCCGTCGAGGCTGGAGTTGAATAAACCCGCAGGATCTTTCAACGCGGCCCCCCGGGCGAATGTCATCTTGACCACGTTCTTGTAAGTCTCTCCCGTGCACACGATACCCGCGTGGGAGAAGACGGGAGTTCCCATCCACTTCCACTCCTCCACGATCTCCGGGTCTGCCTTATGTATGATTTCGCGCACTTTCGCGAGCGTCTTGCCGCGCCAGTCTGCAAGTTCATTAATCTTCGCGTCGATGAATGCAGAAGCAGATTCCACCGGGACCGTCCTTTTCATCTGCAGGCTCCAACTCTCGCAGTCAATTTATCCGAGTTCGGCATAGCCCTCAGCCTGGCGGCAGCAGGCAATTCCGGAACGCCTTGCCCTGACCTTCGCTCTTGCAAGGCGATCACCGTTCCCCTGATCCCGTGGAGATCAAAGGCCAGCGGTGATCAGCCCTGACTCTCCCGCAGCACATCAGGTTGCTGCACGCCGGCGCGTCGCCCGCCGCGCAACCTGCCGGCATACGGCAGCACGAATAAGTACAGGCCGGTGATGAGAAGTAAGGCGAGCAGGAATACCGCCGCCAGCCCCATGCGATTCGAATACTTCCCCTGTACTACGGCGATGCCGTTGACAATGATGGCTACCGTCAAGGCTATGGACAGCCAGCGGTGGGCCTGCCGAACCCATTTGTTCCAGTTCATGTGACCTCCCCTCACAGGATTCTTTCGGTTACACGTCAAACCTTCGGGGCCTTGGGCACCCAATCGGGCGTCTCAATACCGAACTGCTTTGCATACTCCGCATTCAGCCGTTGCCAGCCGCCGAACTTCACGGCGTCGGCGCCCACGATGCGGCCGATGGCCGTTCCCCTGAGAAGGTAATCCAGGACATCGAAACAGATGTGCCAGCCCGCTGCGCCCCACGCGATGAACCGGCGATCGATGTTGTGCCACAGCGTAAGGCGCGTGTCGCTGTCACCCACAGCTTCGAGTTCCCACCGGAGGTCCTTGTCACCCCAGTTGTACTCCAGCACCCTGGGAGCGTCGGCTCGCGTCACTTTCGTTTCGGAAATCTGCGGCCGGGGCGCTCCCACCACAGTCAGCTTCACCGTGCTTCCCACCTTGCCCAGGTTCCCATCGGATTCAAAGGGAGCCCATTCGCGCAGATGCGCCGGATCGGTAAGCGCCTGCCAGACTTTTTCCGGGGAGTGGCGCAGTTCTCTCACCAGAATGAGCGTCCACTTCTCTCCGTCCTTTTGCACCTGCGCCCCGCTGGCCGGACCCGGCGCGTAATGCTCGCGATCGGTCACCGTCTTCTCCTTGTGTTCATCGGCTGCCCCCCGTGCTGCGATCATCCTGAATGTCAGCCCTGCCAGCGCATCAGTTGCGTCACCTGGAGGAGATTGCCGCAGGTGTCGTTCAGCATGGCGATCTTCGAGGCCGTCACGTCGGTTGGCGGCATGGTGAACTCGGCGCCCCCGGCTTTCATGCGCTCGTAATCGGCCTGCACGTCGTCGGTGTAGAACATGGCCGCGGGCTGCCCCTGTTGAAACAGCGCTTGCTGATACGCTTTCGCCGCCGGGTTGTTGTTCAGCGCCAGCTGCAGCTCGGTACCGCCCGGATCCTCAGGCGACGTCACCGTCAGCCAGCGATATGGGCCCTGGCTGAAATCCGTTTTCTTGGCAAAGCCCAGCACCTCTGTATAGAAACGCAGAGCCTTGTCCTGGTCGTCCACGTATACGCTGGTCAATTTGATTTTCATTTCGCTTCTCCTCCGTCACGTTCGCGGTTTGGGCCGCGCTTTCGCTTTTGTCTTCCGGTTGTGTGGTTTTGGCTGATCCATGCGGTCCAGGTGGCGTTCCAGAGCATCCACGTGAGCCGACCAGAACCGGCGGTACTCCTCGATCCAATTTGCGGCTTGTTTCAAGGGTCCTGCTTCCAGCCGGCAGGGACGCCACTGCGCCTCGCGGGCACGCGCAATCAGTCCCGCGCGCTCCAGCACTTTCAGATGTTTTGAAACCGCGGGCATGGACATGTCGAAAGGCTTGGCGAGTTCGGTCACCGACGTTTCCCCCAGTGCCAGCCGGGCGAGAATGGCGCGCCGGGTGGGGTCGGAGAGTGCCGCGAACGTATTGCTGAGATGATCCATCATTTTGAAATAAACCAATCAGTTACATAACTGATTGGTTAAATGTAGAACCGAAATACCCGCGCTGTCAATCCCGTTCAATGGTTTTTTTCATTTCGATTCTCGACTATTCCGGCGATGCACCGGATCACTGTCCAATGGGGAACCCGCCTTGATATTCCTCTTTACCCAAAACGCGGGCGGCGAACCTGCTCGCCGCCCGTTCCCCATCATCGAGACCTGGAATGCCGGCGCGCCCTCAGCCTCGATGCGTCCTCGAAAACCGCACGCGCAACAGCGCATCGAGGTGAATCAGAACAGCGATGCATCCTCCCAGCGCGGTGCACCACGCTCTGCGGTGAGCGATCACCGGCCCGGGAATCTGGTTAAGCGACAGCAGGAAGACGATATACCCCGTCAGGCAGGCCGCGAAAAGTCCGTAATTCACCGAGTTGGTCGCGAACGCAAACAGCGCAAATACTGTGGCCATGATCGCCAGCACCATCGGGCTGGGGGTGAGATAAGCAATCAACAGGCTGCCCAGCCACGCACCCGCCAGCGTGCCGAGAATGCGCGCGAGAGCCCGGGTAACCGTCTCTGAAAATGCCGGCCTCTGTACCAGCAGCGCCGTCATCGGTATCCAGTACCCCGATTGAATTCCGATCCTGCGGTAAATCTCCGTCGCGATTGCGACCGTTAGCACCAGGCGCACCGTGTAGGCAAAGGCGTCCCGGGCAGTCACCGGGTGGAGCGATTGGCGCAATTCGCGAATCCGCTCCAGCAACTGCTCCTGGTCCTGCTCCTGAACGGTGTTCACTACCGAGATCGCAATCGAGAGCAAATCCTTGGGCAGATTGGGAATGAGGCGAAGCCCGGCCGACGTAAAGATCAGCTGGACGGTACCCCCGGCCGCGATCAGCCCCGCTCGCACCAGCGCCGCCTTTGTGCCGGTGGGGAAAGCCGAAGCGATCAGGAGGGCCACGGAGGCTTGTTGCCCCACCCAGGCCAACCCCGCATTGCGCGTCGTCAGCACTCCATAAATCAATGCGGAGCCGCTGGCCGCGATAATGAGCCAGTAATCCCTGTGCCCCGCCACGGTGCCGGCCAGCGTCGCCGTCGAGCAGCCGAACACCGCAACAATCATCGGTATCAGCCGCGAATCGGCGATGCGCTGGTTGGCTCCGAAGCCGATGGTGAACGCGCCGCCTCCCGCAATCAGCCCGCCTCCCGGATGGCCCACAAGGATCCCCACGAACAGGCACACCGCCACCGCCGCGGCGCTCACCACCGGCAGGCGGAAATTGAACGCCGACCATTGAAAGCTGTACAGGTCAGCCAGAAAATGCGGCTGGGGCTTGGCGGCGTTCTGGTTGGCGGAGGCGGCCGGCATGGTCAGGTAAATAAGATGCTACACGGCGCTATATCAATAAAGGATTACCGCACCTCCGGTCGCCGGGTCCCATACCGGCTTTGCCGGGCGGGGGAATTCATTCGATCTGGTCGAATTCTTCGGTCGATTATCCCCGCAGGCTCACCGGCCCCACGCTGGCCGCCAAAAGTTGGTCGTAGAGCTTTTGCGGCAATTCCAGGCCGGCAGCGGCGACATTCTCCTCAACATGCGCGGGCGACGACGTGCCCGGAATCGGCAGGATAACCTTTGAACGCTTCAGCAACCACGCCAGCGCAACCTGCAGAGGGGTGGCGTTCAACTCCTTCGCGGCATTCTCGAGAGCATCGTGGGCAAAGCGATTCTGCGCCATGGGCGCCCACGGCATGAAACCGATGCTGTGCTGCTCGCAATAATCCACCACGAAGTCCCATTCGCGGTCGGCAAAGCTGTAGCGGTTCTGCACGGTCGCGACCGGCACAACCCTGCGTGCGCGCTCGATGTACTCCCGCGCCACATTGGATAGCGCGACGTGCCGGATTTTTCCCTGCTCGCGCGCCCGTGCCAGGGTCTCCATCGACGCATCGAACGATACCGCCGGGTCCGGGACATGCAGCTGGTACACATCGATGCGCTCCAGCCGCAATCGCTTCAGGCTGCCCTCGATGGCCTGGGTTAGATGTTCGGGGCTGGCATTGTGCGTCCATTGCGCCGGCCCGGGCCGCTCCCATCCGCCCTTGGTGGCGATGACCAGATTCGCGGGGTAAGGGTGGAGAGCTTCGGCGATCAGTTCTTCAGACACGCCCGGCCCGTAGGAGTCCGCGGTGTCGATCAGGTTCACGCCGAGCTCAACCGCCCGGCGCAGCGTGGCAAGCGCGGCGGGCTTGTCGGCAGGCGGACCCCAGATGCCCTTACCGGTGATGCGCATGGCTCCAAAACCCATGCGGTTGACGGTGAGGTCGCCGCCGATCGTGAAGGTCCCGGCGGCCGCAGCGGGAACGTCATGTGATGCACTCATCGATTCACTCCATCTCGCGTGGAAGCATTTACCCCTGCTTATTCCCACCTGCTGATTTCTTCGAACAACCTGTTCATCGTGCCGACAAAAAGCAATCGAGCAGCCCTCACTTCAGATCCCGCCAGTTGGGGCCAAACCCGAGATCCGCCACCAGGGGCACACTCAACTTGACCACTCCCTCCATCTCTTCACGGACCAGCTTCTCCACTTCGTCCTTCTCCTCCCCGGGCACATCGAACAGCAGTTCGTCGTGAACCTGGAGCACCATGCGCGTCTTCAGCTTGCGCTGGGTGAGTTGACGATCGAGCGCGATCATGGCCAGCTTGATAAGATCGGCCGCGGTGCCCTGCAGCGGCGTATTGACCGCGGTGCGCTCCGCAAATCCGCGCGCGTTGGCGTTGCGGCTCTCAATATCGGGGATCGGCCGCAAGCGCCCCAATAGCGTCCGCACGCTGCCTTCGCGTCGCGTCGCCTCCAGCGTTTTTTCGATAAACGCGTGCACTCCCTGGTAGCGCGCGAAGTAGCGCTCGATATAGGCGCGCGCCTCCGTCTGTGGAATGCCGAGCTGGGCCGCCAGTCCGAACGGCGAAATCCCGTACACGATTCCGAAGTTGACGGCCTTCGCCCGGTTGCGCGTCTCCTTGCTCATGCTCTCCGCAGGCACACCAAACACTTCGCTCGCCGTGAGCGTGTGAATATCCTCACCGGTCTGGTAGGCCCGAACCAGCAGCGGATCGCCGCTGAAGTGAGCCAGCAGCCGCAACTCGATTTGCGAATAGTCGGCCGAAAGCAATTGATTGCCGGGAGCAGCCACGAACGCGGCGCGAATCTCGCGGCCCAGCTCCGTCTTGATGGGAATATTCTGCAGGTTCGGATTGATCGACGAGAGGCGACCGGTTGCCGTCGCCGCGGCCTGGAACGTCGTATGCACGCGCGACTCGGCGTCCGCCAGGCTTGGCAACTGGTCGATATAAGTCGACTTCAGCTTGGATAGATGACGGTATTCCAGCACCAGCCGCGGCACTTCATGCTTCTCCGCCAGTGTTTCCAGCACGTCCTGCGCAGTTGAGATGGTTTTACCTTTGCCGTACTTCACCGGCGTGGGCAAACCCATGTGCGTAAACAGCACCACCCCGAGTTGCTTGGGCGAATTGATATTGAATCGCTCGCCCGCGAGTTCAAAAACACGCTCGCCTACTCGCTCAATCTCACCGCCAAACCGGGTGGAAAGCCGCGCCAGCACGTCCTTGTCGATGCGTACCCCGGCCTCTTCCATGCGGTAGAGAACCGGCGCGAGCGGCAGGTCGATATCGGTGTAGACGCTCGTGACCTTGGCTTCTTCCGCGTGCTGGCGCAGGCGCGGAACCAATGCCGCCGTGATGGCCGCAGCCGACGATAGCGATGCCGGAGGCGCGTGGCCATTGCGCGCCGCCACGTCGGCGATGGTCTGCGTGGCGTTGGTCGGGTTCAGCGCGTACGACAGCAGCATCGTGTCGTCGATAGGTCCACGCAGTTGCACGCCCAGGCCGCGCAGTACGTGCAGGGCAAACTTGCAATCGTGCACGCGCTTGGAAACTGCCGGATTCTCCAGCAGGGAGCGCAACTCGGGTGTCAGCTCCAATCGCAGGGCAACCTCGGGCTCCGCACACACACCCACAGCGAAGCTCGCTTTCTTCTCAACCGCTGAGACAACCTCGAGCAGCGAAAGAGTTGCCTGTTCATTGGCCTCGGGTGCCTCTTCGTCCCCTTTCGGCGGGACAGCGTCCAGCGCGAACGAGAACCCCTTTTCATGCGCAACGGCATAGAACGCGGACGCTTGCTCGGCGGTCGGCGCTTCGATCATTTCGTACTTGATCGACTCCGGTGCCGGCGCAAGTTCCTTCAGCAAAGTCGTAAATTCCAGCTCCGTGAACAGCTCGCGCACGCCTTCGAGATCCGGCTCCTGCGTCTCCATCGCTTTCAGGTCCAATTCAATCGGCACGCGGCAATCGATGGTGACCAGTTCCTTCGAGAGCAGCACCGTTTCCCGGTTCTGTTCGAGCGATTCGCGATAGCTCTTGCGTTTCACTTCCGACGCGCGATCCAGAACCGCTTCCAGGCTGCCGAATTCCACGATCAGGTCCACGCTGCCCTTGTCGCCAATGCCCGGAGCCCCGGGGATGTTGTCAATGCTGTCTCCCCGCAGTGCCATCACGTCGATCACCTTCTCCGGCGGCACGCCCAGCGTCTCGCGCACCTTTGCTGGATCGAGAACGAGGTTGTCCTTCTGCGGATTGAGGATCTTCACGCGGTCCGTCACCAGTTGCATCATGTCCTTGTCGCTGGAGACGATAAAGACTTCGTGGCCGGCTTCAGCCGCTTCGCGCGCCAGCGTGCCGATCACATCATCGGCTTCAAAACCCTCCATCTCGAGAATGGGAATGCGGAACACCTCAAGCGAGCGCCGGATAAAGGGAATCTGCTGCCGCAGGTCCGGCGGCATGGCTTCCCGTTTCGCCTTGTATCCCTCGTACCCCACTTCCTCGAAGCATTGGGTTTTGGAATTCCACTTCCGCAGCGTACCGATTGCCTGCGCGCGCTCGTCCCGGAAAACCTTGCCCGTGACATCGAAAACCGCAGCAAAGTACAGCGGCGAAAAATCCTGGCGCAGCTTCTTGATCATGTTGGTGAACACGTAGGCCGCCGCTGTAGGCAGGCCCGAACGCGTAGACATGGGCCGGCTCCGCTGCATGGCGTGGTACGCGCGGAAGATGAATGACATTGCGTCGAGCAGGTAGATGGGTGGCTTCGACTTTTCGGGCATCGCTACCGAGTTTAGCAGCCGCAGCGATGGCCGCGATGCCAGCCTGGCTGGTGCGAAAAGGAGTCAGGCTAAGCAGCGCCGCAAGTTCCGCTAACCCCGCTTCTTCAACCGATAAACATGCAGTCTCCGTAGCTGAAGAACCGGTAATGCCCGGCCACAGCATGACGGTAAGCCGCCAGCACATTTTCGCGTCCGGCAAACGCGCTCACCAGCATCAGCAGGCTCGATTGCGGAAGATGAAAATTGGTAAGCAGCGCCGAGACCATCCGGAATCGAAATCCCGGCGAGATGAAAATCTCCGTTTCTCCACTGTGTGCGCTTAGCTCTCCGCGGCCGGCCTGCAATGCGCAGTGCTCCAGCGTCCGCACCACCGTCGTCCCTACGGCCACGATACGGCCGCCCTGGCGAACGGTGCGGTTGAGAGCCTCGGCAGTCGCGGCGGGCAGGGTGTAGCGCTCGCGGTGCAGATGCACATCGGCCACGCGCTCCACCCGCAGGGGAGCGAACGTGCCCAATCCAACATGCAGAGTCACCCCCGTGATTTCGACCCCGCGTGCGGCAATCTCTTCCAGCGCCGCCGATGAAAAGTGCAGCCCCGCGGTGGGCGCCGCCACCGATCCCCGTTCGCGCGAGTACACCGTCTGGTAGCGCTCGCGATCGGCTGCGCCATCGTCGCGGTGAATGTAAGGCGGCAGCGGAATATGGCCGATTCGATCCAGTGCGGAATAAAAGTCGTCTACCGGCTCAAAGCGGAGCAGCCGGTCGCCGTATGGGCCGCGCTCCAACACCTCCGCCTGCAGCTCGATAGCCCCCGCCTGCGAAGGAAACACAAGGACCTCGCCGATTGCCACCTTGCGGCCGGGACGGACCAGCGCGTGCCAGCAGTTGTCGCCGGCAGGCTCGGTCAGCATCACTTCGATCCGGCCGGTGGGCTTCTCCTTTTCGCGCCGCAACGTACGCCGCGCATAGAGCCGCGCAGGAATTACGCGGCTGTCGTTAAGGACCAGAACGTCCCCCGGCCGCAGCAGCGACGCCAGCTCAGAGAACTCCGAATCACGCATCCCGCCAGCGCCGCGGTCCAGCACTAGCATTCGGCTCTGCCCTCGCTCGGCTGGCGGCTGCTGCGCTATCAATTCCTCGGGCAGATCGAAATCAAAGTCGCTGACCAGGAGGTCGCTTGTCGCTTGCTGCTCGCTCATGACGTGGCCCGTCCGAAGTATCCGAGCGCCCGCATCCGCGCACGCTCCAGTGCCGCATTCAGTTGCTGACGCTTGGGCTCGAATTGCTCGGGACGCAGGTCGCGCGGCACGTGTGTCCACTGCGCCCAGCTCACACAGATGCGCGTAAACGGCCTTGGGATAAGAAAGCGGTCCCACGAATTCAGCACCCAGGCGCGCTCCGGCAATAGGTAGAAAGCCCCGATCGGAGCGCCCGTGAGCTGCGCCACTTTGATCGGCCCCATTTTGGTCTGGTAGATCGGGCCGCGCGGCCCGTCGGCCGTGAAGATAGCGGTACGCCCCGTTTCAATTACCCTTTTCAGCCCCATCAGGCCTTCACCGCCGCCACGGGAACTGGACCCGCGCACTGCATCGAACCCGAACATCCGCAGGATGCGCGCAATCAACTCGCCGTCAAAGCTGCGGCTGATAAGAATGACCGCTCGCGAGCGGCGGAAATACATGGTGCACGGCAGCACGCATTGGTGCCAGAAACAATAGATCTGCGGTCCCGGCTTCTCGCCGAACAGAACCGGAGACACGCCTTCCTCCGCGATCACACGGTACCGCCACGTGAGCCCCACCACCCACACCAACGCCCACACAATGCGGGGAACGATGGCCAGCGCAAGGCGCTGACCGAGTGGGAAGCGTGCTTCGGATGCGGAGGTCACCGGTTCCGATTTTATCGGGTGCCGCACGTCTCAGACGGCCAGGGACCCTAGCTGTACCGTAGCCAGCGAAGCAGTTCCGGCAGCGTCGCACGCTTGCCGTACATCAGGATGCCCACCCGGTAGAGCCGCGCCGAAATCCACAGCACGATCCAGATGCTGGCAACCATAATGGCGATCGATGCGCCGAACTCCCACGCGTGCGGCATCTGCGACCCCATGCGCAACATCATGATGATCGGCGCCGTGGCAGGAAACAGCGAAGCCGCAATAGAGATCGCCGAGTCGGGGTTATTGACCACCAGGACAATCAGCGCGAAGCTCAGCCAGATCGGCAGAGCCGCAAGCGGCGTGTACATCTGCAGTTCCTGCTCCGTCTCGCAGCTCGCCGCCAGCCCCGCAAACAACGAGGCGTAGAGCAGGTATCCAAGGATGAAATACAGTGGAAATAGAATGCCCTCGACCCATGAGAAGTGGATCGAAAGATTGCCCGTCAAAACCGCCACGGCCGCCGGATACGACGCAATCGCCACCGCCGCAACCACCCATATGGCAATCTGCGTGAGCCCCACTGCCCCCACCCCGATCAACTTCCCGCCCAGCAGATCGCTGGGCTTGGTGATCGCCAGCATCACCTCGAAGATGCGCGATGTCTTTTCCTGGATGATCGACCGCGCCACATTCATTCCGTAGATCATGGTCGTCATGGAAAGCAGGATGGCCATCACGTAGCCCTTCCAGAAGGAGCTCATCGCGTTGCTCTTGACTTCCTTGCCCTCCCGGTTGACCTGCAGGGTTTCCACTTCCACGTCCTTGAGCATGGAATCAATATTTCCCACCGGGATTCCCGTCGATGCAAGCCGGCGGCGAACCATGGCGTGATTGAGCGCCGATCCCAATCGTGCGTCCGTGATAAAGTCGCCCGAAGACTGCGATTCGTACACTGCTTTCGGAACCTCGCCGCGAGCGGCATCCATCCACAGGAACCCATCAATGGATTTGGTGCGCACCTGGTCCACAAGCTTGGCGCGGTCGGCGGGCGCGGCCGGGGCCTGCACTTCGAACTGCGATTTAGATTCGTTATGGGCCGCAAGCTGATCGCGAACATCGTTAGCCAGGACGGCGTCATTGGACGCGATCACGATGTGCTTGGCACCGGAAGCCCCGCGCCCCGCCAGGTACATGATGAAGATGATGAGGCCGAACAGCGCCGGGACAAGGATGGTGGTCACCTTGAACGCGCGGCCGCGGATCTGTTCCTGGTACTCCCGGCGAGCCACCAGCATGAGGTTACGCATCGGCGTTGCCCCCCACAGTCTTGATGAAGATTTCTTCCAGGGATGGTTCGACAAGTTCAAAACGATAAATCGTCGCCACCGCGGCCGCTTCATGCAACAGCTTTTGTGCGTCGCCGTGGGGATGCATGCGGATTTCGGCGTGGCCGGAATAATTGTTGACCGACTCCACCTCGGAGCTCTTGAGGAACGACGCGTTCCCCTCGAACTCCACAATCACGCGGTTGCGCTCGTACCGCGACTTGATCTCGCGCATTTTCCCCGCAAGCACCGCGCGCCCGTGATTGACCAGGCAGATCGTATCGCATAGCTTCTCCACCTGGTCCATGCGATGCGTCGAAAACAGGATCGCCTTGCCCTGCTCCTTCAGTTCCAGCAGGGTGCGCTCCAGCAATATTGCGTTGACCGGATCAAGCCCCGAAAAAGGTTCGTCCATAACAATCAGCCCTGGATCATGAAGAACGCAGCCGATGAACTGGATCTTCTGCTGCATTCCCTTGGAGAGTTCCTCGGTCTTCTTGGGCAGCGCGTCGGCAATCTCCATGCGCTTGGCCCAGTCGGTCGCGCGCTGGCGCGATTCCTGGGGAGTGAGCCCGTGCAACTGGCCGAAAAACACCAGTTGGTCCAGCACCTTCATCTTCTTGTATAAGCCGCGCTCTTCCGGCAGGTAGCCCACCCGCTCCAGGCTCGCGCGCTCGAAAGGCTTTCCGAACAAGCTAACCCGGCCCGAGTCAGGCATGGTAATGCCCATCATCATGCGGATGGAACTGGTCTTGCCGGCGCCATTCGGCCCCAGCAGCCCGAACATCTGGCCCGATTCAATCTGCAGGCTGAGATTGTTAACGGCGACTTTCGTTTCGTAGGCCTTGGTCACTCCCGCGAGTTCGACAACTGGCATGGAGACTCCCGCTGTTCAGTGGCTCTAATTGGATCATCCATCGGGGAACGGACTGCAGCAGTGTAGCAAAGCCCGCAAAGGCAGAATTTGCCTTCATGCAAGGTACGGAATGGAACCCCCGATGGTTCCTCGCAACCAGCGCGTCCTCAACACCGGATCGAAACAATAAGCGTTCCAACTCGCCGCCCGGCCGGGGTGCCGCACCATCATGGACGTCGTTTGTCCGCCAAAGTGGGCGGGACCAGGACCGGGCTACACCAGCTTCATCTCGTCCGGATTCCAGTTCACCACTTTTTCCCGCTCAATACTCAGATTCGAAAGCAGCGCGGCTCCGGCCGCACGATATCCGAACACCGCATCCTCAACCACCGGCTGGCGCGAGCGCACCGACGCGAAAAAGTTCTTGAAGTGGTCGTAGCTGTCGCTGTACCCCTTGGGAGTGACGAACTTCTCCGATCCCCCCAGCGAATCCTGCCCCGCGTGCGGCGGATACTGCTTCTTGTGCTCCGCCATGATCTGCTCCTGCATGGCCTTGGGAAACGACTGGATGGTGTAACCCGGATCCGCTTCGCGCGGCACCCGGGTCACGGTGAGCCCCTCCCAGCCAATCTCCATCGTTCCTTCCGACCCGACAAACGTGAATCCTTCGCTCTCTTCTCCGCCGTCCACAAAATTCACGTGCAGGCTGAGGTTGAATCCCTCGCGGTAATCAAACAATCCGAGCATGACGTCGAGAGCATCGCGTCCGTCCTTCCAGTACCGCAGGCCGCCCGTCGCCATGCCGCGCGTCGGTCCATGCGAGCCGGTCACGAAATGCGTGCCGGAGAAAAGGTGAACAAACAGATCGCCCGCCACCCCCGATCCGTACGCCTTCCACTTGCGCCATTGGAAGAAATGCTCCGCGTTAAACGAAATCTTGGGCGCCGTGCCCAGGAAGCGAGGCCAGTCGCAGGTCTCCGGCGAAGCGTCCGGCGGAACGGTGTAGTTCCATGCCCCCATCGAGGAGTTGCGGTCCCAGTGCGCCGTCACCATGTTGAGCTTCCCGATGGCCCCTGACGCCAGAATCTCCTTGGCCTTGATGTAAATCAGCGAGCTCACCCGCTGGCTCCCAATCTGCAGGATCCGCTTGCTCGAGCGCGAGCACTCGATCATCGCCGGCCCATCCTCGTAGAGATGGATCATCGGCTTCTCGCAGTACACATCCTTGCCGGCCTTCATGGCGTCGATGGAGGCCTGCTTGTGCCAGTGGTCCGGCGTCCCGATAATCACCGCGTCGATGTCCTTTCGCGCCAGGATCTCGTTGTAGTCACGCGTGGTGAAGACGTCATCGCCCCACAACTCCTTGCAGCGCGCCAGCCGGCCGTCGTAGCAGTCTGCCGCGGCCACCAGCTTCACTCCCGGCACCTGGACGGCCGATTTGGTGTCGAACTGCCCCTGCCCGCCGGCGCCGATCAGCGCAATCTGAATATGATCGTTGGCGGCGATAGGCTTGGCCGATTCGGCCTGCTCCAGTTCCGATGCGGGCGCGGCAAGAAGGTGCAAACCAGGCATCAGAGTGGTTGCCGATACGGCTCCGGCCGCCCGTAAAAAACCCCTGCGATTTATAGCGAACACGAAGTCCTCCCCCACCGAGAATGATTGCCGCTCGCGCGCGCAATACCACCATAGCAGGGGGCGACAGACTCTTTCCCGGCTCCCGGCAAACGCGCGCAGCGAACCCGGCTTCGCTCTACCAACCGAGCAAAGTTTTCCGGCCAAGCCGACTGGCGGGTGATTCAAATCACAAACCATCCGTCCGGTGAACGACGGGCTCACAATATTTTGTGACGCACCTCACAGGCGAGAAGTGCGGTCCCTGCAACAATCATTCTGGATGAACGGAGTCCAATTTGGACGATCGCCGCGCCGTCTCCGGCTCGTTCGTTCCGGACCCGGGCCATTCGTCATCGATTGTCGCGCAAACCGTCCCAGGCGGAATCCCGCCTTGGGCACATAACGAGGAGAATCAGTCATTCCGGTACGATGTAGGAGTTCCTATATGAAGATGGACGCGACAGCATTCGTGGCCGACCACAACCTGGTTCAGGCGCTCAGGGACCATTCCACCCCCGTAGTCTGCGATGCAGACCGCGCGCTTTTCAACCAGGGAGACTCCCCCGAGGGCTTGTACATTTTCCACAAGGGAGCTGTGCGGCTGGTCATGCGTTCCCAGTTGGGCGACGAGTTAATGAACATACCTGCTCTTGAAGATTCCCTCCTGGGCCTCCCAGGCCTGATCGGAGGCGTACCCTACAGCCTTTCCGCCCTGGCCCAGAAGGGCGCGGAGGTCAGCTTCGTCAGCCGCCAGCAGTTCGCCACTATTATGCTCAGTGTGCCATCCGTCGCCGTAGGCATTCTGCGCGTTCTCGCCGCCGAGGTGCGCACCGCCCGCATGGCGCTCGTCGCCCTCTAACCGGGGTGCCCCAGCTGTCGACTCTGACGCCTGGGCGTCCCCCGTTCGGCTGACTCCACAGGTTCGCCAACACCGCCGCCGGGTGCCCCCAGGCCTCGATCCTGACGCCTGGGCGTCCCTATCCCCTAACTCCGCTGCTTTACCAACTCCTCCGCCGCCCCATGCTTTAGCATCCAGAGTGTGCCCGAACTGAAGACCGAGGTGAAATTCGTGCGCGGCGTGGGCCCGCACGTGGCGACGCAGCTTGCCGCCAAGGACATTCAGACCGCCGAGGACCTTCTCTATCACCTTCCCTTCCGCTACGAAGACCGCCAGAACCCGCGCAGCATCGACGAACTCAAGCCGGGAGAACTCGCCAGCGTGATCGCGGAGGTGCGCGGGGCAGCGCTTCTCCGCACGCGCCGCATGCCCATCTTCGAAATGACTCTCGGCCAGGGACGCCTGGCGCTGAAATGCATGTGGTTCCACGGAACCTATCTCAAGGACCGCTTCCACGCCGGGCAGACGGTCGCCGTCTTCGGCAAGGTGGAGCCTTCCCGCTCCTCCAGCAGTTTCAAAATGATTCAGCCGCAGTTCGAGATCCTGCCCGATGAAAGCGAAGACGCCGAAACGCGCCTCCTCGAAGTCGGCCGGATCACGCCTGTATACGAATCGCTGGGCGGGTCGCGCCTGGCCTCCCGATGGCAGCGCAAGGTGATCTTCAACCTGCTCGAAAGCATGCGCGGCGCCGTCCCCGAATGCCTTCCCCGGCCCATGCTGGACCGCCTCGGTCTTCCCGATCGCGAAACCGCGCTGCGCGAAGTGCACTTCCCCGCCGAAACCACGCCCATGGCGCATCTCCAGGCCGCCTCCACGCCCGCGCACCGCCGCCTCATCTTCGAAGAGCTTTTCTTCCTGGAGCTCGGACTGGAGCTGAAGCGGCGCCGCATGCGCGAACGCGTGGGCATTGCGTTTGCCACCACCGACAAGGTGCGCGAAGCCATCCGCGAGGTACTGCCGTTCCATCCCACCGGCGCGCAAAAGCGAACCCTCGGCGAGATCGTGGCCGACATGCGCCAGCCCAACCCTATGCGGCGTCTTCTGCAGGGCGACGTCGGCTCGGGCAAAACCATCGTCGCTTTACAGGCCATGCTCGTCGCCATAGAGAACGGCTACCAGGCGGCCCTCATGGCCCCGACTGAGATACTCGCCACCCAGCACTACCTCGCCGCGCGCAAGTTGCTGGAGCGCTCGTCGCGCAATTACCGCATCGTGATCCTCACCGGCTCGCTCGATGACGATCGCAAACGCCACAATCGCGGGCTCATCAATCGCGGCGAAGCGCAACTGGTGATCGGCACCCATGCGCTCATCGAGGAGAGAGTCGAATTCGATCGCCTGGGCCTGGTGGTGGTCGACGAGCAGCACCGCTTCGGCGTCCTGCAGCGCTTTCGGATGATGAAGAAGCCGGGCCAGGCCGAGCCCGACGTGCTCGTAATGACAGCCACTCCCATCCCCCGCACCCTGGCCCTCTCGCTTTATGGAGATCTCGATATCAGCGTGCTGGACGAACTGCCCCCGGGACGAACCCCGATCGTCACTCGCCGCGTGCCCGACGAGCGCGCCGAAGAAGTGTGGGACTTTGTGCGCGCGCAGGTGAAGCAGGGCCGCCAGGCCTATATCGTGTATCCGGTAATCGAGGGCACCAAAGACGACCAGCCCGAGCTTGACTTTCCCTCCGACGAAACCGACACGGACACGCCTCCTCCGATTTCCGCACGCAAGACGAAAAGCGCGGACCTGTTTCCCAACGGAGCACCGGAGCCAAAGCCGAAACCCGGCCTGGGATTGAAATCGGCGGTGGACATGCACGACCGCCTGCGCAAAGGCCCGCTCGCCGGGTTGCGCCTCGGCCTGCTTCACGGCCGCCTCGACCCCGATGAGAAGGAAGTCATCATGCGCCGCTTCCAGCGCGGTGAAATCGATGTGCTCGTATCCACCACCGTCATCGAAGTCGGGGTGGACGTCCCCAACGCCACCGTGATGGTCGTGGAGCATGCCGAACGATTCGGGCTGGCCCAGTTGCATCAGCTGCGCGGCCGTGTGGGACGCGGCGCCGCGAAAAGCTACTGCATCTTGATGACCGGCCGCCGCATTTCGGACATTGGAGAAGAACGCCTGAATGCCATGGTCCGCACGCAGGACGGATTTGAACTGGCCGAGCTCGACCTGGCGATGCGCGGCCCCGGCGAATTCTTCGGCACCAGGCAGGCGGGCTTGCCCGATTTCCGCGTCGCCAACCTGGTCCGCGACCGGCAATTGCTGGAACTCGCCAAGCAGGAAGCAGCCCGATTCGCAAACGCCAAACCCGGCGAGGTCGAAGGCACCAAGGCCGAATGCGACCGCGTATGGGCGCGCCTCAAAGAAGCATGGCAGCGGCGCTACGGACTCGTTGAAGCCGGGTGAGAAGAGTGTTGTCGCGCTTTTCGCGCATCCGTTCTCAGCCTAGAGCCCGAACCAGGCAAGGTTTGATAATGACCGTTGAATTCGGTAACGACCGTTGAGACCTGCGACGGAAAACTCAATCGCGCCATCACGCGCTCGCCTGGGTAGTCCCGCATGACACCACCGCAGGAGGAAAGGTCTGGACTTCCAGATCCACGCTGGCGATTTCTGTCGCGCATTCCTGCTGCCGGCTGCGCGTGCACTGGCAAAGCTCGGTGAAGCGGACGTGCCCGGTCTGGCTTAGTTCCAGGCCGGCAGCTATCAGCACGCTGTAGATATCGAGGCACGACTGCCGTTCGAATTCGAAGAGCAGCGTCACCAGGCCCGAGTCGCTGGCGCCGCGGCTCAGAACCCACCCTCCGCAGCCCAGTATGCCGCCCGTGAGAGTCTTCACCAGCCGCGAAGGCTCTTCCACCGAAACAGCTTTCATCTCCAGCGCCCAGGGAGTTCCTGCGTTTTTCTCCGCTCCCCGTTCTGCCCAGTTGAGCCTCATGCCCGTCTTATCGGAGCCCACGTCGGCAGCTTGATGGCTGTTCCGGAGTCGAACGGAAGGTGGCCGCGTTTGGAACAGGATGGAACTCCAATCACACTTTTTGCCGTCCTCCAGTAATCGCGTCCCGGATCGGACGGGGACATGCCACCGCCGCGCCATAATGAAATCACGATGATCGTCGGCTCGGGAATCGATCTGGTCGAGATCCACCGCATTCAGGACACGGTGGATCGACACGGCGCGCGCTTTCTCAACAAGGTGTTTACCCCCGCGGAGCAGGCCTACTGCCTGCGCAAGCGAAACGCGGCGGAAAGCCTGGCCGCGCGCTTTGCCGCCAAGGAAGCGGGAGCCAAGGCCCTGGGAACCGGAATGAGCCGCGGCGTCACCTGGCTGGAAATAGAGGTGGTGCGCGAACCCGGCGGGCGGCCCGCTCTCCGCTTTCACGGTCGGGCCGCGGAGGTGGCGCGCCGCTTGAATGCCCGCCGCGCGGCGCTTTCCATCACCCACAGCAGGGACTTCGCCATGGCCAGCGTGGTTCTCGAGGACGAGGCCCTCCACGAGGTCGTTTGATATTCTCAAAGCGTTAGCACTTAGCGGTTTACCCAAAGGAGCCAGGTGCCAAGCCGGAAAGAGATTCAGTGGTCACAACTTAAGGTGGGCGCCTTGGTGCTGCTGGCGATTGCCATCCTTATCGCCCTGGTATTTCTCATGTCCGGGTCCACAGGGGGTCTGTTTGCGCCCAAGCTTACCCTGCGCACCTATTTCGATAACGCCACCGGCTTGAAGAATGGCGCGCCCGTGACCCTGGAAGGCGTCACCATCGGCAACGTGATCCGTATTCGGATCGTGCCGGAGCGCAGCCCCAAGCCCGTGGAAGTGACCATGCGGATCGGCGACCGCTTCGCTCCCTTCCTGCATACGGATTCCACCACCGTCATCGCCCAGGCCGGCGTGCTGGGCGACAGCTTCATCGACATCACCTCCAAAAACGCCAAGGGACCTTCTCCTCCCAACCGCTCGGAACTCCGCTCCGTCGACGCGCCCAGCATCCAGGAAGTGGTGAACAGCAGCGAGATCGCTCTACAGAGTATCAACGGACTGATGGGCAAAATCGATCTCTTCTTCGATAGCTTGAACTCGAAGAAAGGCACCGCCGGGAAGTTGATGAACGATCCCGAACTCTACACCAGGCTGACCCGGGTGACCACCAACCTGGAGACCATTACCCGCGCCATGGCCGGCGGCGAGGGCTCCGTGGGCAAACTCATCCACGACGACTCGCTTTACCTGAAGCTGAATGCATCGGTCGATCGGCTCAGCAGCATCACCGCCGCGCTCGATCAGGGCAAAGGCACGGCCGGCAAGCTCCTGAAGGACGATGCCCTCTATAACAACCTCAACCAGGCAGTGGCCAACACCAATCAGTTGGTGAGCAATATCAACGCCGGCAAGGGAGCACTGGGCAAGCTGGCCAGCGACCAGGAATTCGCCAACCGGCTCAGCGACACCGTCACCAACCTGGACGAGCTATTAAAGGGCATCAGGGAGGGCAAGGGAACCATGGGCCAGCTGGTGCAGAACCGCTCGCTTTACGATCATGCCGACCAGACCATGGACCAGGCCCAGCAACTCGTCAAGGCGATCCGCGAGAATCCCAAGAAGTACCTCGTGATCCATTTGAAAATCTTCTAGCCGAAAACCAACGCGGTGTCCCCCCCGCTCGATTCCGGCAGCCCTCGCTCCGCTTCCCCTAAGGGAATTCCCTTTAAAGTCGTTGCCGGGAATTCCCTGGAAAAATGCCACAATGAACCCGGGACCTCGGGAAATTCCATAGCGGGGTGACCCGTGGAAGGTGATCCGGCCGTTCTGAATAAAATTATTCCCCGGGAGCGGACCTTTGCTGTGAAGCAGCCCATAATTCCATTGCTTTCATATAGTTAGATCGGAACACTCCACAGCCCCACAGAAGCTGTGACACTCGCAGGGCCTGATAAGAAAGCACTTACCCCGCGTCTTCACAGTTTTTGTGGAATCTACCGAACTCCATGACCTCCTCAAAGGGTCGGCAACACCGGCAAGAACTCAAAAGAAAACCTGGTGGCAGCTTAGAAGCTGAATCTCGCCGCGAACTGGAACGCACGCGGGCCGCCTGATCCAAACACGCCTCCGGCTGTCGACACCGGGGTTCCGAAGCTCGAAGAGAAGTCCGGATGATTGCGATCGGGAGCAAGGGTGTTGGCGAAACCTGAGTAATTCAGGTTGCTGACCCCAAGTATGTTGGTCACGTTGAAGAGGTTGAATGCTTCGCCGATCAGGTCCAGGCTGTAGCGGTCGCCAAACGAAATGGTGCGATCCAGCCGCAGGTCGAGCGCGTTGAAGCTGTCGTTGAACCGCGCGTGAGCGCTCACCTGCGGCAACATCACGTAGCGGTTGGCGCTGGCTTCAAACACCCCGCCGGCCGCATTGGTCTCGGCGATGAATGCATTCAGCTCCCGCGCATTGTGGAACTGGCGGCCGCCGGCATTGCGCTGCATCGTGGGCACGCGCTGGCTCCCGTCGGGAAGCAGGATGTCCATGGGCACCCCGGAAGCAATGGTCCAGATGGGCGCCAGGCGAAACTTCCATGGCAGGTTGCCAAGTCCGGAGAGAACCAGCCGGTGCCGCTGGTCGCTGGGCGGCGGCCCGTATTCGCGCCGCAGGTCGTTGGGATCGATGGGCGAATATTCGAATGGAATCTGGTCGTCGTTGGCGTAGTTGAAAGCCTTGGCCAGCGTGTAGGCGGCGTCAAATTCTCCGTACTTCGAGAAGCGCTGCCGCACGCTGACCCACAAGGCGTCATAATGCGTGCCCACGGCCGACTCCAGATCCGTTACGTTGTCTGGCCCTTGCGTCTGCGGGTTGAACACCGACCCCACCGGCCGCCCGATGATAAAGCGCGTACCGAGATTGTGCACCCCGTCGACCTTTACCATCAGGCCGCCAACCTGCTTCTCGATGCCCAGGTTGAACTGCTGCACCATGGGGTTGCGCATACGGTTGTTGATCACGTCGATGCCCGCGGCGCCCGCACCGGTAAAGACGAATCCGCTAAACGGACTGGAAAGCACCTGCGGCGCGTATGACTTGAAGGTGCCGTCCTGGTTCAGATAAACCGGTACCCCATTGGGATCGGTGACGACATTTCCGGCGGTCACGTTCAGCGCCAGCGCCCGCCCGTCAAAGCCCTTCTCCAGCGACATGATTTCCATGGTGATGCGGTCGTAGTAGATGCCGTACCCGCCGTGAATGCTCAAGTCCGGATTGAAGGCGTAGTTGAAGCCCACGCGCGGGGACCAGTTGTTGTAATTGCGATGACGCGTTCCCTGGTAGAACGACTCCACGATGGGATTGCGCTGACTGTACCAACTGAGATTGTTGAGATTGGTGTCCATCTCCCAGCGCAGCCCCAGGTTTAGCGTGAGGCGCGGAGCCACCTTCCAGTCATCCTGCGCGAACCAGGCAAGATGGTAGTTGTCATTGTTTTCAAGATTCAGGGGACGCGTGGGCGTCGAGCTGCGCAGGCCCACCGCAAACAGCAAATCGTTATCGTCCACCTTGCCGTCGCCGTTGCGGTCGAAGTCCGGAAAGTCCTCCACGGCGATGATGTTGCCCTGCTGGAAGACACCGAGGTTGAAATCGGCGTCAATCCACTGCACTTCTCCGCCGAAGCTGAAGACATGGTTGCGGTGCGTCCACGTGAGCGTATCCCCACCTTGCAGCCGGAATTGCAGCGTCTGCTGCGGCACTCGGTAGGTCGCGCCGTCATCGATACTGGGAAAGGTGATCTGTGGCGCAACCGAAGTGGGCGCCGTGGTATTGATGAAATTGTTGTCGGCGAAGCTGAGGCGATTCACCACCGACGGCGTAAACAGGTGCGTCCAGTCGGCCGTAAGGCCCTGGAGATGATTCACCGCGGTCTGTCGATAGGCCTCCGTGGCCAGCGCGCGATCCAGCGTGCTCTGGCTCAGATCGTCTTCCAGTTCGAGTGATTCGCGAAAACCGATGCGGTCGCGCCCCGAAAGCTGCCAGTCGAGGCGCTCGGTGGTGAGAAAGTCGTGCAGCGGCGCTGTTGCGAACACGCGGTTGATCTTCTGATTCTCGCTGTCGCGCACCCCCACCAGGTCGGCGCCAAGTTGCTGGCGGTCTTCCATGGCCACGAACCACCATGCTTTGTCGCGCCGGATCGGGCCGCCCACGTCCCCGGCATACTGTTGACGATGGAAGGGAGGAGTTGTGCCCACCGAAGCATCGTAGGTAGCCGGCAATCCCTGCAGCACCTTATCCCGTTCGTAGAATCCCAGCCCGCCGTGGAGATTGTTGGACCCTTGCTTTGTGACCACGTTGACCACCGTAGATCCTGATCGCCCCAGGCTGGCGGAGAAGCGATTGCTTGCGATCTGGAATTCCTGCACGGCGTCTTCGGGAACGTTGACCAGAGAGCCGCCGACCGCGTCGTCGTTGTTGTCGGCGCCGTCGATAGTGACGTTGCCTCCCCGGCCGGCCTGGCCCGCGGATGCGATCACCACGGTATGTTCTTTCGTCGGATCGAAATTGGGTGCCGGCGCGTTGCCCGGCACCAGGTATGCGAGTTCCAGGTAGTTGCGGCCGTTCAGGGGAAGTGTCTCGATCTGTCTCGCGCCGATCACGTCGCCCAGGTCAGACGAAGTAGTGTTCACGCCGTGCTGCGCCTCGGCGTCCACTTCGACACTGGTTCGACTGCCGGCGATCTCCAGGCGGACCAGGACGTTTCGCGTCTGTCCCACCTCCAGGCTGACCGGCTGGCGCCATGCCGCGAATCCCGACGAAGCCGCCGCGGATAGCGTGTAGCTGGCCGCCTCAAGAGTTGCGAACGAGAACACACCGTCATCTTTTGTCGTGTAGGTCCGCTCCGTGCCCTGCGATGCATTGCTGAGAGTCAACACGACATTCGCGATGGACCGGCCGGATGCATCCGTAACCGTGCCGCCGATACTGCCGGTGGCAAGTTGCTGGGAATGCATGGCGGGGACAAGAAACAACGCAAGAAGCAGCGATCCATAGATCGCCCTGCCGTACATGGATGGGCGCACGATAGCCTCCGTCAAACTGGCCTGTAAACAGGGAGGCTCTCACTCTTCTGGGGAAATGGATTCGGGGTGAGCCTCATGCGGACACTACCGGATGCGGACAAGGACGGGCATCGACCTCTGGGATGATGCGCGCCTCCACCGAACGGGCGAGCGATCTCTTCAGTGTCGTGCAGCGATAGCAAGCAAGGAAATGACCAGCTTCTGACAATTGGCTGACAAAAGCCGTACTGGTCAGGTTCTATGTTGGGACGTCGCTTGGCAGCGACCGCTCCCTCCCCGCAAAACTTCGGGCAGAGGCAAAGGAGTTACATGGTCAGCATCGCACGTATTCTGGGCATGGCATCGCTCGGCCTGTTCACGCTCGCAACGACTCTCACCGCGCAGCAACACTACAAGCAGACCAACCTGGTTTCGGATCTTCCCGGCATGGCGCCCGTCACTGACCCGAACCTTGTGAACCCGTGGGGCATGTCGCGCAGCTCCGGCAGTCCATGGTGGGTCTCCGACAACGGACCCGGCGTAGCGACGCTCTATACCGGAGCAGGGGCCCAGGTCCCCCTCGTGGTTACGATTCCCACCGGAGACACGAGCTCCAGCCCCACCGGCACCCCCACCGGCCAGGTCTTCAACGGCACGAACGATTTCCAGCTTGCCCCCAATGCTCCGGCAAGATTCATCTTCGTCACCGAGGACGGCACCATCTCCGGGTGGAATCCTGGCGTCAACCCTGGCTCGGCAGTGATCCAGGTCAACACCAAAAGCGCATCTGTCTTCAAGGGTGTTGCGCTTGCCAGTTCCAGCACCTCCAACGGCGGCACGGCAAACTTCCTCTATGTGGCTGATTTCCGCAAGGCGCGCGTTGCGGTCTACAACACCAACTTCCATCGCGTCTCGATGGGCGACGATGCTTTCCGGGATGAAGAACTCCCCGATGGTTTTGCGCCCTTCAACGTCCAGAACATCGGCGGCGATATCTACGTCGCATTCGCCCAGCAGGACAGCAAGAAGCACGACGAAGTGGACGGCCCCGGCCTGGGATACGTAGACGTGTTTTCCACCTCCGGGCGCCTGCTGCGCCGCCTGCAGCATGGAAACTGGCTCAACGGTTCCTGGGGTATGACGCAGGCGCCCAGCGACTTCGGCGTGTACAGCCACAACGTCCTCGTGGGGCAATTCGGCAGCGGGCAGATCGCCGCGTACGATGCCGTGTCAGGACGATTCAAAGGGCTCCTGAACGATGCCGCCAACAACCCCATCACAATCGATGGCCTCTGGGACATCGCGTTCGGCAGCGGCGCGACCTCCGGCCCCGCAACAACCCTGTTCTTCACGGCCGGTCTGAATGGCGAGGCCGACGGCTTATTCGGGACTATTACCGCGGTTGAGAACGTTCTAGGTGGCGACCAGTAGATCCTTTACTGATCCTTTGTGCCCGGCCGGCGATTTTTTTAGCTCTCCTCAGCTCGCCGTCCGGCGACAGGGCCGCCTCGTCCCATGAGGCGGTCTTGCCGTTTTCCGAACCTCGCTCACCTTCCCAAAGCGTCGCGGCACCTTTGTCGATCCCGCTATTTCCTCGCGAGTTCTGCTTCGATGGCGGCCATCAGGGCCGGATCGTCGGGCTTGGTGTCGGGCGCAAAACGCGCCACCACTTCCCCGCTCCGGCTCACCAGAAACTTCTCGAAATTCCACAACAATTCCGGTTCGCTGTTGGGCGAGATGCCGTACTTCTTCAAGTCCTCGGCGAAAGGGACGGGGCCCGTACTGATAGCCGTGGGCTTGGCACTGATCAGCAGCGCATAAAGCGGATGCTTGTCTGCGCCTACGACCTTCACCTTGCCGTACATGGGAAAATCGACAGCAAAGTTGGTCGTGCAGAACGTCTGGATCTCTTCGTTGCTGCCGGGCTCCTGGCCGGCGAAATCGTTGGCCGGAAAACCAGCGATCACGAACCCCTGGTCCCGGTATTTGCGGAAGAGCGCTTCCAGGCCTTCGTATTGCGGAGTGAGGCCACATTTCGAGGCCACGTTGACCACCAGGACGACTTTGCCCTGGTGTTCGGCGAGAGAAGCGTCGGCCCCGGTAATCCTGCGGACGGGAATATCGTAAATGGATGCGGTAGACATGAAATTCTCCTGATGCATTTAGGGCCAGTTAAGACTACTGGGGTGAACAGCGTTGCGAGCGAAAATCGGGCCAGACGAGGCGGAGGACGACGGCTGTGGCGGGTCCACCGCCCAGGACGACAACGAAGT